>NC_015436.1:636370-954555 GCF_000208385.1 Parasphaerochaeta coccoides DSM 17374 | reverse complement strand
AGCGGACCAAGCGGATCTGGATGCCCTGGCTCTCCGAGGTGTCTGGGCTTTCTGAGAAATTCCGCCCAGGCAGGAATCATACCAGACCGGCCCGGCATGGGCCGAAGATATAAGGAGCATATATGGACCTTCTTGAGTATCTGAAGACGTACTTCACCGTGGGTACGATTACCAAGCTGATTGAGCGTGCGACTCCCGTACGCTCGGTGGTCTTTGACCGGGTATTCCCCCAGCGCACGACAACACCGTTTGTCCGTGTCAGGACTGATGAAATCCTGAAGAGGACAGGGAATGTCGCCGTTGTTGCAAGGGGAAGCTCTGCACTGGCTCTGGGCGGTAGCTCACGTGTCAGCACCGAGATTGAACCCATGCCGATCCGTCTGAGTGATTTCATCACCGGGGCACGGCTCAACGACCTGAGGAGCCTGTACGGAACCGGTGATGAGCGAGGACAGCAGCTTGTCACATCTTTCCTGGACAACATGACGCTTGACCTTATGCGTGCCACTCATCTGACTCGGAATGCACTCTGTGCACAGGCTATCAGGGGCAGGATTGACTACATGATGCAGACCGATGGCGGCGGGTATGAACGCTACCAGGTTGCCTATGGTGACGGGCAGACGCAGACATTCACTGTGGAGAAATCATGGAATGAGCCTGCATGCAGTCTGATGCAGATTGTGGAAGACCTGGACAGGATGGAGACTCTGATTATCCAGGCCGGCTTCTCCGGTGAAGTCCATTTTCTGGTTGGCTCCAAGGTATTCTCATCTGTGGCTGGCAAGATTGCAGGACTCCAGAATGACGTGCGCATTGCCGCCAAGGTTGAGAAGAATACGCTCATCATCAACGGTTATGAGCTGGTCAAGGATGCCGTCACTTATGTTGACCGGGATGCTTCCGGCCAGGAGGTGACCAAGCATGAAGTCGGACCTGCGGAGATTGTCGCGTATGCTGACGGGGTGCCTGAGCTGACGTACTGTGCCATTGATGATGTGGATGGAGGCCTCGATGCCCTGCCGTTCTTCAGCAAGCCGGTGAAGGTCGACGATCCTTCGGGTTACAAGGTCATCAGTGAGTCCAAACCGATGCCTCTGGTCAGTGCCAAGGGTTTCTGCTGGGCGACCGTCTTTGATCCTTCAGTTGCAGCCGATCCTGCTGTCTCGATTACTGCCGAGACCGTGACTATCACAGAAGAAGAGAAGACATACACCCAGGCAGCTCTTACGGCCCTGACAAAATCCAGGATCCTGGAGATTGCAGCGGAGCGGGGCTATGAGATGACGACGACCGATGATGATAGCAAGGCCGACATCATCGCTGAATTTCTGACGTTGCAGGCTGCAGCACAAGGCTGAGGAGGAAGATAATGGACGGCAGCATCATCACAGCTGAAGACCTGAAGGCTGAAGTGAAAGCATACAACTACAAAGCGCTCACCGGTGGTGATGATGCTATTGCTGTCCGAGCCATTGAGAAAGCTACGCTGTGGGCACAGGCAAAGGTCATGGCAGCTTCAGGATCTTTTGAAGCAGACACTCCGATAAACCGGGAGATTGTGTTAAAACGGGCTCTGTATGAGCTGTACTCCTATGGGGAGAATGAAGCAGTCGCCGCAGATAAAAAGGACGATGCACTTGAGATTCTGAGAGCTGTCTATGGCAATGCCGTGGATGCAGCGGGGTATCAGGCGGCAGGCGGGGGTGTCTCCCAGACTTCTCTTCCTGCCTCTTCGGTAGTGAAGGGACGTATTTCCCGGGAGCCACGTCATGAAGATGACATTCACCGTCAAGTGTGAGGGGCAGCTCTCTGTAGCGGTTGGTCATGACTTCTATGCCAGGGCTGGACAGTACATGGTCTCCTCAACGCTGCGCAAGATAAACGGTGGGATCAGACCGACGAATGCCCCGCTGACCGTCGCGATCAAACAGGGCTCTCGGACACTGCGGGATAGGGGACAGCTGATGTCCTCAATTTCCAGCCGGGTTGAAGGTGATGCTGCAATAATCGGGACGAATCATCCGGGTGCTAGGCTCAACCACTTTGGAGGTACCATACACCCAAAGAAAGGGAAGTGGCTGTGGATTCCGGCTGGTGGTAGGACACGCCGGCTGCAAAGGCGGTATGGATTCAGTGCGACCCATATCATCTCCGGTTTGAAGCGAGATGGCTATAAGGTCTGGATGGCGAGCAGGAAAAAGACAAGCGGGGCATTCATGGCACAGAAAGGCAGGGGTAACCCGTTCGTGGTTTTCATCCTGAAGAAATCTGTAACCATCCCTGCCCGGCCGTTCCTGTTCGTTGATGATCTGGATCGTGATGTGCTGTCCCGGATGCTTGCTCAGGAGGTGAAGAGGTGATTCAGAAGATACGTGATGCATTTGCCATATGGTTCAAGGAGAAGACGGGAATCGCCGTCCTGTATGATCCTCAGCCGGTGACGAGTGCTGAACCAGCGATCAGGATGGTGTTCACTGGCGCAAGCGAACAGGGCGCCTCCCGTGATGTCCTGACATTTCAATTCACCATAGTAGGAAGCGGAGATGGTCCGGATTTCTTTCTGGCAAGCATCATCGAGGTCTCCCTCAAAGTTCAGGATGTGATGAACGACGGCCTTGAAGGTGGTCGCAGATACTTTGACATCGATGTGCCAGGAAGGACTGAAAAAGTACGGGTCACGTTCACAGGGATTTCAGATAGCACCGGTTCGTTCACACAGAATGAATTTGAAGAGACGGAAACCCGACAGTGGCGGTACACGTATGTGGAGCCGCACGTTGTCAGGTTTGATTTCCCAAGATCATTGAGAAGAGAGGTATAAGAATGAAAATCACGAGTACGGACGGGCGCAGCGGTTTCTGCAAAGAACTGCTGGAAGTCACCAAGGCAACGGCAAGCTACAGCGGTGGCTTTGCATTCATCAAGGCGAAGGGAGTATCTTCATATTTCGACACATTGCTGGACGCGTCGATTTCCGGATCGAAGGTTCTGCCGATAGGAGCCCCTGTTCATGTCCCGGCTTGGGCGGCAGCGGCACAGTCTCCCTTGACTGAAGGAGATGTCATCATTCCGATTGATATGTCAGTCAGCTGCTGGACCACAGATGTGGCGCGGAGCAGGCAGGAGGGGACGGTCGACCTGACAACCCAGTGCGATGTGATCAATGGTCGCCGGACCGTGGTCGGAGACGGAAACATTGTAGACAGCGGAACGATCAGCGGCCTGTTCGATACTGAGTCTGACATGCAACGCGAGCTGGAGGGGCTGTTCAGCAAGCGTATCGTTGACAGTGGAGCAGGATCTGGCAGGAAGGTATCTTTCATCCCACGGCAGAAAGACAAGACCTACTGGCACTGGATGGCGCGCAGGGAGATGTCAGAACTGGGAGAAGTTGAGATCACCATCTTCAGAAAGATGCGTATAGCCCAAATTGATTCCGGACAGCCAGCTACCGGAGGAGTGCCGTTCAACTTCAATTACGAGACCCAGGATGACTGGCAGTATGAGAAGGTGGTCACGGCATGAAGATAAACGCCCACTCATCCCCTGACGATCCGAAGAAGCTTGTCTTCACGGATCCAAAGGGGAATGTCATCGAGAATCTCCACCAAGTTTCTGGTGGAGATGTCCGGATTACTGACTCGACCATCGAGGCTGTATGCATCGTCAGGATTGACCGCACGGTCGCCCCTGATACTACTCCCGCAAAGAAGGGAAAGGAGAAGCTGAAGGATGAAGATAAATCTGACGCGCCGACGGACCTGGAGTCCTGATTTCTTGGGAAACGAGCAAAAACCTGAAGCTGAGCAGATCAAGGTTGAGTTTACGAAACCGAATGCGAACCAGCGTGAGACCATGCAGCGTGTCATCAATGCCCGGACCCCTGAAGGCAGGCTTGCGGCATACACGGAAACGGACATTGCCCTGGTCATGCGTGAATGTGGTGTCAGGATTTCAGGGCTGACAGTTGTCGAAGACGGGAAAGAGGTCCTGGTGACAACCGGTGAAGAGCTGTGTCGGCTTCCGGATGATTATTGCATGCTGCTTGCAAAGAAGATTGCATTGAAAATCTTGGAATTGGATCTTGATGAGGCCGTACTAAAAAACTTGCTCTCGGCTTCCACTGCTGTCTGAAAGGCTGGGCGTATCAGACCATGTCGTCCTGGTATGATAACCAGCCCTTGCTCGTCCGCACCGGATTTTCAATCACCCGGAAACAGATGAAAGAACTGCTCACCGCCGACCTATGGGATGCTGTGAGACTCTGGTCTGACTATAAGAAGTTTGGACTCTTTCATGGCGAGGGGCCCGCAGGAGAGAACGCAGAATACATCATGCTCATCCGGGCATTTGAGAGTGAATATGACGAAGTGGTTGCCGAAGCTTCAAGAACAGAGAGCCGGTGAGTCCGTTTGATTCGAGCCACCGACTCTCTGTTAAACTGTGCCTGAGGTGGGATATGGCACTTACTGTGACAGAAGAACTGAGGCTCATTGTCCAAGCGGAAACTGCAGAGGCAAAGAAAGCCATTGAGAATGTTGAAGAAGCTGTCAAAAATCTGAAAACAAGCTTGGATAGCAATGCTGGCGCACAGGAAAAACAGGCGCAGGCTGCCAAGACCTCGACAGATCAGGCAAAGCAACAGAAGAAAGCAACCGATGAGAATAAAAAAAGCCAGCAGGACTTCACAGGTATCCTGAAGAGCTTGACATCAAAGTACTTGTCAGTCGCCGCTGCCATCGGGCTTGTCACGGCAGCGACCAGACAAGGAATCAAGGACACCATTGAAGAGATCGAAGCAAACGCACGTCTGCAGGCGATGATCGATGTCACGGGCAAATCCCGCGACATTTCAGTCCGCCAGATATCCGAGATTGCAACTCAGGTCGAGAGACTGACCAATATCGATGATACACAGCTGAAGAATGCCATGGCGGCTCTCCTGCCGCTTGAGAATATCGCTGTATCCCAGATGGAGCGTATCGTGCTCTCCGCGGCAAATATCTCAAAGCTTATGGGCACGGATATCACCTCCGCAGTCCGGGATCTTGGCAGGGTACTGGAAAACCCGGCGACAGAGATGGAATCGCTCAAAGAATCCGGCATCTTCATATCAACGGAAATCAAGAACCAGGTCCTGGACCTGATTGAACAGAACAAACAATATGAAGCACAGATTCTTCTGCTTGAGACAATAGAAGGTCGGGTCGGCGGGGTTGCTGAAAAGATTGCACAGACGAATCCCGGAAAATGGACGGCGTTCTGGAATGCCTTCAAAGAGAGCAGCCAGGTCGGATGGAAAGGTGTCATTGGCTCTTTACCTGATGTGTCACGGCTGACCGCTTTGCTCCAGAAAGATTCCGACCGTACCCGGAGACTCCTGGAGTTTGAGGATCTTGCCAAGTTCATTGCTGCGGGAGAGTTCTCAGATGTAAAGAACTGGAATCTTGATGAAGTGCTGCATAGCCTGGAGATAATCAACAGCAACAACTACAATAAGACGGAGAACTATAAGAAATTTGTAAGCATCCTTCAGAACATCCTACCGATCAAAGCTCAGGAAGGCATGTGGGAGGAGCAGAAAACTCAGGCTGCCAAGGAATCCCTGGGGAAGGAGAAAGAACGCGCGACAGTACTTGAGGAACAGGCTGGCCTCACTGCGTCTCTATCAGCTCTCTATGGACAGACGGACGAAGGGCGGAAGACGGCTCTTGAAGCGGACCTGAAGAAGTTACAAGAACAGCAGGCGGCTGATCAGCTCATCCTGGACTCATACCGCCATGATCCGGAAGCGGATAAAGAGATTGTCGCGGAAGTAAAGAAGCGCATAGATTTGTATGCAGCGGTTATCGCAGCAAAGCAAGCTGAGCTGGACGGCATGCAACCTACGATTGACTCTGATACGCAGACATACATTGAAAAACTGTTCGACGGAGGGGATGCCCGCTCATTCAGCATGGATATCCCCGTCGGCTTTGACTTCGGCCGTACTGAGCTACAGACGCTAGAGGAGCAGCTCTCATCAGTAAAGACCCAGATCACCAAGATGTGGTCAGCGGGGGCGGAAGAAGGCGACACCGGGGAGTGGAAAGAGAATCTGGAGATTCTCTCTGGGACATATGATGAGATAGCCGAGAAGATCGAAGTCATCAAGCATGGTGAGAGCCTGCGTGCTGAAGCGGAAAAACTCATTGCATCCCTTATGACTGATGAGGAGAGGAAAGCCGCTGAACTCGCCGCATATCAGAAGACTTTGGATGAACTGGAAAAGCAGGGTCTGTTGACCGCCCAACAGAGACAGGAACTTTGGGACAAGGCGGTCGGGACAGCAGAAAAGGAGCTGACGGTCGCCCAGGCGGTCAATGAAGAAATGGCAAAGATGGGGGAATCCCTGAAGAAACAATTCTTCACTGCTGATGCCCTAGGCTCAACTGCGGCAGGGGCATTTGAGAGTATGGGTTCCGCCATCGCTTCTGGAGGTAACGCCCTTGATGGCTTTGGAGATTCCATGGGGCAGTTTACACAGCAGGTTCTCTCCCAGATTTCTTCCAGTGCCATAGCAGCTGGTTTAAGAATTATTGCGGAGACTGGCTGGGCCGGGGTTCCTGTTGCCCTGGGACTGTTCGCACTGGGCGGTATCACCGGAATGTCAGCGGGTCTGATGGGTGGTGGGACTGGGATAGATGATTCAATCACACAGTCAATGCAGGATGAACTTGAGGCCCGGCAGAAACTGGCGGAAACAATAAACTCTACAATAGATACTGAATATGACCTGCTCAGGCGGCAGCTTGATCGAAACCTGATTGATGTCGTCACATTTCGTGAAGGGGCGGGAAATCTACAGCAGCAGCGCAATGAAGCCGATGCCCGGACGGGGCTGTCAAGCGCAGCCATAGCCAAGGTGAATGCACTGGACGCCGAGCTGAGCGGCATGTCAGGGTGGGATAAGTTCTGGAGCGGACGTGACGAGGACATCACAAGTGAAGTGTCCCGCATCAATGCCATGTATGCCGAAATCGGGACGGCATCCCTGGACAGGCTGCGGGAGATTATGAGTGAGCTGGAGAAGCTGGGAGTGAAGACAGGAAACGTTCCAGCCTTTGCTTCTGGAGGCGAGTTTCTTACGACCGGACCTCAGCTCATCATGGTCGGCGA
This sequence comes from Parasphaerochaeta coccoides DSM 17374, assembly GCF_000208385.1. Lineage (GTDB taxonomy): Bacteria > Spirochaetota > Spirochaetia > Sphaerochaetales > Sphaerochaetaceae > Parasphaerochaeta > Parasphaerochaeta coccoides. Next base: position 947,394 of record NC_015436.1, on the reverse strand, counting down.
TAATCCCGGAGGGGTGGAGCATGTGAGGATCCGGCCGGTGTCTTCACAGTCCCCTGGTATGTCTTCAGGGGCAACAGAACCGCCTAATGTCATCTATATACAGGGTGATGTGTACGGTATAGATGACCTATACGGGAAGCTTCAAATCGCTGGCGTTAAGTTAAAGGCGAGAGGGGCATGAGATGGTAGAAGAAAATATCCGGATATTGCTAGGAGCTTCTCATGACTATGATATTTCCTCTTCATTGGTCGCAGGGTCATTCTCATTGAAAAGGACACTGTGCGATGCATCCTTCAAATCGACGCTCAACTCCATACGCTTCAGCCTCATCTATTCTGCTGAGATTGTCTCCTATCTGATGACATCTACACAGAGAATCCCTATCTTGGTTTTTCTCAATGAACAATCGATTTTTGAAGGGAAAATGGATCCTCAGCTGTCAACATCCTGGCAGGGGATGGACATGGGGCCATTGAGCCTTGAGGCCGTTGATTTTACGGTCGACCTGAATGTTTCTCTGAAGCAGTCAGTAAACTGGCCGGAAGATGTTGGAGGAGATTCTTTCTGGATTTTTAAACGCTCTGATGTGGAACACAGCATCCTCTACAGACTGCTGAAACAGGCAGGTCTGGAAGGGCGCATTGCCTCTGATGCTCCGGATATCAGCAAGCGGGTCAGACACTTTGCGGCGTCAAAGGGTGATGCGACATATAGGAGCCTCATAGATGCCCTGGGACAGGATTTCGACTTCGTACTTACAACCACTTCATCCGGCCAGTTCATTACTTGGGAATGGACCGTAAGCGGGAATCTCTCCCAGGCTGGACTCCTTACAGATGATGACATACTTGCCAACCGTGGAGGGACAGGCCTGACAATCTCAAAGAGGTATGAAGCCTACGACGGAGTGAAGGTTACATGGCCCAAACTTAAAGTCATGTCGGATGCCCTGCTGTGGCGCGGCAATCTGCCGGTAGGGGACACATCTGACCCGACCCCTGGGGAGGCGATTGCGGCAGGTGACTATTGGCCGGAAGATTCCGACATCATTGAGACTTGGCAGAAATTCGGAGCCGACTATTTGGATACCTCATATCTCTCCGGACAGACACGGTTGCAGAATAAAGACCTGGGCCTTGTCAGCAGCAGTAATCACTATATCAAGGATATCAAAGACGAAAGCATACAGCTTGATCCCATCCGGCCAGGCATCACCGCTGTGGTGTATGAAGCCCTTCAGGCACAGCTGCGCTACAAGAATTATGGCTCATCTGCTGCGAAACTCTACTGGGCAGAAATCTGGGGAAAGGCATTGGCCCGGGACAGCTTGATTGAGACGTGTTATCCAGAGCTGCCAGAAACTCCTTATATCCATAAGGCTGGTTACATCACGGATTCTGGTGAAGCTGAAAGACTGACAAATACTTTGTGGATCCGTTTCAGCCAGGGAATCTATGATATATCTTTCCGTTCATCACAGAGCTATGAACCAGGTTCAAGAAAAAAGATAAAACTTGAAAACGGTTGGGAAGGTTATGTCATCATCATTGGTTGCTCTAGGGCATATGACTTCAACGGGATCAATTCATATACTGCGGTTAGTGTTCAGGGGGGATTGGAAGTCACACCCACCACTACAGCGCATCAGAGTAGTGGAAAGTCAGTATTACCCGGCAAAGATGGAGAACCAGGAGAAAAGGGGGAACAGGGACTCACAGGAGCTGACGGCAAGAGCTCGTACTTCCACCAAGCATGGGCGAACAGTTCTGATGGAACGGTTGGGTTCTCAACGTCTGTCTCGGCAGGGAAGCTATTCATCGGTACCTATTCCGATTTTACGTCCACAGATTCTACCAGTCCTTCATCGTACAACTGGCAACCAGTCAAGGGCGACAAGGGCGACAAGGGAGATAAAGGAGAAAGGGGAGAGAGGGGCTTACAGGGGTTGCAGGGAGAAGACGGAGTACAGGGCATTCCCGGCGTTCCAGGGGAAGATGGACTGACGGCCTACGGCCACATAGCCTACGCAGACACTGAACAGGGTGGGGGCTTCTCGCAGAACCCTGTGGGTAAGGCATATGTGGGATTCTATAGCGACCACAATCCGGCAGACTCTATCGACCCCTCTGACTACAACTGGTCTCTTATCAAGGGAGCTGACGGAGCGCAGGGGATACAGGGGCCGACAGGAGCTGACGGCAAGACATCGTACTTCCACACTGCATGGGCGAACAGTTCTGACGGAACGGTCGGCTTCTCTACAACTGCCTCGGCAGGGAAGCTATTCATCGGCACTTATTCCGATTTCACGGCCGCAGATTCTACCAGTCCTTCATCGTACAACTGGCAACCAGTCAAGGGCGATAAGGGCGATAAAGGAGACCAAGGTGAACCCGGTTCATCCGGCATTCCTGGCTATCTGGGTGTATCGACTTCCGGCCTGACGCTCTCGGTCAGGGGCTTTGACTCTGATGGAAACTTTGGAGCGGACACAGGATATATCTATGCTGGATCACAGAGGATTTCAGTCATCGGTACCGACTACATCTGCACAGGCCAGGGACAGGGCTACATTCTCATCGACCAAGGCGGGGTGGTGGCCTTTGCCCGACTTCAGCCGCAGTCCGTTGGAAGTAATGCCTGGATGGAGTGGCAGAATTTCAATTCTGGAGATATCATTTCTGGCAGTTTCGTTGTCGGGCAGTTTGCAGTCTCCGGAGAGATTCTTTCCGCCGAGATGATGACTGTGGTCAGTACAGACCGTTTCATTTCGCAGCAGGCGATGGCGATTATGCAGGGCTCTGAGTCTTCCCTTGATACAAACTTGAACCTCTGGGCTAAAGCGTTAGGCATTGAAAAACTGTTCGAGCGGGTGGGAGCCATGGAGGCGTTCGTAAACAAGCTGTTCGCAAACCAGGTCGAGGTCATAGGCTCGATATACTCCGGCTATGACGCCGCAGGGAATCCTCCTTCGGATGGTTCCGGCTGGTGGTTGGGACAGGGGCAGCTCAAAGCGGTCCGGGCAATTCTGAGGGACATCATTGTTGAGACGTTGGATTCAGATGGCCTGACGCCGGTGCTCAAGACGCAGCGTGCTGTCAAGGGAGAGACGAGAGAGTCCGCTCCGGGGAAGACGTTGTGGTCTACAGATGCACTGTACTCAGCAGTGGCACTGTCGGTAAGCCAGGACTTGCAAACCATCTCTGGCTCTTATTTGGGAAAAACTATTTCTGGTGGAACGAAACTCGCCGGAACAAGCGCCTTTTTACTAAAGGACCAGTTTAGCGGCAGTCATTCTCAGTGGGGCGAGTATCCTGAACTGAAGTGGTCGTATACCATCCCTGCTGGGATATACGTGTTTTCTTATCGGTTGACTTCTGAGTCACTCTCATCCACAAGACCAGCAACATCTTTGCTGACTAAGAACAATGCGTCTTATGCCTCTTTCTTTGCAAGAGTAAGTAGTGGTGCGTCTATTGGCCCGCAAACTGTGACAGGAACAATCCAGGTCAACCCAGGGGACACAATCAAACTGTTTGTAAACGGAAGTGAATCCTCAAGCGGTTCTGAAACAGGCGGTGCTGGTTGGGTGTACTTCGATTGTCTGTCACAAGCGAGTCATGGAGTGTTTGTAAGATTCTCCGATGGAAACACATCTTTGATATCTCTCGACACTTTCCGTCAGGATAGTTGCGTAATAGGTGCATGGAGTTCTCAAAACAACCTGCATTATATCTCCGGTACGGACTTCTACAGTGGGCTGTCAAGTCTCCAGATCGGTATGGATACGGCAACCAATACGGCCAGTTCGACCGTTGCACTCACTCCCGCCGGGGGAAGCGCCAAGACCCTCACAGGCATAGCAAAGGTCACACGGAACGCCGATGGCATAACCTTTGCCAATGCGACTGAATCTGTGACTATCCAGAATTGGGGTGGCACCGGTTCAGCGGTAGGAGTATATTCTGCCGTGTCTTGTAGTGTGCAGTTACTCTCCCAGAGAGCACAAGTCATCATGAGCAATCCAACTCCTGCAACCAGTACTACAAGTCTGGGAACATCGGAGGAGCCGTTCTATGGGGGATATGTTTCCGATGCATTGCGAGCGGTCGGAAATATTCCCATGAATCTGGTGAGAGCATGGGGTGTGTGGTCCAACGGACTTGTTGCAGATTTTAACGTAAATACATTCCAATATAGAGGAACTGGTAAATGGTCTGTTGTCTTTGATAATCTATTGCCAACAACAAACTATGCTTTATTTGTTGTTGGCATCCGAACGGACGAACCGAACGATTATGCTGTTATCGGCCAGATGAGTACTCGTTATACAGAGAAATGTAACTTTACTATCAACCATAACGCATCGCTGAATGGACATACAAACTTTGCCGTTCTGGCTATCGGATAGGAGGAAGTATGATTGGTGTGATGAAAACCGATGATGGCGTGATTCTTATATATCCTTCTCAGCGGAAGATCAAGGAACTCGTTGAGGAGGGGATGACGGAAGATACAGCTGAGACGCAGATTATCAGCTCCGCAGGAGATGTCGCCATATTTGATGATGATTCCAGTTTTCCTCATTCTGCATTACGTGATGCTTGGACATTGTTAGACGGGACGGTAGTAGTGGATGAGAGTAAAATGATTTCTGTCGCTCAGGAAGCTATCCGCATCTGGCGTACCGATAAGATTTCAGATGCTGGACATCAGGCTGACAATTTGTTCCAAGAATGGCAGCTTGCTCTGTCTGATGGCGAAGATGTGAAAGAAAAGCTGGCAGCATATAGAGAGACAAAAGATTACTTGGACTATCTTCGGAACTTGCCGGAGCAGTGCATAGGAAAAAGTGCGGAAGAACTTACTACACTTCTTGATGAACTTGGAATATCATGATTGTGAGGTGATAAAGTGAAAAAGGTTGGAGGAATCTTTCTTGTTGTTTTCAGTATTTTGTTTCTTGCCGGGTGTCCAGGAGAACCACCTGTAGACCCTCCGGTATATCCTTGGGCAGGGTTCTCTCGTAGTGAGACTATTGATCCTGCTACTATCTTGGGAGAGGTTAATGAACTGACGGCATGGTATGATCATTCCATCTATGACGAACAGATGTCTGCACCTTCCCGTTCTGTTCGAACTATTGATGACCTGACCGAAGATACATCAGACAGAACGGCTGAACAAGCAGTTGTATATTGGGTACTTGATGAAGAAGATTTTGGCATCAGTGCTAAGATTAATGACATACTGTATCCTGCTCATTCTTTTGATGAGCTTGATGAAATTTTAGTAGATTTAGGAGTTTTGGAGACGGATACGTTCCCTGTTAATTGGTGGATTGGTGAAAAGACTGATTTAGTTACAGGGGAAAAGCATCAGGGCGCAGCCATGGGCTATGGTGTCGATACAATTGGATTCAAGCCGGCTGTTGCGAGCTGGGATACTGATTTGACGGTCTTCTTCAATGAACCAGAATATGATTATGTACGGGAACGTTTTGTAGATGGGGAACAGGTCATAGAACTTTTTTTCACACGAGAGTTGCCCCGTTGGCGTGAGTCCTTAAGTAAATACATGCAGAGTTTCAGTGGCTTGTGGATTTCTACAGAGACAGGAGAAATATGTACATCAGCTGTTAATTATGCTCTTACGATAAATTCTGATGGTTATGCTGTCATCGACAAAATCATTATCAACAGTCATAACGACCTTGTCGATACTCCTCTTGCGGGAACTATAACTGACTATATAGGAGCAGAATAGAATCGTTCAATGGGCAAATTATTGTATGTTCTAGCATGTGGAACTGTCCTCGCCGAAAGATGGGGACTACTGGCCTGTTCAATCATATCTAATTGCTTTGTTCTTCAATATGCTATTTGTTTTTCGATTTGATAGCTTTTTAGTGTTCCTTTTCTATTAAAGAGAGAACCTGAATGAAGCAGAAACTTCCCCATGCGGATGTCCGTCACTGCAAAAGTGCAGCCATGGAAAATGAAGACAGAGGTGCTGGTTGGTAATTATGATATTGAGAGAGCTTATGGTCCATTCAGTATCATTGAAGCTAAGGATGATTGATTTCGCAATTTCTCACATCTGATTTCGCGAAATACTATGCTGTAGAAATAAACACTCAGTAAACAATATGGATAAAACAGACAAAAAGGTGTTTAATCTGGCGTTTACTGGGTGTTTAACTTTTTTAAACGTTCTGGATGTTAAACAGGTTGGATGGGTATGCGAGCTGTTTTAAACGCTTCTTTTCGCAAAATTATCAGTGTTTCTTGGATTAATCACTATCAATCTATTCTGGATTCAACAACAATAGTTTCTTGAGCGCCGGAGTCAGTGATGTGGCGGTACAGATCATGAATAACGGACTGTTGGGGATTGTCTGTATCATCCAAAAATGATGCTGTAGAGTTTGACTTAAAGGAAGAGAGGGGTTATTGTAGAAATACAGGAAGGAGACACGCTGTGTTGTGGCTTGGAAACGGGCTTACCAAGAAAGAAGAAAAGATAGTTATTTGGGTTCTTCTTTTGGGTTATTCTTCCCCCATCTGGATTCCTGTACTCATTTTCCTGTTGATAGCTATCTTCCGTTAAGTCATATCTATAGCATCCTTTCCGTTGGAGGAAAGGATGGCTAAACAATCAGATGTCAAAGTCAATGTAACGGTAGAGACTAAGCAAGCCTCTGATGCCCTGAAGAACATATCTTCCCAGATTGATCAGATTGTAAAGAAGCAGAACAATCTGGTATAACAGTCTGCTGTTCCAGGTGCTTTCTTGATAAAATCTGATCCGTGGTCTATTCCTCGGACTTCTTGTTTTTCTGCCCTTTCGGGCGACCGACCTTGCCACGGCGTTCCTTGAGGTAAGCAAGCTCATCAGGCGATATCAGGTAGACTCCGGAGACCTTTTCTTTTCCTGTGCGCTTGAGCATTTCAGTTACATTGACTTTGCTTGTGCCGAGGATTTCTGCCACATCGGCGACGGTATAGAATGGCTTCATGTATCACCTCAACGCAAGGATCAAAACTATGATGAACGTCGCAATGTTGAGAGCCGTATTTATCCATGCGTGAATTTCATGTTTGTCTTTCATGTTGACTCCTTCAGCTTTTGGCTGTAGTTTGTATTTGTAGGGGGTGGTTACCGCCACCCCCGGACGCTTATTTGTATAGGTAGCTAAGCAGTGATACCACCAAGCTTCCTAGGGCGATGACCATTTCGATGATTTTTACAATCTTTTCGAAATGGTCTTTCTTTTTCCTTGATGACTAATAGTACCATGCTCATCTCATTCTGTCAATATATTATTATAATAAAATTATAATATGAATAACCTATAGACAGTAACTGAAATTGTAGGATGCACGATCTATTTCTACCGGAACGTGTTCAGCGTGGTACCGAGAAGCACGGTGAATCTGGTGGTATTAATTTTATTACGCCAAATAGGGTTCGAACCTATGACCTACTGCTTAGAAGGCAGTTGCTCTATCCAGCTGAGCTATTGGCGCGTAAAAATTACGTAGAGAAAAACCAATCTTGCGATATGCCTCGCAAAAATCTTCACAAAGCTATCATAATTCTGCCGTTGCGTAAAGCACCAGAGGCTAGTCTGAGCGGAAAGCAGTTTAATTCACTATTCAAGATGATGGCCGAACGCCACAGTACGGATTAGTCAGACCCTACTTGCCGATGGTCAGTTCTTCAAACTGGTCGAGCAAGGACGCAAACTTGCGCGTTGCAGCTCGGACCGGTTCAGGGGAAGACATGTCTACTCCTGCCTTTTTCAAGGAGTCAATCGGGAACAAACTGCCTCCCGACTTCAGGAAGGAAAGGTAGGCATCCCTGTCGTTAGTCGTGCCGGAAAGAACCTTGTCGGACAAAGCTATGGCCGCAGAAATTCCCGTGGCATATTTGTACACGTAGAACGCATTGTAAAAATGGGGAATCCGCAGACCTTCAAGGTCACTGTTTTCCTCAAATTCGACCAGAGAACCGAAATATTGTACCAGCAACCCTCTGTATGTCGAGCGCAGACCCTCCAGCGTTATCGGCTCTCCTTCTTCAGCCTGTCTGTGGATGATGTCCTCGTATTCAGCGAACATCGTCTGCCTGAAAAGTGTAGCAAGAAGGTCATCGATCTGCTTGCCAATGATATATGCACGCATCTTATCATCCTTGGCAGTATCGAACAGGTACTTGGCTACAAGCTGCTCATTGAACGTTGACGCAACCTCGGCCTCGAAAATAGTATAGTCATAGTGCGGGTAGGGATTGTTCCGGGCACTGTACCAGCTATGCATGGAATGACCGCCTTCATGGGCAAGGGTGAACACATCCCTGAGGACATCCTCCTTGTAGTTCATCATGATGTACGGCTTACCGGAGAAAGCGCCACTGGAAAAAGCACCGGAACGCTTGGCAACATTTTCGTACCTGTCCACCCATCGCTCCGTGGTGAGCCCGGCAGTAATGGTCGCACCATATTCGTCTCCCAAAGGCTTCAAGGCGGCGGCTATGATACCTACAGCTTCATCATACGGTGTCACCGTATCCACGCCTGATACCAGCGGAACATAGACATCGTAATGGGCGAGCTTGTCCAAACCAAGAGCTCTGCGTCGGATATCATAATAACGGTGCAGAAGGGGCAGGGCGTCATGAACCGATGAGACAAGACTATCATATACCTCCATGGGGACATTGTCAGGGAAAAGAGCGGCAGCTCGTGCCGAAGGGAATGCCCTGCTGTTCGCCTTGAAGATATCTTTCTTGACGGATCCCTCATACAGACGGCCAAGGACGTGCTTGTGTGTAGCGTAGACTTTGTAGAACTGTCGGTACACTGATTTGCGCAGCTCCCTGTCCGGATTATTCATGAAGGAGCTCCATGTGGTCTGCGTCAGAGGAAGATCCCCCTCCGGAGTCGTGATCATGCCGAAATCCATGTCTATGTTAGTGAGATCTTGGAAGGCAGTACGGGAAACCGTGGTTGCGTCCGATGCCAAAGCCAGCAGTTTTTCTTCGTTTTCCGTGAGGACGTGCGGCTTGAAGCGGATCAGCCGGGCAACCATGATGCGGTAGTCGGTGAAACGCTCCTCGGCAAGCCATGAATCCAGCTTGTGAGAATCAACTGCCTGGATTTCCGGGTCAAACCAACTTGTCGCCGCCGAGAAATCCGTTGCTGCCTGCTGGACAAGCCCCATACGTTTCTGACAGTCCGTATTGGTTCCATCTACCGAGAACCTGAGGAACGCATAGTTGCCCAGTCTCTCTATCTTCTGCGAAGCATCGATATACCATCCAAGAACTGCGTACAAGGCATCTGAGGACGTCCCCAGCGTTCCCTTGTATTGTGCGGCTTGGTCAATCATACCCTTGAATTGCGCAAGAGTGGCATCCCATTCTTCTTCCATGGCAAAAAGTGACGACAAATCCCAAGTATCTTTGACCGGGACCTCATTTCGCTGTGGTGTCTTGTTCATCTGCATGCCTCTTTATAGTTGACTCTTTATTGCAATATACGCTTGTCAGGATCTTTTGTGCTGCCCGTAGCGCACGGCCGCGATGGCTGAAATAGTCTTTCTGCCACGAATCCAGTGCTGCCATGCTCATCCCTGCCTCATCGACAAAAAAAATCGGATCATAGCCGAAGCCACCCGATCCATGTTCTTCTGTCAATATTGAACCCTCTACTTCTTCCTGTACGGTGAAATGGCAAAGAGAAGAAAAGACAACGGCTATAGCGCATACGAAACTTGCCTTCCGCTGGCTTCCTACATATCCCTCCATGTTGTGGAGCAGATACTTGTTCTTCTCATGAGCTTCCAGCAAACGCCCGGCATTTTCACTACCATAGCGTGCGGAATGTACTCCCGGTTCCCCACCAAGGGCAGGAATTACCAGTCCGGAATCATCGGCAAGGATGGGAATACCCATAGTGGAAGTGACCTTGTGCAAAGCCAAGGCTTTTATCAGGGCATTTCCCGTGAAAGTGGGAGCATTTTCCTCACAATCCCATAAAACTCCCACATCAGTGGGAGTCATGATTTCATATTCCGGAAGCATGCGTTGGATTTCTTCTTTCTTGTGCAAGTTTCCGGATGCGAGCAATATTTTTTTCATTGCCACAACAATACCGAATTCATCATACATCGTCCATATCCGGATACAGGCAGCGCTGAATCAACGCTTTTCCGTAATGTATGCCGGAACACACCGTACCATGCGGTATTTTGAGCATGTGGGCGATATTGCTGTGAGAAAGCCGAGACTGCATGTGCTTCAGGTCATGGAGCCGCCGTTTATAGGCCGCTTCCTTCTGATGCTCCAGCACAATTGAAGCTTTCATCTTCTCATCAGTTTCAGACATGCCATAAAGATTCTCCTGCTCCTGCAACATGACCATGCGAATCCAGTGAGTATTCCTGTTGATTTCCAATGACTCACGGTTCCGTTGCTGTTTTACCTGCAATTTCCTTGCATGCCAAAGCAACTCCTCAAGAAGCGCGACATCAACATCGAACAATGCCGCCATGAATTCTATGTCATGAGGCTCCAGCCGATCGGGAGATGTCATCATCAGCATCAGGATGCGACGACGGTGCAAGGGAGAAGTCAAGTAAAGGCACAGCCGGTATGCGGCAGGATTCAACCTGTGTAGGTCAGCAAGGCAAGCCCGTCGCGCCGCCGTGATATGGAAAGTGGCAGGATACCAGGAGATTTCGCTGAACAGGACTTCCGGTGGAATACCTTTCTCCGGATTCCGGTATCGCGCATCAAGAGTGAAGGCTGACTGTCGGTTCCTGTGTTTCTTCCTGATTAGCTTCGTAGGACTTGTCGCGTCAAGACGCAGTATGATGTCGGACTCTTTCTGCATGGCTACGATATCAAATACATCGGGCACATCATCAAGGATTTCCGGTTCTTCGCCTTCTTCATGACCTTTCTTGTATGCAGGGATTCCTGTGATTCCACGAATTGGCTCATAGGTGAGGATGCAACGTTCCTCTTGAATCGTTTTTTTTCGTGACCTGAGCCATGTATCGCGACGGCGTTTCACAATGATCTTGAGATACTTGTCAAAGGGTACCCAAGCGTATCGGTATGAATCCAGCATTCCTTGGATTCCCGGCAGACAGAAGTCAAGGAACTCCCCGGCATCCTCGCTATCTATGAGACGATGGTACACAGGATACTGATAGAGGAACTCCATTAGATTTTCCTTCAATCTGTCCAAAAGTCGTTCCATGTGAATTTGTTCCTGCATGGACAGACTGTGTTTTTCCTTTAAGGCAACGTATTGCCTTACCCGATGGTTCAAATCCTCTTCCCACGCCGGGGAGAGGTACAGTGACATGCTCATCAGAGCCTCCTGCGATCATGCGGGGAATATTATGTGAACAATCCGCATGAACAGCAGGAATATAATATGAAAGGATCATGCCAACTTTTTGGATTATTCCAAGCCAATGGCAATTATTTTTTGTGTAATAAAGAAATAATAATCAGTTTATTTTTTCAGAAATCGCGGTCAGAAGAAAATTTCTCACTTCTTGGATTGACTGTTGAACAGTGGCGCCAGCGGCCTTGCAGTGTCCACCGCCGCCTAGCAATCCTGCCAAAGCGCCGACATCAATGTCCGAGGAATGGCTGGAGCGCAGACCGAGTTCAATGCTTTGACCGTCGATATGCTTGATGAAAATGACCATCTGGACGCCGTCGATGGAAAGCAACGCTGCATAGAGGGCATCACTCGGTCGATTCTGTTCCCCAAAGCGTACCATGTCTTCTTTGCTGTCCTCGACAAGCAGCACCTTGCCATCATAGAAAGATTCAATACGGGCAATCAAGGCGGCGAGGTACTGGATGGATTCAATGGGACGCCCGCCGGTCATGCGGTCGTAGATTTCGTTAGGAGAGACTCCTGCATCAACCAAATCCGCTGCCATTCGCAGCGTTTCACCCCTGCCAGGTCCGATGAAACGGAAGAACCCGGTGTCGGTGGCAAAACCGAAGAACAGGTGTTCGGCGGCAAAATTGTCAATCTCTACTCCCAGGTGAACGAACAGGTGCTGTATCAACAGGGTAGTGGAGAAGGAATGGGTAAAAATGAAGCGCAAATCACCGAAAGGAACGCCGGTACTGTGGTGGTCAATGACCAAAGTACGCAGACCTTCTATCTCTGTGGCCAAATGTCCTATACGGTCCAATGTGGAACAGTCAACGACGATAACCAAGGGATCATCACTTTTCCATTCAGCAGGGATGTGAGAGACAAAGGAGTCCTTCCATTCCCGTATCTCTGGTCTTTCGAAAGGACCAGCGTTAGCAAGGAGGATTTCCTTAGTTCCCAGCTTGGAGAGAAGATATCTCATGGCGATTTCACTGCAACAACAGTCACCATCAGGAGCGACATGTCCTATGATGATGGCTTTCTTGCAAGAACGAAGCGCATTGGCGATATCTTCAGGCACGTGGGGGTAAATCATATCAACCCTCCGATGCAATGAGGAGCTTGGGCTTCGTACCGTTTACGACAGCATCCCGATCAATGACAACCTTCTTGACATTGCTCATGGATGGGATGTCGTACATGATATCAATCATGATGTTCTCTACGATGGAACGCAGTCCACGGGCACCGGTTTTTTGTCCAATTGCTTTCTCGGCGATAGCGTCAACGGCTTCCTGCTTGAATTCCAGGGACACATTGTCAAGTTTGAACGAAGCTACGTACTGACGAAGGATGGCGTTCTTTGGCTCGGAAATGATCCTGATTAAATCTTCCTTCTTCAGGTTGTCCAAGGAGACGTGGATTGGCAGGCGTCCGATAAATTCAGGAATCAGTCCGAACTTGACCAAATCATCGGGGAGCAATTCCTTGTACAGTGTCGAAAGATCCTTCTGGGAACTGGATAGAGTAGCACCGAAACCCATAGGTTGGGAAGCAACCCGTTTCTCAATCACTTTTTCCAGACCGACAAAAGCGCCTCCACAGATAAAAAGGATGTTGCTGGTGTTGATCTTGATCATTTCCTGGTTGGGATGCTTGCGTCCTCCCTGAGGCGGGACGTTTGCCTCGGTTCCCTCGATGATTTTCAGCAGAGCCTGCTGTACGCCTTCGCCGGACACATCGCGAGTGATGGAGACGTTCTCTCCTTTCTTGGCAATCTTGTCGATTTCATCGATGAAGATGATGCCCCGTTCCGCTTCGGCGATATTATCATTTGCGTTCTGGATGAGCTTGAGAAGGATGTTCTCCACATCCTCGCCGACATATCCCGCCTCGGTGAGCGTGGTAGCGTCGGCAATGGCAAAAGGAACTTTCAGTTTGCGGGCAAGGGTTCGGGCAAGCAGAGTCTTTCCCGTACCGGTTGGTCCGATCATCAGGATGTTCGACTTGTCCATCTCCACGCCTTCTTCCTTGCTGAGGCGGTTCTGATACTTGATTCTCTTATAATGATTATAGACAGCGACCGACAGGACGCGCTTTGCAGCATCCTGCCCAATTACATAATCATCGAGATAGCTTTTTATCTCCTGAGGAGTAGGAAGTTCTTCGGGCAGGGTTTCCTCTGTTGGATCTGGGGATTCGGCGAGGATTACGTTGCAGGTCTTGACACACTGGTCGCAAATCGACACGCCTCCAGGGCCGGAGATGAGTCTTTTTACTTCATCCGCGCTTTTGCCGCAGAAAGAGCATAGTTTGGAAGGTCTTGCCATTATCAGTTCCTTTTCATCACGTGGTCAACGATTCCATAAGCCACGGCATCTGGCGCGGCAAGGAAATAATCCCTTTCCAGGTCTTTTTTCACTTGGTCAGCAGGATGTCCTGTGTGCCGGGCAAAAATATCCACCGTCAACTGCTTGATGCGGGACATCTCCCTGGCATGGATGCCAATATCGGTAGCTTGTCCTTGGACGCCTCCCCACGGTTGGTGGATCATGACCCGCGCGGAAGGAAGGATGAATCTTTTTCCTGCCGCTCCGGATGTCAGCAACAACGCCGCCATGGAAGCGGCCTGCCCTATGCAGATGGTCTGGACATCGCTGTGAATGTACTGAATAGTATCATAGATGGCAAGCCCTGCCGTGACGCTTCCCCCTGGGGAGTTGATGTACAGGCTGATGTCCTTGCTCGGATCCTCGGACTCCAAAAAGAGGAGTTGTGCAACGGCGAGATCCGCCGTTACGTCATTTATCTCTCCGTCAAGGAAGATGATGCGATCCTTGAGCAGACGGCTGAAAATGTCATAGGAACGTTCTCCGATGCCGGATTGTTCCACGACGACAGGGACGAGTGAATTCATCCTTTCCGTTCTATCCATGCTTACAGGCTCCTTTAGAAAAAAAGCAGGACTCCGGAGCGCCCTGCTTTCGGTCACTCAATTCTCAGTGGGCGTGTGTGGCGTGCGCACCCTGGATGAATTGGTCATAGGTGAGAGGCTCGCCTTCTATGAAGGTGTTGTTTTCCAGCAGGAAGGGACCGACCTTACGGAACTTGAGGTCGTCAAGAATCATGTCGCGGTAGTAGGTTTTCTGCGCTTCATCCGTGATGTCCTTGAGCTGTTCAGCCTCGGCTTCAGCAAGTTCCTTGTCGTCAATCTGGAAGTTTTCCGCTTCTTTGATTTTGTCCAAAAGGAGCTGAACCTTCAAGCTCTTGGCAGCAGGTTCTTTCCATTCGTCCATCACACTTTCCTTGGTCTGGTTCTGGAACTGGAGGAACTTCAGAACCTGTTCTTCGTTCAGCCCGCTCTGGCGGACAAACTTGTTCCAGTTCTGTTCAACCTCAATCCGAATCATTGACGCAGGCACAGGAATATCGACAGTCTCCAATATCTTGTCGGTCAGGGCGGAGAGCTTGGTTTCATCCAGATGAGTCTTGAGATGCTCCTCTAGTTTTTCCCGTGTTGCTTTCACCAAGTCAGCGACAGTCTTGTATTCTTCCTTTACGTCCTGGGCGAACTCGTCGTCCAATTCAGGCAACTCGCGGGTCTTGACGTTCTTCACTGTGGCCTTGAGTGCGATGGTCTTTCCTGCGTAATCGGGAAGATCGTAATCAGCAGGGTAGGTTTTCTCAAAAATCTTTTCCTCATCCTTTGCCATGCCGATGATGTCTTCGTCAATCTTGTAGAAATTGTAGCCGCTGCCTACGGTGAAGGTGAAGTCCTTGCGAGCGGTGTTCTCGATTTCATTCTTGTCAGCGTCAAGCTCGGTATAATCGACGGTCACGACATCCCCATTCGCTACCGTACCGTCTTTCTCACGTACAAGGGCGTTCTGGTCGCGGAGCTGTTCGATTTCCTTGTTTACCAAATCATCGGTGACTTCGACTTTGGGTGCTTCCACGGTCAGTCCTTTATAGGCAGGAAGCTCGAACGCGGGTATGACATCGTAGACGACGGAGAAAGTGATGTCAGTATCGGGCTTGAAAGGAAGCAGGGATTCTTCGTTCTGGAGGACGGGCGTACTGTAGGGGAGGGGTTTGAATTGATCCTCGATTTCAGCGACGGCCGCCTGGACGGTTTTCTCAAGAGTGTTGAAGGTGCTTTCCTCGCGGATTGCCTGTCCAAACTTTCCTTCAAGGACAGACAGCGGAGCCTTGCCTGTGCGGAATCCTTTGATTTGGGCTTTCTTCCCATAGGTCGCCAGCAATTCCTTGTACGCAGCTTCGATATCAGCCGCGGTGATGGTTAGCGTCAATTCAACGGAGGAGTTCCCCAGTTCTTTGATTTTCTTCTCAGCACTCATGCTACTTCTCTTCCTTTCATAAGCAAAATGCGTAAACCGCACGTATTTTACCGGAAAAACCGGCGGATGATCCAATCCAGAGCTTCTGGATGCAACCAACTTGACTATGATACTGTATTTAACGGATTTCAGCCACTGGTGAACCCGAATATCCTAAAAAAACAGCAAGGATATGCTCCAAACCATTTTTACCTAGAGCGAGAGACGGGATTTGAACCCGCGACATCCACCTTGGAAAGGTGCTTGAGCATGATGAAATCCGTGAGGATACGAATTTTTGCATAGAAAAACCCTCAAACGTAAGAAAGTTAGCTGGGAGCTTTTTTCTGCTGTTTTGGTATCACAAATATGGTATCACACCCCAAAACGAGCATCAGACACAAAAAAAGTAACTAACTGCTTATATTGCAATTAGTTACCTAGAGCGAGAGACGGGATTTGAACCCGCGACATCCACCTTGGCAAGGTGGAGCTCTACCACTGAGCTACTCTCGCGAAAAAGAACCAGGCAATGACACGGGCTTCTCGGTATGCGAGAGGCGGGACTTGAACCCGCACACCGTAAGGTACTAGATCCTAAGTCTAGCGTGTCTGCCAATTTCACCACTCTCGCGGTGCTGTCAAGGCGTTTTTGCAAGATGCCAGACATATGAGCCGCAAAGGGATCGAACCTTTGACCCGCAGATTAAGAGTCTGCTGCTCTACCAGCTGAGCTAGCGGCCCAAGACATTACCTATTTACTGTCAAAAAACCATGCACTCTGCGCCCGGCAGGATTCGAACCTGCGACCTACGGATTCGAAGTCCGCCACTCTATCCAGCTGAGCTACAAGCGCAGTCTCCAAACAGACCCCCTTACAGAGGGAAGGGTGGAAGACGGGGCTCGAACCCGCAACAACCAGATCCACAATCTGGGGCTCTACCTTTGAACTACTTCCACCATGAGCTGAAGCGGGCTGCCCACCGCAGTGATGCAACGACCTGCATTAATATGCCGTAAAGCCATTTTTTTGTCAACTCTCACTGTTCAAAAACAATGAAAAAGCCTCTCTGGACGTAACTTCTTTTCCGTAAAAGATTAAAAACCATGGACACTTTCCAGTGTCTCCTTCCATGCTCCCGTTCCCTTGTCACGGGAGGCACTGCGGACGGCACTATGGGCGGTAGGGGATAGCCGCGCCGTATCGGCATGCCTGACACAGAGGAACACCACATGATGCCGCCATTGGACATGCCTATCCGCCAAAGCATCCGTCACCAATGTAGAAAGCTGGTCAGGGCTGCCTTTCCATCCAGCCTCCTTCAATGCGGGAAGATAGGTTTTCTCCATCCAACGAAAACAATCTTCACGGGTGATGGCTCGTTCCTCACGGAAATCATCGCTATCCATGTCCACCACATACCCTTCTTGTTTGAAGCACGCTGGCAAATCGGCATCATTCCATCCTGCGATATCATCGACATTGGAGGCATAAATGTGTTTCTCCGCTTCTTTCAGGACATCCTGCGCCGAAGAACCCACCTCCATGAAGTCGGACAGACGGGAACCCTCCGACGGAACGGTTTCTGCCAGGGCAATGACACCATCAGGGGCAAGGACAGCCAACATCCGCGCAGCTAATTCCTGCTGTGATGAAAAACGAGTTAGAACGTTTCGTCCGATGATTGCCTCGAATTTTACATCCTGATCGATGCGGGAGAACACGTCCAATGGTTCGCATTGGAACAGACGCGGGCGGGAAAGATCTTCCATGCCCTCCGCATAATGAGTCAGGTGCGCGAGCTGTTCCGCGGTCCTGACAGATGCGATGACCAACCCTTCCGGCGTCTTGCGAACCGCTTCCCAGAGAAGAAGACCATGTCCGGCATTCAGCACCATGATACGCGAATGACGCCTGATGTCCAGAGCGGCATACAACTTCACATGGATATCGGAGAGCATCCTTCCCCGTTCCGTCGTAGTCCTGTAAAGCCATTGTTCCTGCTTCCTGTCGCGCGGCGACCATGTCAGTTGTTCAGGGAAGGCGTCAGGAGTGACAGCTTCCATTTGTGCCTCCCTGTGACGCAAGACAGTATCCCTGATACGAGCCTCATAGCCTGTCTCCGCAGGATGGTAGAAAATCTTTCCTTGGAGGCTTTCCGGAAGATACTGCTGGGCGACCCAGTGGTCACGGTAGGCATGAGGATACAGATAACCCTCCCCATGCCCGAAACCCTCGGCATCGCGGCTGGCATCCTTGAGATGGGTGGGAACCTCGGCACGGCTTTCCGTCTCCACGTTCTTGAGGGCATCGAAGAAGCCCATGGTGCTGTTCGACTTGGGGGCAGTGGCCAGATAGAGGGCCGCATGTGTCAGATGGAAACGCCCCTCCGGGAGACCGATACGATCGAAGGCGGCGGCATCAGCTTCAACGATGGTGATGGCCATGGGATCGGCCAGCCCGATGTCTTCGCATGCGCTAATCAACATTCTTCGGAAAATGAACCGGGGGTCTTCACCGGCACGAACCATCCTTGCAAGCCAATAGAGCGCGGCATCAGGATCAGAACCGCGGAGACTTTTGATGAATGCGCTTATGATATCGAAATGATAATCACCTTCCTTGTCGTAAAGAACCACCTTTTTTTGAATGCTTTCCTCGGTCGTCTGCTGTGATATGTATATCTCGGTTCCTGGAGGAGGCGGCCAGATGGCAGGTGTCGTCTCCACAGCCAGCTGCAAAGCGTTGAGCAGGGAACGGGCATCGCCGTTGGATACATCAATCAGATGTTCCAGCGCTCCCGCCTCGAAGCTAACATCATATGCTCCATAGCCCCGGTCCTTATCACCGAGGCATTGTCGGGCAATGTCCAGCAAGTCGTTGTCAGTCAGGCTCACGAGCTGGAAAATCCGTGAACGACTGACAAGCGCGGCGTTGACCTCGAAATACGGATTCTCCGTTGTCGCGCCGATGAGGATGAACGTTCCGTTTTCCACCCAGGGAAGCAAGGCGTCCTGCTGGCTTTTGTTCCAGCGGTGTACCTCGTCAACGAAAAGTATGGTTCTCTGCTGCCAGTGGCTCAGCCGCTCCCGTGCTTGTTCAATCTCATAACGAAGCTCCTTGACCCCACTGAGGACGGCATTGAGGGTGACGAAATGGCTTTTCGTAGTATTCGCTATGACTCTGGCAAGGGTGGTCTTGCCGGTTCCCGGCGGACCATAGAAGATGACGGATGAGAGCTGGTCGGCTTGGATGGCACGCCGTAGCAGTCTACCAGGACCAACGATATGTTCCTGGCCGATGTATTCATCCAGAGTGCGGGGCCGCATGCGATAGGCAAGAGGCTGCGCGTCACTACCGATCCCTTGGTTTTCGAACAAATCTTCCATGTTTCAAGTATATACGAAGTTCATCTGCTCTGGAAGATAAGCGCAACAGGATCGGAATCATCCGCAATGGGGGTGGAGCGGATGATGTCTTCCTCTTGGGAAAGACGCCGGAGAAAATCATCGGCAAGGGATTCTGCCAATGCTTGCATCACCTCATCGTCCGTAGCTGACCAGATGCCGGGAAGGGACTGGCGCCACGGACCATCAAACCGCGCCCATGCTTCCGTCCAGATGCGGTAGCTGTCCTTGATTCCTGTCCAGATATCGGCAATGGAGTTTCCGTCCGCGTCTGTCCGTGACATTGCCTGGAACGCCAAACCGGCTATGTGGGCGACCAGAGCGGGACGTATGCTTTCTCCGAACAGGGGAGACACCGTGATGGTACCTTGGGCGAGCAGCGCGGCATCGACATCCAATGGGATGGTGAAGGCATGGACATCATCCTGCATGAAGGAAGGAATGGTAGTTGCAATGTCCGCCACCAGCACCATGAACTGTCTTTCCCATGCCTGTATCCGGACACCCATGCCGGTGATGGAGGAATTATCAAGGAACATGGTTCGAATTTCCGGCATCATGTAGGTGGCAGGGCGGGCAGGTTCAAGGCGTAGCTGTTCCGAAGTCCCTTGGACGGCTCTTTCCAAAAGTATGCGTGATGCTGTTTCCACGTCCCGTCGGTACATTTCCGTCTTTTCCGGAGAATCCTGGGGTAGGGAGGCGCAAGCGATGATAAACGCCATGCTGAACATGCCGAAAATGAGAAGCAGGATTGAACTGAGCCGTATCTTCATAGGGTCAAACTATAACATCGGCACTGATGCCGTGTCTATGAAATGAAAGAGTCTTAAGGAAAAAGAAAGTCAGCTAAAAAAGAGAAGATAAGAAGATAGCGCGATACATGGAAAAAACATGGTACGCCGCTTGACGTGAAGCACGATAAAGGCGAAATTATCATCAACAGCCAATAATATGATAACACCATAAGGGAGGACGAAATATGAATGACAAAAGGGCGTATGTCCTGACGACACCCCAAGTACGTGAAAGAAGTCTGATCAGGAATGTCTATGTATGGATGACAGCAGGACTTGGCGTCACTGCCGTTGTAGCCTATCTTGTCGCTGCCACACCGGCCATAATGAGTATCATCTTGAGCAACCAGTTCCTGTTTTTCGGAATTGTGATTGCTGAGCTTGCTTTAGTGTTCTATCTGAGTTCTCGCCTGAAGACAATGGATGTAGGCAAGGCGGTAGCGTCCTTCATTGGCTATGCCATCCTGAATGGCGTGCTGATGAGCACCTTGTTTTATGTATTCACTGGAGGCAGCATCGCCATAGCTTTTTTCACCACTACGGTTGCGTTCGGCGGGATGAGTGTCTTTGCCATGCTGACCAAACGCGATTTGAGAGGCTTTGGCTATTATTTTTCCATGGCTCTGTGGGGGCTGATCATCGCAAGCTTGATCAATATGTTCCTGGGAAGCCAGACCATGTACTATATCATTTCTTTTGTCGGGATTATTGTTTTCCTTGGCCTGACCGCATGGGATACCCAGAGGTTAAGGGATGTCAATGAACAGTATGGCACGACGATGACAGAGGAAGAATACACCAAGATATCCATTATCAGCGCATTGAGCCTCTATCTTAACTTCATTAATATTTTCCTCTACATCCTCCGTTTCATGGGCGTAATGAGAAGGGACTGATGTATCAGGGTATCACCGGGGCTTTTGCCCCGGCTCAAAGGGCCTTCCCATCCATCTAGTGGTCAACGTGTATTTCGGCAACTTCCATATGCTTTCAGTCAGAGGATGATTTGTACAGGCGTTTTTCTTACGTGCGTATCGCCGTTACCCAGTTGACCGGTACTATTCTGTCCAGTCGCCCAGAGCGTGCCGTCCTTTTTCAAAATCATCGTATAGTTCTCTCCGGAGAAGACAGCCGCGACATCAGTCATGAACCCGACCCCGCCAAACCCCTTGACCTGCACGGATATGTTTCTGTTCTCCGTAGTGTCGTCACCCAGTTGACCAGAATCGTTCAGTCCAGTCGCCCAGAGTGTGCCGTCCTTCTTCACAATCATCGTATGGAGCTTTCCGGCGGAGACAGCCGCGACATCAGTCATTTTCACGGAACCATCGGTATCATCCTTGATCTGCACGGGAATGGCTTTGTCGATTATAGTGCCGTCACCCAGTTGGCCATATTCATTCCGTCCTGTTGCCCAGAGCGTGCCGTCCTTCTTCACTATCATCGTATAGAAATTTCCGGCGGAGACGGTCACGACAGGACTGCCCGGATCAATATTCATGGATGTGACCTGCACGGGCGTTTTTTTGTTGTTCAAATCGCCTGAAGTGCCGTCACCCAGTTGACCATACCGATTGAATCCAATTGCCCAGAGAGTCCTGTCATTCTTTAGAAGCATCGTATGATAGGCTCCGGTAAAGACAGCCTCGACATCAGTCATGAATCCGTCCCCACCAGAACCCTTGACCTGCACGGGCGTGCTTGTTGTATAGGTGGACCCAGCGCCGAGACCCAGTTGACCAGCCCAGTTGTCTCCAGTCGCCCAGAGCGTGCCGTCCTTCTTCAAGATCATCGTGTATTCGTCTCCGGCGGAGACTGACTTGACCTTCACCAGCCACTGTGCATACAACATCACGTCATTGGCGGGCATGGTGAAGGACTCACCGGCGGCATAGTAGCTTCCGTTGCCATCAGGCAGAGTATTCCATCCATAGAAGTAATGGATGTCCTTTTCCAATGATCCGGGATCTGGCAGTGTGATTTGGTTTCCTTCATGGGCATACATCCGTTCCGGAGCACTGCCTCTCGTGGCTCCGTTATCCCCAAAGGTGAGGCTGTATGCCTTTTCCGCAGCCCCGTTTATGCCGTCACCGTCATCCCAATCCTTGATTTCAATCTGGATTGCGGCAACGGCGACTTCATCCGCTTCCGTATTCAGCGTCATGTTGTAGACATGCTGCTTTCCTTTGTCAAAGTGAATCAGGTGCTTGTCTCCGTCAGCTACAGCACCTGTGGTACTTGGCTTCCATGTGTATGTACCAGCGCCAGCACCACCGGTCAGGACAAACTCCAGGCTCACGTTAGTCAGGGCAAACGTGTTGCCCACAGGTATCAGCACTGCCTCGAACCTGCGCTTGCCCTCATTTCTTTCAGATTGAGTAAGGGTGTCGGAAATGTCCTTCATGACAATAGACTCAATGACACTGGCAGCATCCAAGGTTCCGTCATTCAGATTGATTGAGGTCTGCGTGTTCAAGCCTCTGACCGTAGCAGTAAATCCACCAGTGGCATCATTGATAGCCGTAGCATCAACGGTCGTGCTCGGAGAGATGTTGACAATCAGGCGGGAGAGCATATGCTCAAGCTTCAGATGCACCGTTGAGGTATTGTTCTGTACATTGTCGGTGCGTCCCCACAGGAAGTCAGCCTTTCCGGTGTCCTGTTCTCCGGAACCCGGATAGACATGTATGGGCAGAGCCGTGGTATTGGCGATGGAAGACACATAAGGATAGTAGGAGATGAAGTCGAAGAATGGTGCAGGATTCGTACTAATGTCATCCCACTTCAAGGTATTGGCATTATCAGCAGGACTGAAAGCGGATGTCTCGGAGGCTGTGTCAGCCGTGTATGCTTGGTTGGTACGTTCCGTGGTGGCAGAAGCTGCCAGGGCATCATGAGCTACCATGTAGATGCTGACTTCATCATCGGCTTGCCATTCGGAATTTGCCGTGGCCTTACGCCCTATCTCCGTGGAGAAGTGTACGTCGTTGTCGTGTGAAACACATAGGTTGCCGTTGCATGAAGCAAAGACGAAAAGCACCATGAGGATGCTTACAAGCACAATGCTGTTTTTTCTCACTTTTTCCCCCTTATTTTTCCATGAAAAACCAAAAATCATTCATCAAAACATAATGAAGTGATGGGTTAATCTGGCGAAGCATGATGAATTGATGAGTTAATGTAGGGGATATCGGTGATGATTGGCGATTACCCGAAAGTATGATTTTGACGTAAAAAGATATAATACTTTCGTGTTACTCGAATCTAAAGATGCGGATAGTGTCGCCTATGTTCCGTTTTAAACGGATATTCCTTGGAAACATGTTTTCATTTTTTCCTTTTGACGTGATGTTAAGAAAATTCATGCCAGCTCTGAAACACATGAAGCCATTAGGCTTTTTTCTCACGTGATTTTGTAACACATACTTTCTTTATGTTCACACACATGCCCTGATTGTCAGGAGGAAGCATTTTGCCGTATGATGAGTGACATGACGAAACTTTCCATCCCTGACATCCCGTTTTCCATCATAGCGGAAACCCCTTCCTACCTTGTTGTGGCAAAGCCCGCAGGCATGCCTGCCGTACCACTGAAGACGGGAGGTAAAGGGGAGACTCTGCTGGATGCCGTAGCTGATCTGTACCCGGATGTCCGGAGTGTCCAAGGGAGGAATGAATGGGAGGGCGGGGTCGTTCATCGGCTCGACACCCTTACCAGCGGTCTGACGGTCATTGCGCGGACTGACGAGGCATGGTGGGCGTTGCAAGCCCAGCAGACGGCTGGACTGTTTGCAAAAACATATGCCGCATGGTCATTCGGACGGCAGGACGATGAGATGTTTCCTCCTGGCTTTCCATCGGAAATCGTTTATTATGTCACAAAAGATGGACTTTTCTTGCGTTCCTCATTCCGTCCTTGGGGCGTAGGAGCGCGAGCTGTCCGTCCAGTATGCGAAGATGCCACAGGACATGGTGCGAGCAAGGCTACAGACACGATTTATGAAACAACCATCGTTTCCCATGAGAAAGGGCCGGGCAAACTCAATACTTTCCATGTACAGATATATCGAGGTTTCCGGCATCAGATACGATGCCACCTTGCATGGTATGGATTCCCTTTGGTAGGCGATTCCCTCTATGGCGGAGAACCCAATGACCGGTTGGGACTGTTCGCTGAAAAAGTTGAGTTCGAGGATCCCTATGCCCATGAGAGAGTTGTCTATACTTTGGGCAGCATGTTCTTTACATGAAAGGAATGACTTTTTTCCCGGCTGGGGATATTCTGATGGATGGAGGAACTTCAATGAACGTAACACGTGAAAAAAAACTGGCTGCTTTGCTTGTCAGTCATTCGGTCAGGCTACAGAAAGGCGAGAGCTGTCTGATAGAGGCCATAGATCTTCCCGTGACCATGACGGAAGCTTTGATTGAGGCCGTTTATGAGGCAGGTGGGAATCCTGTCGTCAATGTCTGGAGTGAACGGATTGAACGGGCTATGGTGGAAGGTGCCACGGAGGACAGCCTGAAGGTCTGGGCTGACGTGGACAGCTACCGGATGAAGACGGTGGATGCCTACATTGGCATACGCGGAATAGCCAATGTCCGTGAGCTTGCCAGCATACCTTCCCAGGTGGCGCTTTCCTCAAAGTTGTACAATACCCCCGTTCATCGAGACATCCGCGTTCCTCATACAAAATGGGTGGTGGCGCGGTTCCCGACGGAAATCATGGCAATGCAGGCAGGGAAGTCCACGCGCGAGTTCGAGGATTTCTTCTACAAAGTGACGACAGAGGTTGATTACGAAGATATGGCGCGCAGATTCACCGAAGCAAAACCATTCCTCGATGCGGTTGACAAGGTACGCATCATCGCTCCTGGAACAGACCTTTCCTTCTCGGTCAAAGGGCTGGGCTGGATTCCTTGCGCCGGAGAAATGAACATCCCTGACGGGGAAATCTATACGGCTCCCGTGCGCACCAGCGTGAATGGAACCATTGCCTACAACTGTGACAGCACATACCGCGGTCATAAATTCTCTGATGTGCGTTTTACTTTCAAAGATGGAAAGATTGTCGAGGCTCATGCCGATGATGATGTCTTGCTTACCAAGATTCTTGATTCCGATGAAGGCGCCCGCTATGTGGGGGAATTTGCGCTTGGTGTCAATCCACAGGTCACTGAACCTATGGACAATACATTGTTTGATGAGAAGATACGTGGTTCCCTCCATTTCACTCCGGGCAATGCGTATGACGACTGCTTCAACGGCAACAGGAGCGCGGTTCACTGGGACTTGGTTCAGCGTCAGGATGCGGCTGTCGGTGGAGGCGAAATATGGATGGACGGAGTATTGGTTCGTAAGGACGGGGTATTCGTCCATGAGGCTCTCAAAGTGCTGAATCTGTAGGCCAGGGTTCTCATACGTACTATATGGTTGATGTCCAGACAGGCGTTCGAAATGAACTGACCTTCAAGAGTTCTCCAACTCCTGAGAGCCAGTTAAAAAGAACGTCTTGTTTTTGTATTTTTTTATCTCTGCAAGGAAACAGTAAATATCGATAGAATTGGCTTACGTGGAGAATTGATCATTGGTGCTGTCAGTATTCCAGATATATTCGATGGCTTCTGCGATTTCTTCCGCTTTTTTATTTCCAAACCGATCCGCGATAAAGCCCAATGTCATGTCTATGCCCGCTGATATACCTGAAGACGTATAATATTTTTCATCCACGACCCACCGCGCTTTTTCAATCCACGTGACATTTCCATTGGTCGATTTCACCCATGCGAAAGCTTTTTTGTTTGACGTCGCTTTCCTGTTGTCCAGAAGTCCGGTCTTGGCAAGCAGGGCGGAACCTGTGCAAACAGCAAGGCAATACATAGCCTGTTGTGATATGCCGGTTAATGTCCTGATGAACGCGGCATCATCGACAAGGCATCTTGTTCCTTGTCCCCCTGGAAGCAGCAGGATTCCTGAATAATCGGCCTCGTCAACGCTTTTTGTAAGAATCTGTGTACCCTGCCGGCTTGTAATCAAACCTCCGTTCATTGAAACGTAGCACAAGGTGTATTGTTCTATCCGTCCCAATACTTCAACCGGGCCGAATGCATCCAAGGTCTCAAAATCAGGGAATAGGAAAACATTTACGTCCATTTATTCCGTGTTTCCTCCGTCAGAAAGAAAGTCCTCAAGTTCAACGCCGGAAGCATCTTCTTCAGGATTCCCGACAAGGATTTCCACTTTTCTCTCCATTTTTGACAGGCTCTCGTCAACTTTACGGGCGAGTTTGGCGCCTTCTTCAAAAAGCTTGAGCGCATCGTCAAGTGGGGTAGAGCGGTCGCGCAATCTTTCGGTGATTTCCTCGATTCTTTTCATATCGTTCTCAAAGCTCATTTTGTCCTCCTGGTCGTCGCCGCCACGCTGCCGTCATGGAGGTGGATGGTGATGTCCTTCTCTCCGGCAAGCTGGGTAGCCGATGTCATATTCTGTCCTGTCATTGTATCGGTGATGACCGCGTATCCCCTTTCCAATATAGATTGCGGGGAGAGTGCCTGAAGCTGGGCAGTGTGGCTGGCAAGAGTTCTCCGTGCCTGTTCAAAGCGGTGCAAAAGGGTTTCCTTCATTCTCATATCCATGTCGTCGAGAAGATAGCGGTTCTGCTCAATCCTGCTGACCAGCCTTTCGGAAAGTGTGCGGGGAGAGGCTTGACTCAGAAGCATACGCGCCTCTGAAAGGCGATTCTGGATGAGATGAACAAGTGTGGAACGGACAGCACGGAGTTTTTCCAACCGTTCTGAACGGCTTGCGCTGACAAGTTCCGCCGCTGCCGAGGGAGTTGGAGCTCTAATGTCGGCCACATAGTCGCTGAGCATCCAGTCAATCTCATGCCCGACAGCCGAGATGACTGGCAGGGCGCAGTCGTGGATGGCTTCAATGACGGAGGGGTCGGAGAACGGCATCAAATCTTCCAGGGAGCCTCCACCCCGCGCCACGATAATAACATCTCCCAAGAGGAAGCGGTCGGCTTGACGGATGCGTGTGGCAATGGATGCCGCGGCTTCATCACCTTGGACACGAGTAGGGAGGATGACCACATCAAGTCCCGCCGCCCTGCGTCCGAGTACTTGGAGGATATCATGCAGCGCGGCTCCGCTTTCGCTTGTCACCACGGCAACACGCTGTGGATCCGGAGGGATGGACTTTTTTGACGCAGGGTCGAAGTATCCAAGGGAAGCATAGTGATTCTTCAATTGCTCCAGTCTGGCTTGGAGGTTCCCTTCCCCGACACGGGTCATTGATGAACAGATAATCTGGTAAGTCCCGCGCTTTTCATAGACATCTATGGCTCCGGTCACTACGACCATCTCGCCATCTCGTGGAAAGAAATCGAGCATGGAGGCTTTGCCACGGAACATGACTGCGCTGAGCATTGCGTCGGCATCTTTGAGCGTGAAATACCAGTGACCGGAGGAAGACGGCCTGAAATTAGAAATCTCGCCTTCAACGTTCAAGTCATAGAACCCTCCGGCAAGCGTTTTCTTAATCAGGGATGTCAGCTCGGAAACTGATAATGAAAGAGAAGGGAAAAGTCCGGCATTGTCCACGGTCAGGCTCCTTCGTCTGAAATACCCATTTTCATGGCACCCGCCAGTATACGGGAAAACGGGAGATAAAGGAACTGTTGGTCGGTTCAGTAAAAAAAAATGACTTTAAGAGGGGCAAATGGACAAAAAAACACCCGGCATTCACGCCGGGCGTCTCTTTACTGACATATGGGCGATATCATTCAGCGATGATTGCGCTGGTCGGGCATGCGCTGGCGCATGCTCCGCAGTCAATGCAGGCATCAGCGTCGATGACGTAGATATCACCTTCAGAAATGGCATTGACAGGACATTCAGGCTGACAAGTGCCACATGCTATACAAGCATCAGTAATCTTATGTGCCATGATGTGCTCCTTGGAATAAGCTATGCTTTACTATAATCCGCATGATAGGAGCGGTCAAGCAATCTGTAGCAGAGAATGACGGGATTTGTCCATTCTGTCCAAAAAACAGGCAGTTCCCCTTGTCTTGGGAAACATCTCCGGACTGCGCAGGAATCATGAGAAGTGGAAGCGGATAAGCAGATTTATGTTGTGGGAGAGGTACTCTTGCCTGTCTCGGAATGCTTCGGTATAGTCAAAAACAGTTTTCCTGCTGTTGCGCAATGAGAGGAGATGACAGTGAAAAAGATCGTGCTTGCGGAGAAGCCCAGCGTCGGGCGTGAACTTGCCAGAGTGCTGGGATGTACCGGCAAGGAAAAAGGTTTCAGCGAAGGACCCGCCTACATAGTCACGTGGGCCCTCGGTCATTTGGTCGAGCTTGCCCAGCCTGCGGCATACAGTGAATCGTACAAAAGATGGTCTATCAGGGATCTGCCCATGCTGCCCAAGGATTTGAAACAAGAAGTCATTGAACAGACTGCCGAACAGTTCACCATCATTTCCACACTCTTTGCCCGTCCCGATGTGGATGGCCTGATCATTGCTACGGACGCTGGTCGGGAAGGAGAACTTGTCGCCAGGTGGATTATGAAACTCGGTGGATGGAAAGGCTCTGTCCAACGCTTGTGGATTAGCAGCCAGACCGATTCTGCCATACGCGAAGGCTTCTCATCCCTCAAGGATGGGGATGTGTATTTGAATCTCTATGCCGCTGCGGAAAGCCGTGCCGCGGCTGACTGGTATGTCGGCATGAATGTCACCAGAGCCATGACGTGCCGTTATGATGCCAAACTATCAGCAGGTCGCGTTCAGACGCCCACACTTGCCCTCATGTGCGCACGGGAAGATGAAATTGACGCTTTCACAGGTTCTTTCTATTGGACTCTGAAAGCAGACTTCGGTTCTTTCTCCGCGTCTTGGAGGGGAAAGGATGACTCTGCACGCATCACCAATGCCCAGTCAGCCGAGGATTTTGAGAAATCCCTGCCGGGCAAGACGGGAAAGATTACTGCGCTGACAGCACAGGAGAAGACTGTGCAACCGCCGCTTGCCTATGATTTGACCGAACTCCAGAAGGATGCGAACAATGTCCTTGACTTCTCCGCCAAGCAGACTTTGGATGTATTGCAACGGTTGTATGAAGTACACAAGATTGTGACGTATCCCCGCACCGACAGCCGGTACATATCCCATGACATCGTCCCAACTTTGGCGGACAGATTGCGGGCTCTTGCCGGGACGCCTTTCGGACCACGGGCAGGACTGTATGCAGGTGGCATGATGCGCGTCGATGAGCAAAGGTTCGTTCAGGATGAGCAGGTCACCGACCATCATGCCATCATCCCCACGGAAATGAAGGTTGACTTGAAAAAGTTGAACACCGAGGAAAAAGCCTTGTGGGAACTGGTCATCATCCGCTTCCTTGAGGTTCTGTCTCCTGATTATACCTACACCAGCACAAGTTTGGAGGCGGAGGCGGATGGACAGAAGTTCGTAACCCGTTTCACCGTACCCCTTGTCCAGGGATGGAGGGACATAGCCCGGATTATCGGCCGGAGGAGCGCGGTATCCGATGAGGACGAAGGTGACTCCGACAGCAGTCTATCCGGTTTGAAAGAAGGGGATGATGTGGCCATAGTTTCGGTAAAGACCCGCCGCATGACTACCGCCGCTCCGGAACGCTATACGGAAGCTACCTTGCTTTCTGCCATGGAGCATGCTGGTCGCTTCGTTGATGACGTTTCTTTGAAAAAACGCCTGGGCAATGGTTTGGGAACTCCGGCGACACGCGCGGATATCATTGAGAAGCTCCTCCAGAATCATTATGTCGAGAGAGAAGGCAAGAGTCTTGTACCTACGCCTCGCGGACGTGAGCTCATCAGACTTGTTCCCGCCCAGCTAAGGAGTCCTGAACTGACAGGAAGGTGGGAAGAACGCCTTGCGGGTATTTCCGATGGCAGTGAAGATGCCGCAGTGTTCATCCGTGACATCAAGAAGAACGCTTCCGATTTGGTGGACGAAGTTGTCGCCAGTCATCTGGTATTCGACCCTCATTTCCCCGATGGAAAGAAATGCCCGTATTGCGCTACGGCGATGATGCGGGTGGTTGATGAATTTGAGCGTCCCCATTATATCTGCCAGAAGTTGTCCTGCTCTTATGAGGAGATGGAGGTTAAGAAAAAAGTTCTCCTGCCACCTGGACAGAAGGCGCCAGAGAGTCAGAAATCTCCGGAGAAGAAGAAAGCGGAGACTGCTGGCATTTCCACCGCCAAGCCTGTCATTCCGACCAAGCGTGTGAAACCGACATCTACGGTAGTCGTGGCATCTTCGGCGGGCATCGTCAGAAAGGTGGTCATCAAGAAACGCCCCCCTGCGTCCGTCATATCCGTACCCGATCCCGTGAAGAAGTCACAGGGCGTGATGAATTCTTTCAGTCTCCCCGATGATGAGGAACCGGAATACACCTGGGAGACTGTTATGGAAGTCGTCAGGCCAAGCAAGATGGCGAACAGGCGTTTCAATGATCGGGAGAGAAGCGGACAACACGAGCACGGCGACTTCCGCCGTCCTTCCCGTGCCGTAGGGGAGGGTGATGCAGGCTCCCGTTCCGGTGAGATATCCCGTAATGGCAAGGCATGGGGAAACGCGGGGAAGCCCGTTGAAGAACCTGTCGGAGCAGGCGGAACGTTTGCTGATTTCCTTGCCGCTTCCCAAAAACGCAAGGAAAAGGATGAAGAAAAGAGACGGGAACGCAAGAAAAAATAGCAGCGTACTGTTTCCGTGCGGGAAACCGGTGATATCTCAAAAGAACTCCTGAAAGAGAGGAATTATAAAGCATGTTATGTTACTATAATAACATTTAGTTTTATTATAGACTTAATGTGATTATTTTGTTATCCTGCTTTCTGCACGGAGGATGTCATGCGCATTGGAATTGTTGGTTATGGACGAATGGGACACCTGATTGAGTCTCTCGCCCGACAGAAAGGATGGAAAGTCGTGGCCATCATCGACCCCGTCATGGATTCTCCGTCAGTAACGGCACGCACGCTTTCTGCCTCCGCCATGAAAGAATGTGATGTTGTCGTAGATTTTTCATCGCCCGAATCGGCTGTGGATAATATCCTTTTCTATGCAAGGGAAGATATACCCGCGGTCATAGGGACTACCGGATGGCATGAGCGTCTGGATGAGGTTCGCGCTCAGGTGGATGAAAACCGTGCCGCCATCATCTACAGCGGGAATTTTTCCATCGGGGTGCATCTGTTCGTCTCCATTGTCCGTCATGCCGCCCGCCTCATCGATGGTTTTGACGACTACGATGCCCTGGTAAGTGAACTCCATCATGCCGGCAAGGCGGATAGTCCTTCCGGCACGGCCTTGATGATTGCCACGGCTATCATGGACAACGTGAAACGCAAGAAACACGTGGAGACAGGACGGCTGGACAGGATGCGGGCTGCCGATGAACTGCATGTCGTCTCTGGTCGGGTAGGGAGTGTTCCCGGCACTCATACCGTCATATTTGACAGTCCGGCGGATACTCTGGAGCTGACCCACAGGGCACGTTCTCGTGAGGGTTTCGCCTATGGAGCACTTGCCGCAGCCCAGTGGATAGCAGATGGCCGCAAGGGTTTTTTTACCCTTGATGACATGATGGGCGCATAAGGCGCATGACGAAGGAAAAATCTCGAAAAAGGGAAGGAATATCATGACATATGAAGAATTCAGAGGAGTGCATACTGCTCTTATCACGCCGTTCACCGCAACGGGAGAAGTCGATGAAGTGGCTTTGGCTCGTCTTGTCGAATACCAGATCGGTAGCGGTATCAGCGGGCTTGTTCCTTGCGGGACGACAGGGGAAAGCCCTACGCTGACACATCCGGAGCATGACAGGGTCATTGAATTGGTCATTGAATACGCCGCAGGTCGGGTTCCGGTAATTGCGGGTACAGGAAGCAATGCGACCAGCGAAGCCATACGGCTTTCCCTCCATGCGGAACAAGCGGGCGCCGATGCTGTCCTCCTGGTGAACCCATATTACAACAAACCAACTCAAAAGGGGCTGTACCTGCATTTCAAGGCCATCGCCGAGGCGATTTCCCTTCCCTGCATCCTGTACAACATCAAGGGGCGTACAGGTGTCAATCTGGAAACGGAGACGCTGACCGCCCTTGCCCGCGACTGTCACAACATCGTGGCCGTTAAGGAAGCATCGGGAGATCTGAACCAGATGAAGGATGTCATCGCCCATAGGAGACATGGTTTTCGTGTGCTTTCCGGAGACGACAACATGGTTCTTGATTTGATCGAAGCCGGAGGCGACGGGGTCATTTCGGTAGCCTCCAACCTGTTTCCCCGCCTGATGTCCACCATGGTGGCGCAAGCTCTTGCCGGAAACAGGGACGGCTCGCGTGCGCTAGGGGCACAGCTTGACGAATTTTTCCATTCATGTTTTCTTGAAACCAATCCTATCCCCATCAAGACAGCAATGGCTATGTGCGGATGGTGCAATGAAGAATTCAGGCTGCCTATGTGTTCTTTGGAAAAGGAAGAACACAGGCTCCGTCTCCAGGCTGCCGTTGATAAGCTCAAGAGCGTAGCTCCGGAAGCGTTCCGTGCCTGAGGCATTGCCCTTGGGTGGGGTAGCGGGGTAGTAAAAAATATCGCAAAGATAAGGGTGTAGTATAGTGCATAGCCTGGTACATACTATAATGTACATATTTATAATGAAGGAAGAAAACCATGGCATCAGTCAACGGAGAATTTAGAAAACTGGCGGCCGGATACCTTTTCCCGGAAATCAAGCGGAGAGTCAATGAGTGGAAGGCTCTGCATCCTGGTGTTTCCGTCCTGAGCCTGGGCATTGGCAATACTACTGAAGCCCTTTCTCCTGCGGTGGTCGCCGCCATCAAGGAGCGGGCTGAACTTCTGGCACATAGGGAAACATATACGGGCTATGGGGACGAACAGGGAGAACCCACCTTGCGGGAGGCCCTGTCCGGTTATTACAAGACATTGGGCGTACATCTCCAGCCAGATGAGTTCTTCATCAGCGATGGGGCCAAGGCCGATGCCGCGAACATCCAGCAGTTGTTCGACAGCCACTCCGTCGTTGCTGTCCAAGATCCTGCCTATCCTGTCTATGTAGACAGCAATGTTGTCGCGGGACGCGCCGGGACGTATTCACAGCAGGAAGAACGCTATACCAATCTTGTCTATCTTCCCTGCGTGGAGGAAAAGGGCTTCATCCCCGCCGTTCCTGCAAGACATGTCGATTTGATATATCTCTGCAATCCGAACAATCCCACGGGGGCCGTTGCTACCAAAAGCCAATTGAAAGATTTTGTCGATTATGCCCTTGAGCATAAGGCGGTCATCATCTATGACGCCGCGTACAGCGAGTATATTTCCGATCCCAATCTTCCCCGGTCGATATATGAGATATCCGGGGCAGAACTCTGTGCCATTGAAATCAACAGTTTCTCGAAGTTTTCCGGTTTTACTGGAGTGCGTCTGGGCTGGACCATAGTTCCCAAGAGCTTAGGCTGTACTGATTCCGCGCCCGGCGAGCTGCACAGGATGTGGTTCCGCCGTCAGAGTACTTTCTTCAACGGAGCCTCGAATCTTGCCCAGAGTGGAGGTCTTGCGGCCTTGCATGGAGATGGTCTTGCCCAGAGCAGGAGTCTTGTGGCCTATTACAAAGAAAATGCCCGCATCATCCGTCAAGGTCTTCAGGCTGTTGGTCTGACCGTCCATGGTGGTACAGACAGTCCCTATGTCTGGACGCGTGTACCCAAGGGGATGGGGAGCTGGGAATTTTTTGACCTGCTTCTTGACCAATGCCATGTGGTCGTGACGCCTGGAGCAGGCTTCGGTCCTTCCGGAGAAGGGTATGTACGAGTGTCTTCGTATGGTCACAAGGAAGACGTGGAGGCGGCCATGGCTTCAATAAGGAGAAATTTGAGGAAGGAGGATCTGGAATGATCCAAAAGAAACTGCCGGTCGCCAGCGATGAAATCCAGCGGATTGCTGACTCTCTGCCGACTCCTTTCTACCTGTATGATGAAAAGGGTTTGCGTGATACGGCACGGTATTTCTCCGAGATGTTCTCATGGGCTCCCGGATTTCGCAATTATTATGCGGTGAAAGCATGTCCCAATCCTGTCATACTCAAAATGCTTGCCGGGCATGGTTTCGGCGCCGACTGTTCATCTCTGCCTGAACTCAGGCTTTCCCGTGCTGCGGGTCTCAGTGGCGAGAAACTCATGTTCACCAGCAATGATACGGCGGACGATGAGTTCCGTGAGGCTTATGAGATGGGGGCGGTAATCAATCTGGACGACATCACTCATATCGACGCTTTGTTGAGGGCGACAGACGGGAAGGTTCCGGAACTTATCAGCTTCCGTTACAACCCTGGGGCAGAACGAACGGGGAATGCCATCATCGGTAATCCTGTCGAGGCAAAGTACGGGGTGACGACCGACCAGATTGTCGGAGCCTATGTCAGGATGAAAGAACTGGGAAGTAAACGTTTCGCCCTTCATACCATGGTAGCTTCCAATGAGCTGGACGGTTCATATATCGTGGAGACTGCCCGGATGTTGTTCGCCCTCTGCATCCGTTTGAAAAAGGAAGCTGATGTGCGTATCGAGTTCATCGACATGGGCGGGGGAATAGGAATACCCTATAAGCCTGACCAGAAACCTATGGATCTTGGCATGGTCAGCAGGGAGATGGAAGCACTGTACAATGAGATGATTATTCCCGCCGGACTTGCGCCCTTGGGTATCGTCTTTGAATGTGGGCGCTGCATCACGGGGCCTCATGGTTATCTGGTCAGTCGTGTGCGGCATGTTGCCCACAAGTACAAGGATTATGTCGGACTGGATGCATGCATGGCCGATTTGATGAGGCCCGCGTTGTATGGCGCGTACCATCATATCACTGTCTTGGGCAAAGAAGGTGTTCCGGCGGATAATGTCTATGATGTGACAGGTTCTCTATGCGAGAACAACGATAAGTTCGCCATTGACCGCAGGCTCCCTCCGGTTAAGCCGGGCGATGTCGTGGTCATCCATGACGCTGGGGCTCATGGGCACGCCATGGGCTTCAATTATAACGCTAAGCTCAGGCCGGCTGAATACCTGTTGAAGGCAGACGGTACGGTCGTGATGATTCGCCGCGCCCAGACGTATGATGACTATGTGGCAACCCTGCGTTTTCCCGATTCTCCCGTGGAGGTCTGAATGTTTCGTTTTCCTGTCCGTGTCTATTACAGTGATACTGATGCCGGAGGCATTGTCTATCATGCCCGGTACCTGGACTTTGCCGAACATGCCCGGACGGAGATGTTCAGGACAATCTCGGAGATGGTCGTCGGGGCTCAAGGAAGCCAGCGTGCTTTGATGGAAACTACTGGCTTGGCATTCATCATATCATCAGCCACCATTGATTATAAGAAGCCCGGTTTTCTTGATGACATTCTGGAAATTCAAACTTCCGTGGAGGACATGAAACGTTTCTCCATGGTCTTTCATCAGAGGGTGATGCGGGGTGAAGATGTGCTTGCCGAGCTACGTATCAAGGTCGCTGCCATGGATATGGCGGCAAAGCGTCCTGCGCCAATTCCTGAATGGCTCTCCTGTGCACTCCAGGGCGGGAAAGATGAACCTGTATGATGTGAAAGATAAAAAGCGTATAAGCCTTGATGTCCGGTAAGATCTGATAAAATTATTCTTTGATTCGAGGGACGACATCAATGGCGTCACATTGGTTTTTAGTCGCCATAGGTACTCTTTGCAGGATGATAAACAGTTCCGGTTTTGCGAGGATGTCGTTCCATAGGTCTATATAAGCAGTGAGCTGTGCATTTTTCCCGGCACAAAACCGTCACAAAACTCATCGGAACATCGAAACGTTATATTTGTTCGTTGACTGTTAATAGTACAGGTAGTAAAATGCGTAAAATTACTCTAAATTCTAATAGTATAATTAGAAAGCTAAAAGCATGGTGGAGGAACGCGTATGAAAAAATGTATTGTTGTTTTTCTTGTTCTGCTTGGCGTGAGTGGATTCCTGTTTGCCGGAGTCAATTATATCGGAGCTTCCGTTGGCGTGGATTTTTTGCAAAGAACAATGACATCCGAAGGGGCTAGCGGTAGCATAAACCAATCAGCAACGGGTCTGGGTTTTGGTGTGAAGGGGGCCTCTTACTTCGGCGACAATGATGAATGGGGAATTGGATATTCCTTAGGTCTTGTAAAAATGTTATCTGACAAGATGAATGAAATCAAAGTTGATGTAAGTGATGAGCCAATAGTTATAGATTTTGGTGTGAAGGGGCAATATAGATATGCGGTGAGTGATGAGCTTGATCTTCATGCTGGTGTTGGCTTTGGTTATACAACCCAGACGGACGAAGACTCAGGAGCGGGCCTCTCTCTCAGTATCTCTAGTATCATCGGAGGTGTGGATCTCGTCTATAATGTGTCTGATACCATTTTTGTAAATGCCGGACTTGCCATAGGCATTCCTGTTTCTGGAAAGATGGTTGTATCAAGTGGCGGAGCGAGTGCAAGTGCCGATCTTTCTGTATCTGGAATAACATTCACTCCGTCCATTGGTGTTTTATACAAATTCTAATTATTGTTCTGCTTGCTTGTCTACGTAATGATAGGACCGCCGAGGATATGTGATGTCCTTGGCGGTTTTTGTTTTTATGTGTAACATACGTAAAGTATTTTATGCTCCTGTCACCTGTATCATGGGTGTATCATGGACAAATATGAAGTTGAGGCAATGCTCATGAAGTCGGAATCAAAACAGTGCGTCGTGCCCGTCGGATTGGTAGAGGAAGGGATTCTCCTGCCGGTCATGGAGTCTCCATGGCCTGAATATGAGCCCTTCGCCCTTGCTCCCGTGAGCGTGTCGGTGCGGGTATCCCGTGAAGCGAACAGACTTCAGCTCCTCTATCGGGTATCTGCGCCTGAATTGAGGCGTATGTGTACTGCTCATAACCAAGATGTGCATGCTGATAGTTGCGTGGAAGTATTTCTGCGTAATCCCCGTGATGAGGAATATGTCAACTTTGAGTTCAGTGCCACCGGATACATCAAGGTAGGACGGGGGGAGAGCAGGGCTAACCGGATACTCTATGCTCCCGAAACGATTGATGAGTCCATAGACTA
The DNA here is from genome assembly GCF_000208385.1 of Parasphaerochaeta coccoides DSM 17374. Classification (GTDB taxonomy): domain Bacteria; phylum Spirochaetota; class Spirochaetia; order Sphaerochaetales; family Sphaerochaetaceae; genus Parasphaerochaeta; species Parasphaerochaeta coccoides. Next base: position 910,260 of record NC_015436.1, on the reverse strand, counting down.
CGAAGTGCGCATACTGTCGAACAGCCTCCATGACGATACTGATGGTACGGGAGGCTGTGAATGGACTGCCCGTATTTCCATTGACCTGACAGTATTCGGACTGATGCCTCCGGGACATATGGACATTCTGCCGTATCTTGAAGCGAATTTCCAAGCGTGCGGCGATGGTTTGGAGAGACCGTATTTTCTTGTGTGGAATCCCATAGACACGCCTAAGCCAGATTTTCATCGCCCGGAATTTTTCGGACGACTGGTGTTTTCTCCGACCATTTCCTCTTGAGCTTTCCGCGTTTTGCCCGACAATCGTACGGAATCTTCATCTAAGGAAGCTCAACCCAGGAAGGTCAGAATTCCCCATGTGACGATGAAACTACTGACGACCGGAAGGAGCAGACCGTTGGTTTTACGAGCAACCAAAGCTGCTGCAAGAGTACCTGCGAGACCGGCATACCAGACGCTCCCTTCGCCGATGAAGTCGGTGATGACTCCGGGAAAGATGAGTGCGCCCAGAGCTGCTATGGGGAGGACTTCCATGCATTTTTTGGCAAAGCGGGGAAGTCGGGAGAGAAATTGCACATGAAAAGGCAGGACGCGGGAGACGTAGGTTGCCATGATATTCAGTGCTAGCAGAATGAGGTAGGTTCTTACGGGCATTCCGCCTCCCCGCCGACCATGTCGGATTTCTTTTCCTTGTCAGGCATGAAGATCGCTCCGGCTATAGTAGCTACTACCATGGAGATGATGAAGGTCCATCCTGCCGCAAGCGGTGTAAATATTGTCAGAATGGTATTCAGGACGGCAGATATTCCGGCGACCGCCAGGATAAGCCAGTTTGTACGTGCTTCAGTGGACAGAAGGGACGCGAACATGGCATACAGGGTCACTGCGGCGGACATCTGGAGTTCTGGTGACAGAATACTGCCAGCGAGAGTTCCGACAGTAGTTCCGAGCAACCAGCCGCCATAACAGGTCAGCACGAGGCTGAACAAGTATTTTTGGGTCAGCGGACCTTTACGGAGCGCCGCTATGGAGAAGGATTCATCCGCTATCCAGAAACTCAGGAGTGATTTCCTTGCCTTACCCATGTCAGAGGGCAGCTTGCGGTCCAAGGAGGCTGTCATGAACATGTAGCGGAGGTTGAGCATGAATACGCCCAAGGCAATTTCCACGGGCGTCGCGCCGATGCGGATCAGCTTCAAGGCAAGAAACTGACCGGAACCAGTATAGACCAAAGCGGAGAACAACAGTGATTGCCAGAGGGAAAAACCCATGATGGAAGCAGTGAGGCCGAAGGCGATTGAAGCGGAGATGTATCCGACGAATACAGGGATACCGTCACGGATCCCTTCTGAAATCCCCAAGGTTTTTTCCTTATTCCTTTCTGCCGACATAGACTCCTCAGGAAAAGCATGCAAGTACGTCATGCTTGCACGTGCATGGCGAGGCAAAAAATTACGTGTGCTACGGGGAAAACGGAAAACCAAAACAGAATGTCATTTCCCGTTTTCCAGAATGTGACATATTTGAAGGAGCATGTCAATGTAAGGCGTTCTGGCTCTCCGTCCTAGCTCTCCGTTCCGTCCCTTGTTTCCCTAATCCCCACAATGTCTCCCCGCTGAACCAGATCATCCACGATTCTGTCATAGAATTGCTTGTCTATCTTGTATTTGAAACGATAGACGATATAACCTGCCACAATACAGAGCAGGGGAATCAGCAGCATGGCAATCTTCATGACCAGCAGTCCCTGGGAAGTGACATCCATAGGAGTCGCGGCACGGTTGATGCCGGATACAATCAGTGTCGCCGTCACAATACCGGTCGCCACAGCGCCTCCTATTTTGTTAATCAGAGGCTGGACGGAGAGAGTCACTGCTTGATTTCTTTTTCCACTTTTCCATTGACCGTATTCAATGGTGTCCGCAAGGAACATGAGCATCAAAAGCTGGATGAACGCCTGTCCCGCAAAAAGTAAGACGCTGGAGACGCCGATGGGAATGATGTTCATGGGGGAGATGAAGAACAGCGTGTAGCCTGCAAGGACAAAAATCGTAGAACCGAAATACAGTTGCTTGCGGGTGAAACGCTTGCTGAAAAGAGGAAAGACGCCCAAGGCGGAGAACTGCGTCAGACCGAGAATGGCGGCAAATACAGGATACATGTTTTCATTGCCGAAGGCATATTTGAAGAAGTACGTACCGAAGCTGGTTGTCGTCGTGTACCCGATCATGAACAGTGCCATGGAAATGACCATGAACAAAAGTTGATCATTGCCGAAAATGGCTCGAACCATATCCCTGACTGACGTTTTTTCTTCCTGACGGAATTCACTCCGGTATTCCTTCACGAAAAAGACCGTGAAAAGCTGGAATCCGACCATCAGTATCGCTATGATAACGGCAAAGATGAACCAGCCCTGCCGGAGACTTCCTACGGCAAAGCCGAGAGCATTGGTTGCGGGCAGGATGCCGACCACCACGGAAAAGAGTCCTATGTTGGCGCAGATGCGGGCGAATGCCCCGATTTTCTCACGTTTCTTCTGGTTGAGCGACAGTGCAGGCAACATGGACCAATAGGCAATGTCATTGAGCCCATAGGTGAGATCCCACCCCAGGTAACATATGGCAAAGACAATCAGGAAGGTAGGCCCTGTAAGTCCCAAATCGGCAAAAAGGAGAAGGAAGAACAACACGCCCATCAGAGCGCCTGAAATGAGCCACGGTTTGAATTTTCCCCAACGTGAGACAGTATTGTCCACGATGACGCCCATCAGGGGATCATTGAGGGCATCAAAGACGCGCAGGACAGTCAGGATTCCTCCGGTCCATGCCAACATACGGTCATCGAGGTTCATTACCTCGGTGAGGAACCACACGAAATACATGCTGACCATGGCGTAGAACATGTCCCGTCCTATGGTTCCAAGCCCAAAGAAATACTTGTTGTACGTATCGCGGCTACTCATGTTTTTTCTCCTGTTTCTTCTGCTTTTCCGTGGCATCAGGGGCAGCGGTCACATGTGCTGTGTCGAGCCGGTAAGCCTGCTTGCAATATTCTTTCTCAAGATTTTCCGAAATACCTTTTTCGGCAATCATCCTGATGTAAAATTCCCCGCTTTTCTTGATTATCCGCTTTTGGGTGGCATAGTCTACCGCTACCAGTCCGAAACGGGCAGAAACCCCCTCCAGCCACTCAAAGTTGTCGGTGAAGCACCAATGATAATAGCGTTTGACCGGAAGACCACTTTCACAAAGCATTTTCAGATGTTCGCTGATATACCGGTTCCTGAAAGAATCTTCATTGTCACATGTGCCGTTTTCCGTGATATAGATTGGCAAGTTTGCGAGACGGAACAGCTCCTGTGTGTTTTTTACTATCCCTTCCGGGTAGATTTCCCAGCCCAGGTCGTTCACCGGAACATGGGGCAGAGTGCCGTCGGAAAGGCCGGAGACTGCGGTGCGGCTGTAATAGTTCACCGCATGGAAATCACAGTACAACCCTTTTCTGATACCCTTCATCCGTCCGATGGGCCATGAGGATGCGCCGGTAAGGAAAGAACGGGATATGGAGGACTGGAAGATTCGGTGGAACAGAGGTGTCATGATGAGATGGATGGGGTTGTAGCGTTTCAGGGGGACGAAAGACCTCATGTGATGAGCATAACTGACCATGGTATCATCATACCCATTACAGCGGCGCATGTCGTGGATTAGAGTATACGCACGGATGTGGCAGACGCAAAGGGTGGTCATCACGCGGAAAGCCGCTTTCATGGATTTCTTTCCCGGCGGCCATGCCCCCAGGAACCATCCGTGGGAAACATAGACATTCGGTTCATTTATCGTGATGTACTGGGACACAAGGTCACCGAGTTCTTCAATGACTTTCTTCACGAAGGACAGGAATATCTCTACACTTTTTGGGTTCTCAAAAGAACCGAGCTTTTCGAACCACAGGGGAGTGGTGAAATGATGGAGGGTGAGAAGGATTTCAATTCCCATGCTCTGGAGGAGTTGTATCTCGTCACGGTAATGGGTAAAGACTTCTTCATTGAATACCCCTTCCTCCGGCTCCAGCCGCGCCCATTCAAGACCCATGCGGTAGTGGCGGATACCCATGCTTTCCATCAGGCGTGCATCTTCTTCATACAGTTCGTAATGCCGGGTTGCCACCGAAGGATCGGAGCCATCCGGGATGTGACCCGTGGCGTACCAGTCATACCAGCTATTGGCTGTGTCTCCGCCTTCTATCTGCGTCGCGGCCGAGGCAACGCCCAATTCAAAGTCATCAGGAAAAGTAAATGCCATTTTTCTCCCCCATACAATAACAATATGATAATAATATAAAAACTATATCTAACATACACTAAAAATTATGGAAAACACTAAAACCAAAAGCACTTTTATACTGCCTCTTTGCGCTTTATGACATAAAGGCTTGAACCATAGTCTCCCATGAGCCGTATGTGTTCATTGTGGCCAGTCCCCAAGAAGGTAGTCGCCAGATGGAGTCCACTCATCAAGGTGTCTCCTTTACATGAGTAGCTTTCCCTGCCGTCGGGTACACCACGGTAATGGTCGACCAGGCGGAGAACCAGACCGTCAGGTTTGAGGGTTATAGGTGTAATGTGCTTGACCAGTCCTCCGAAACTACGGACGGACAGCATCTGGGGACAGGATGTGACTGTGTAGGAGGCAGATGGAACAAGATTCTTGAGGGCAAGGATATCTCCCCGTGGGGCCGCCTCGGAGAGTGTGCGGAAGACGCCCGCGATTGCCTCGCTTCCATCGGGAGCCACGCAGAGCCAGTTCACAGTGTTGTCCGCCATACTGTCCAGACGGTAGAACCTGCCATATTGGAAAGTCCTCCGATGTTCCTTATAGAAGGCAATATGATGTTGTATTTCTTTCCTCTGGACAGGAGTGAGATTTTTCAAATCCAACTCATAGCCCAGGCTTCCGAAGCTCGCCGTATTAAAACGTGTGTGCAGGGGAGTAGCGCGGAGCGTCTGCTGATGGGGTGAGTCAGAGACATGCGCTCCCATGGTAGAGAGAGGATAGAGGCAGGACAAGCCTCCCTGTATTTTCAATCGCTCGATGGGGTCGGTGTCATCGGATGTCCATATCTGGGGAGAAAAACAGAGCATGCCAAGATCAAAACGATTACCGCCGCTTGAACAGCTCTCCAACAGGATGTGGGGACGGGGAGTGAAGACACGACGCAAAATGTCATAGAGTCCCAGGATGTAACGATGGAAAAATTCGCCTTGACGTTCCAGACAATGGGAGAATCCATCGCTGATGTGTCTGTTCATATCCCACTTCACATACGATACTTCCGCTTCGTCCATGACACGGGAAAGTGAAGAAACAATATAATTGCGTACTTCCGGGTTGCACAAATCAAGAACAAGCTGATTTCGTCCTCTGGTCGGCTCCTTGCCCGGAGTGGTCACAGCATATTCCGGATGGTTCCGGTAGAGCTCGCTGTTCTCGTTAATCATCTCCGGCTCGAACCACAGGCCGAAATTCATGCCAAGTACTCTGATTTTCCTGCTCAGACGCTTCAATCCCTTAGGTAACTTCTTCTTGTTCACCGAGTAGTCGCCAAGTCCCTGCCGGTCATCATCTCGTGTGCCGAACCATCCATCGTCCAGGACGAAGGTCTCTATGCCCAAGATCCTGGCTTGTCGTGCAAGACGGATGAGCTTTCTTTCTGTGAAATTGAAGAAATTGGCTTCCCATGTATTGAAAAGGACAGGTCGTTCAGCGTCTCTCCAGGAACCTCGCACGATATGCTTGTTGATGAAATCATGAAAGTTCCTTCCCAGTCCGTTGAATCCTTTGGATGAGAAGGTCATGACCGCTTCTGGAGTCTCAAAGCATTCTCCTTGGCCAAGTTCCCATTCAAAGCAATAGGGATTGATACCCACCTGGATACGCAGGACGCTCTGTACCGACAGTTCTACGGAACCGTAATGATTGCCGCTGTAGACAAGGTTGAAGCCCCATGTCCGTCCGTTGTCTTCTCCGGTTCCTTTTTCGGACAGGATGAATCCAGCGTTGTGACGGTTGCTGCTAGCTCCCGTGGTAGAGCTGTTGATGTAAATTCCTGGAGCTACCGGTCTTTCGTGGCGATGCCCTTCCCGAATCCATCCACCGTCAAAGGTGATTAGTTTGAAGCCTCTGTCCGGCATGTCCATCATCATGCTCATCAGGCGGCGTATCAGGAGGGATTTGCGGTTGTTGTTCTTCAGGACGACGCGGCGCGTGATGACATCGGTGGCCTCGTAGACTGTATAATATAGGAACAGTTCCACATGATTCGAGATATCTTCCAAGGTGATTTTTACCGTAGAGCAGTCTTCGTCTTCTCCTGTGGCGGAGGGCAGGTCGGCGCAAGGGGAAGATCCGAGGGAAACTTCATGCGACTTGTAGATGAAATCACAGGTGAAGGAGGCGTCCGGCATCTTGATTTCCACCGGTGACTGCCGATAGTCCCCGCGTCCGATTCCTGACCATTCAAGGGCGAGGGTATCAAGGCAATAATACGGGTCATTCTGGTCATAGAGGATACTGCTGCCGGGAAGTGTTGACTGCTTGAGCAGCAGGCCATCCGCATCTTGGTCGGAGGAAAGCCTGTCTCCGTAGTGGATATGTTCCAGATGCCCATGGCGCGTGACGCGGAACCACAGGCTGGTATGGAGCGTGTCCAGCTTGAAAAGGCCGTTTTCTTCATGAATCATCGCTTTTTCTCCGGCTCAGTCTCAGAAGAACGCAGGAGCAGGGCTTCCCAAGGACGGAGGATTCCATCATACGTCGTGCGCTGATTCCCATAGCTGGAAAGCAACACATCTCCGTTTCCTTCCGCCTTGGCGTTCCTTGGACTGAAATTAAGCAACACCCGTATCTTTTCGTCTGAAGACTGTTCGGAAGGTTGTCCGGAAAGCTGCCTTTCATAGATGAACAGACTCTTTGTCATCTTCACGGCATGGAAAGAACCCGTGCGGAGTACCGGAAGCGAGGCGCGAAGGGCAATCATCGTCCGGTAATAACTGAGTATCGACTGGGAATCGTCCTTCTGGGAATCCACGTTGATCCTTTGATGGTTGGCGTTGACGCCAAGCCATGGTGTTCCTGTCGTAAATCCGGCATGAGCTTTCGCAGTCCATTGCATGGGGGTACGAGCGTTGTCGCGTGATGTCCTTTGCATCATCTTCCAGCGGTAGGAGGCGGGGATGCAGAGCTTCTTCGCCATCCGGTAGATATTGTGGGATTCCACGTCTTGGAGTTGTTCCATCGATGTGAAGTCAAAGTTCGTCATGCCTATTTCCTCTCCTTGGTAGATGAAGGGAGTGCCACGGAGGGTCAACAGAAGGGTACAGAGCAACTTGGCCGACTGGCTCCACCACATGCCGTCATTGCCGAAACGGGAGACGCTGCGCGGCTGGTCATGGTTCTCCAGGTAGAGTGCGTTCCATTCCAGGGCATTCTGCCACGTTGCTATGGAACGGGCGAAGCGAGCAGGGGAGAATTTCCTTCTGAACCATTTTACGAAGAACTGGTCTGTCTCCATATGCTCGAAGGAGAAGATCATATCAAGTTCCCCTCGTTTTTCATCTGTCAGGTCACGTCCCATTTGTGGGGTGACAAAGACAGTCTCCCCGACGGTGAAGCAGTCATAATGAGAAAGCACGTCTTTTCTCAGGGTACGGAGAATCTCATGGGTTCCCTCTTGTGAGATGTAGTGTTCGCTTCCAGTAAGGACAAGGCGTTTCTTTCCATCTACGAGCGATGTCTTGTGGATGAGATTGATGACATCGCATCGGAATCCTCCTATTCCTTTGTCCAGCCAGAAGCGCATGATATCCTTGATTTCCTCAAGGACGCGGGGGTTGTCATAGTTGAGGTCGGGTTGTTTTTCAGCGAAAAGATGCAGGTAGTATTCGCCGCTTCTTTCATCTTTCTTCCAGCAGTCACCGCCGAAGAAGCTGGTCCAGTTGTTGGGCGGGCCGCCATTCTTTTCCGGTCGCCAGATATAATAGTCGCGGTAAGGGCTTTTTGGGTCGCGACTCTGGCGGAACCATTCATGTTCGTCGCTGGTATGGTTGATTACCAGATCCATGACGATGCGGATGTCTCTTTTTTTTGCTTCGGCAATCAGGGCGTCCATGTCCGCCATGGTTCCGTAACGTGGATCTATGTCCCGATAGTCGCTGATGTCGTAGCCGTTATCCGCATCGGGGGAACGGTACACCGGAGAAAGCCAGATGAGATTGATGCCTAAGTTCTTCAGATAATCCAGTCGAGCGATGATGCCGGGGATGTCGCCGATGCCGTCTCCGTTGGAGTCGGCGAAGCTGCGAGGATAGATTTGATAAACTACTGCGTCATGCCACCATTTTTCCATGAATGTTCTCCTCTGCCACAGGGTATGTGGGCATGAATACAATCTAGTACATTATCAGGGGCAACGCCACCGGAAGATGTTATGTTATGAGGAAGATGTCATCCAGTTCATTGGCGTTTTTGCCAAGATATTTGTCTCCTCCGGTTTTATTGACATGAATATGCAACTGTGCTAGTGTCATTACCTGTCGCCGACGATGGTCGGAGGCTTGTTCCGGGCTGTAGCGCAGGGGTTTAGCGTACAAGTCTGGGGGACTTGGGGTCGCCGGTTCAAATCCGGCCAGCCCGATACCGGAATACAGAGGACTTGCCTTTCCAGGCAGGTCCTTTTCTTTATGATCATACCGATGTACCAATATGTCTTATCGTGTTAGTTCCCTTCCAAGAAAAAGCTCCTTAGTCACAGCAAGAAGCTCCACATTATTAGGCTCACGTAACGGTGCAACGATTTTCCGGAAATGGTCAAGCAACATTCTCTTGTCCCCGTGGGCTGCACGGATCGCCGCTTCATTATGCAACTCAGAAGGAATCTTGGAGAAATCCAGCTCATAGCCCGCCTGCCGCCCCAGCAACGTAAAGAAAACCCGCTGAGTCCGTCCGTTTCCTTCCCGGAAAGGATGCAAGTCATTCACCAGGTCGAAAAGCTCCGTTGATTTATATGCGAAATCTTCTTTTGACATGTCCCGAAGATAGTTCGTATCCTGAATCTTCTGCCTGATATATTCCCCTTGCGTCGCTATATAATCAGCAGGACAGAAAGAGGTATCTCCTTTTGCCATATTGAAAGTCCTCATATGCCCTGCCCACGGATACACACCAGAAAATATCTCCTTATGAAGTCCTTGCAAGAATGGCAGGTCAAAATCCTTGACCTTAATAGTTTTTCCCTCGGATCTTTCAAGTAGTTTTTTTACAGTATTCGTTGTTATCTTTCTCTCAATAAGATATAAAAGTCCTGCTTCCCCGGAATTGTAAAGATTGAAGTTATTACGCAGCATGTTTGAATTTGGATATGAAAAATCTCCGTCCCAATTACTGCTCATTCTTCACACCTTTCCTCTTGTTCATAGAACCATAGAATTCATCATATGCCGCCTTTACGCTCAGCCGATTATATTCTTCTGTGGTTATCTCTCCTTTGGATTCTCTGCGGAGCAATTCTTCCTCTTCCTCTGTAACATACATACCCTCTATAGCGAAAATAGCTTTTGTCTGCTTGATCGCATCATCAATCTGCTCTTCTCTCGTCATTTTTTTCTCCTGTCACAACATCAGTATATAATGCCACTTCCGCAGAGGGCAATAATTTCATTAAGTCTACCCAGAAGGACACCCTCAAACACGATAATAATATAGCATAAATACTTATTTCATAATGAAATAATTTAGCATAATAATATTATTAACATATTTATGTTAATAACTATAAATATGTTTTTATTAAATCTACAATCTATTTATTAAAACGGAGTAGAGGAGAGGGAGGAGAAATAAAAGAAAAACAAAAGGGGATTGAACTGTTGACTTGACATCTGCTCATACCTATGCAATAATATCTATTATGAATACTATTGTCGGCATCGGTGTAGCCGCAAAGGCATTAGGTGTTTCCGTCACCACGCTCCGACGCTGGGAGGCGGCGGGAAAGCTGACGCCTGTTCGAACGACTTCCGGGCATAGGCGTTATGACCTTTCCAAACTTATTCCCGAGCAGTATCATCCTTTTGGTGGGGAGCGGCGCACTATCGCCTATGCCCGTGTTTCCAGTCATGATCAAACGAATGATTTGGAACGACAGAAGCAGGTTCTCGCATTGTATTGCGCCCGCCAAGGGTGGACGTTTGAAGTTGTCTGTGATTTTGGTTCCGGGATGAATTACCACAAAGAAGGACTCAAACGACTGCTTAACGATATCATGAGCGGGCATATTGGGCGCTTGGTAATCACGCATCGCGACCGGTTGTTGCGATGGGGAGCGGAGCTCGTGTTCGCCATCTGTGAAGCGAAAAGTGTTGAAGTCGTCATTCTCAATCAGGGTGAAGACACCAACTTTGAGGAAGATGTGGCACAGGATGTTCTGGAAATCATCACCGTGTTTTCCGCCAGGCTTTATGGCTCCCGTTCGCACAAGACTCACAAGATGCTTGATGGAGTAAAGAAAGCGGTGGAGTCCTCGCAATGCTGATCGCCCATAAAATCGGGCTTGACCCGACCAATAAGCAGGCGACCTATTTTGCCCGCGCCTCGGGCGTGGCTCGGTTCGCCTACAATTGGGCGCTGGCCGAATGGAAGCGGCTCTATGAAGAGTGCAAGCGTGATCCCGACAAGTCAAAACCATCGCAAATGTCCCTGCGCCGCCACTTGAACGCCATCAAACGGGAACACTTCCCGTGGATGTTGGAAGTCACCAAAAACGCTCCGCAAATGGCGATTATGCACTTGGGCGTTGCGTTCAAGAATTTCTTTGCTGGACGCGCCCGTTTCCCCCAATTCCGCAAGAAAGGAGTCCATGACCGCTTCAGCATCTCTAACGATCAGTTTTCCGTGAAGGACAATCGCATCCGCATTCCAGGGCTTGGGTGGGTGCGTATGCACGAACGAGTCAGATTCGCGGGTAAAATCATGTCGGGCACAGTCTCCCGTGTCGCTGACAGATGGTTTGTGAGTATTACGGTGGATACGCCGGATCTTTCGCATCTTCCCAAAGCCGAAAACCAAGGCGCGGTAGGTGTGGATTTGGGCGTCTCCTCTTTGGCGACATTGTCCACGGGAGAGAAGGTGGAAGGACCGAAGGCGCATAAACGTTTGTTGAAGCGACTTCGTCGCCTCTCCCGGAGCGTGAGCAGAAAGAAGCACGGTTCGTGCAACCGGGAGAAGGCAAAAAGAAAACTCTCCCGGCTTCATGCCCGCATCTCCTATATCCGCAATGACGCGCTGCATAAAGTGACAACCGATCTCACCAAGCGATTTCACACTGTCTGTATTGAAGATCTGAATGTCAAAGGCATGATGTGTAATCGGCATTTGGCTCGCTCTGTGGCCGACATGGGATTCTTCGAGTTCCGGCGACAACTGGAGTACAAGGCGAATATGCGAGGAGGCATGATCGTCGTGGTTGATAGGTTCTTTCCAAGCTCCAAACGGTGTTCCGCCTGTGGGCATAAGGTGGAAGAACTGCCTTTGTCGGTGCGCGAATGGACGTGCCCACTGTGTGGCGCACGCCATGATCGCGACGTCAATGCCGCGATTAATGTAAGAGATTACGCCGTGAGTTCCACGGTGTCAGCCTGTGGAGAGGACGGCTCTGGCTGTGTGAGCAATCGCACGGTGAAACCTGCCTCGGCGAAGCAGGAAGTCGGCTCCACATCAGTATGATCTGATGTGGATAGGTCCGATAGAACGGAAAGATAGCAGTATCGTACTGTTAGGAACATTATAATTAAAATTCAACTAAACGTTGGGACTAATTATTATGATAAAAGAAAAAAGTCACTATTTTTTTCAAGGTTAGATTCACGCCGCGCGCCTTGTCACGCATTCCCTCGATTGACAATTTCCGCTGAACTCGCCACAGTAGAAAAAGGCGACTCAGGAAAAATGATATGATGAAAGAAAGCATGAGCAGTCGGGTCATCCAGGATATACTCACCGTTGAAGAACAAGCCACGGCACTGGAAGCCTCGGCAAAGAAAAAATCAGAAGACATATTGGCGCAGGCCGAGATGGAAGCTACGGCAATCATCCGCGCTGCAACGGATAAGGAAAAGGCGGAGGGGCACGTCCGGCTTGCACAAGCGCAAGCACTTTTGCAAGAAGAAACCCTCAAGGATGAAGGAACTTCTGACACCCCGTTAGAAAATGAAGCAACCCTTCCCGCGGAAGTAGTCGATTCCATAGCGGAGGAAGTCGTGTCCATCGTGCTTTCCTCCAGACTTTTCTCCCATGACATGGAGCATATATGAAAAGCGTAGTGGCACGGTATGGGTACATCAACGCCCGGCTGCGTGCCAAGATCGGAGCATTCAAGGAAAACTCCCTTCTTCCGGGCATGTTGCGGGCTGAAACCCTTGTCGAAGCAATCCAGACATTGAAGAACTCACGCTATGCGGATCTTGTACGTATCTATGACCAGACAGGGGATATCCAACAGGTCGAGCTTGGCATGCTCAAAGACGCAATCATGGATTACCATATGGTGATTGACGCCCTTGATGGAGTCCCGCAGGAGATAGTCAGGCATCTCATGGGAAAACTGGAACTGGAGAATCTGAAAAGTGTTCTCCGGCTCTGGTACAGCAATATCATCCGACACCATAGCATTGCCTCCCGTGGGGTTTATGTTTTCACCGATACCATCCGCTATCCCGTGAAGTGGAGCGACATCATCAATGCCGTCAACTGGGAGGATGTCCTCTATGCTCTCCATGACACGCCCTATAGGGATGTCCTGGCCGCGTTTGATGAACACGAAATAGAGCAAAAGGGATTGTTCCCCGTGGAAACCGCTTTGGACAAAGATTGGTATGAAGAACTTATTCCCCTGATACATCGGCTGACCGGCTTGGACAGGACGACGGCGCATGATATCTACACCATGGAAATAGACTTTTTCAATATCCTTGCCCTGATTCGCTACGGGTGGTACTATTCCCTTCCTTCTGCTGAACTGGAACATGGCCTTATTCCTTACGGTCATGTTGCGTCCAGTCCTCGGACCCGTCAGTATCTCGACATGCCCGTCGGTGACCGCAATCCCGAAGTCCTGCTGAATGACCGGTTCCCTGAGCTGGCCAAGGCGACTGGTATGGTGACTGAATTGACATCGCCCCTGCATGAAGATGGTGATGTTGGTGACACAGGGGGAAGAAAAAGTCGGGCGATTGCCGCGCAGACCTTGCGAATCGAGCGCAATCTTCTGGAGTTGAGACGGAAAAAATTCACCCATATCCTGAGTGACTATCCGTTCACCTTAGGAGTCGTGATGGCCTATTTCTTTTTACATAAAAGAGAAGTGACTGCAATTCGAGCAGTGCTCAACGGTAAGTTTTACGGATGGAGTGAAGCACAGATGCGGGAGGTGCTTGTATGAATTTGTTTACCAAGCCCATGAGCTTGTTGACTGCTGTGATTCTTGAAGCTGCATCCCAACCCGTCGTGAACAAGCTGCTGTCTTTGGGCGTGATGGATTTCGTGCGGATAGAAAAAATCAGCCCGGCGGCCGCTGAGAAATTGTCAGCTCACGCTCCTTCCCGCAACAGGGAGGAACTGGAAGACCTACGCCAAAAGATTGAGGCTTTGCTTGCAAGCGGCGGAGATGTGGATTATTCTTCCATCTCCTTGGAGCCGCAGACCATGACTCCTGTCGATGTGTCCGAAAGCAGACGGTTTCTTTCCGGGCTTGCTTCATCGGTACAGAAAATAAAAGATTCCCAGAAAACGAACAATCAGAAATTCCTGTCATGTCAGGAGCTTGTCCGCTACATACGGGAAGGACGCAGGCAATATTATGACCTGCACGTCGGTACGTTTCCTGGAGTGTCCGATGAATCCGTAATCAGTCGTTTCCAGCCTTTGGGAGCCATAGTGCTTCCTCTGAATGACTCTGTTTCCATCCTCTTGTACCTGAGAAGGGACGGTTCGCGCGTCAATCCTTTGCTTGACAAGCTGGGATGGATAGAATCCGATGACGCCAGCCTCCAGAGGGATGCCGAAAAGAAAATACTTGAGAAACTTGATGATGAAGTACGTACCCTACAGGATGCCGTAGCGGATCTGAACCGACAAGCGAAGGACATGATTGCCCGCAAGCGTGGTGACCTTGAGGTTTTGTGGGCGAATATCCGGCTCAATCAGCTTTCTGAATCAATGAGTTTGTATTTCTCCCATACACGAAATACCGCCCTTTTTTCTGGCTGGGTTCCCGTTGACCAGATGCGGAAGGTAGAGGCCGCAATCCGCGAGGCGAGCGAAGGGCAGAGTATTATTGAGTGGACATCTCCCGCTGAACTGCCCCGTTCTGAGATTCCCGTAGCGGTGGATGCTCCCTCCGTTCTTGAGCCCTTCGAGCGCATCGTCACCAACTACAACACACCAGAATATGGGACAATCAACCCTTTGCTGTTTGTCACGGTCGCATATCTCTGCATGTTCGGCCTGATGTTCGCCGATGCGGGACAGGGGCTTGTTCTGAGCATCGTTGGTATCATCGGCTCACTGATGTACAAGAAAAATCCCGCCCGCAAAGAAGGAATGCTGACCAGGAATCTCTGTCATCTTCTGATATTCCTTGGCGGGGCATCCGTAGTGGCCGGTGCTTTGTTCGGTTCTTATTTCGGATTTCCCCTTTTTCCGCCCATATGGTTCAATTACCATGGCGTGGTGAACGGGCATGTATCCGATGGAAGAATCAGAACCATCTATGATATTCTGGGAATTACAATTAAGTTCGGTATCTGTATCATCAGTCTTGGGCTTGTCCTGAACTGGATAAACCTCATCAGGAAAAAGGATTGGTTCACCCTGATCCTTGACAAGAACGGTTTGGTCGGAGGGTGGTTGTATGGTTGCGGAATCTACATTGGTTTTGCGTTCGTCGGAAGCGGGTACAAGACAATTCCCATGACGCCCCTTCTCACAGGAGGGATTGTCGTGCCTATTGTCCTTTTATTCCTGAAAGGGTTCCTTGCCTATGTGCTGGAATTCAAGGCAGGCGGACACAGGAAGAAGGTCGGCACTGTCATCATTGGCGCGTTCATGGAGTGGATTGTCGATGTTCTTGAGATATTCAGCGGCTTCCTGTCTAATACGCTGTCGTTCATGCGTGTCGCTGGCCTGGGTATAGCACATGTCAGCTTGATGGTGGCGTTCGCTGATATGGCGGCACTGGTGAATGGGGGAATCGCAGGATTCTTAATCCTGTTGGTCGGTAATGTCTTGGTCATTGCACTTGAAGGATTATCGGCTGGCATACAGTCGCTGAGGTTGAATTACTATGAGTTTTTCTCTCGCTACTTCACGGGAAAAGGAATTGCGTATGAACCCATTGGGTTGCGTACAAAGAAATAAGATTTTAGAAAAAGAGAGGACGGAGGAAAATATGGGTACATTTGCTTTTAGACGGAAAGTCTTGGTCTCCCTTCTGATAACGGTGCTGGCCATGGTCGTTTCCACCGCGGTCTTTGCACCGGGAGCTTTCGCGGCTACTCCGGCTGCTGCCGAAACGACGAATACCGCTTCAAGTTCCGGTGACCTGATGTGGGTCGTGATTGCCGCCGCAATTGCTTTTGGCGCAGGAGCCATAGCTGCGGGCATGGCCATCAGTCATGTCGGTTCGGCTGCCATGGGAGCCATCAGCGAAAGACCGGAGATTGCAAGCCAAGCACTTATCTTCATTGCTCTGGCAGAAGGTATTGTCGTGTTCGGCTTCATCACTGCATTGATGATTCTTGGGAAAGCCTGAGCGGGGCTGATTGTGAATTATTTTGTGATAGGTGATGAAGATACTGTTCTCGGATTTTCTCTGGTAGGCGTGGCCGGGCTTGCTGCCACGACTCCCCAGGAAGCAAAATCCGTCTGGGACAAGGCACTTGAGGATCATCTCAACGCCGTCATCATCATCACCCAGGATGCCGCGGATATGATACGGACAGTCGTCGATCGTTATCTGTTTTCCGAGGCGTTTCCTCTGGTCGTGGAGATTCCGTCTCCTCATGGAGAAGGAAAGAGCAGGGATATACGTACGTTGGTCAACGATGCCATTGGAGTTTCCCTATGACTACTGCTGATATGAACACTGACATAAAGGTTAGGGACAGCGTGCTTCTTTCCGGCATAATGAAGGAAGCTCAGGATAAAGCGGACAGGATTGTGGAAGCGGCACAGGCGAAAGCCAAAGTGCGCATCCTTCAAGCCCAGGAGCAGGCGAAAAAGCAGTGCCATGACGAGAGAACTGCCAATGACATGCGCATCCAGACAGTCCATCTACAGATTGAGAGTGCCCGCAGGAACATATTACGGAAAGCACAGCTCCTGAAACAGGACAGGTACAGAACCCAGGTCATGGACAAAGTGAAGGAACTTCTTTACCAACGTGTTCATGAAAAAGGGTTTTCAGCCATCCTGACAACATGGATTGCCGAAGCTACGGTCGGTCTTGGCGTTTCGGAGGCGAAAGTAGCGTATTCGGAAGAAACCCCTGTCACTGAGAAAATCCTGCATGACGCGGAACGGCTTGTCAGGGAGAAGACAGGGTTTGCTGTCACTCTTGCCTTGGATGAGAGGCGGTTGGGAGAACCCGGCATACGGGTTACATCCTTGGATGATGCCATTTCATTCAGCAACCACATCTCTGACCGTTTGCGTCGGTTCGACCGAGAAATCAAGAATCTGGTGGATAAAAGAACATGCAGAACAGAATAGTCGGACAAGTGAAAAGGGTGAACGGTCCCGTCATCACCGCCAAGAACATCACTGATGCAATGATGATGGAACTGGTATATATCGGGGAACAGCAGTTGATCGGAGAAGTGGTCAAGCTGTCTGACGCGACCGCGACCATCCAAGTCTATGAAGATGCCACGGGTGTCGCGCCGGGGGATAATATCTACGGAAGCGGCATGCCGTTGTCCGTCGAGCTGGGACCCGGCCTGATTGGTACTATCTATGATGGCATCCAGCGTCCTCTTGAAGCCCTGAAAGACATCAGCGGAGATTTCATTGCTCGTGGCGTAGACTGCCCTGCGCTTGACAGGAACCGGTCATGGCATTTCGTTCCCATTGTCCATGAGGGCGACACTTTACGGACTGGTCAAGTCCTCGGCCATGTCCAGGAAAATGATAATATCCTCCACAAGATTTTGCTTCCGGCGCGTCATGCGCGGACTGGCGATGACGCAGTACGGGAAGATGCTGTTGTTGTGACTCTCATGCCGGAAGGTGACTATGCCGTGACGGATATAATAGCCATTGTCACCTATCCTGATGGAAAGACAGCACACATTTCCCTGATGCAGAGATGGCCAATCCGGACTCCCCGTCCCACGGAGAGGCGCATGGCGCTGGACACTCCGCTTTTGACGGGACAACGGGTCATCGATGTTCTTTTCCCCCTTGCAAAAGGTGGTACCGTTGCCATTCCAGGCGGCTTTGGCACAGGCAAGACCATGACGCAGCATGCCATAGCAAGTTGGTGTGATGCCGACATCATTGTGTACATCGGCTGTGGTGAGCGAGGTAACGAGATGACCGATGTCCTGCGGGAGTTCCCCCACATCGTTGATCCGCGCACCGGACGTTCCCTGATGGAGCGTACCATTTTGATTGCAAATACATCGAACATGCCGGTTTCCGCCCGTGAAGCAAGCATTTACACCGGCATCACCATGGCTGAGTACTATCGGGACCAAGGCTATGCCGTCGCACTCATGGCCGATTCCACCAGCAGGTGGGCGGAAGCCTTGAGGGAATTGAGCGGACGCATGGAGGAGATGCCTGCGGAGGAAGGTTTCCCCGCGTATCTGCCAACGCGCATCGCCGAATTTTACGAAAGGGCAGGTCGCATGCAGACTTTCTGTGGCAAGGAAGGCTCCATATCCATCATTGGAGCGGTTTCTCCTCCCGGAGGAGATTTCTCCGAGCCGGTCACACAGCATACCCGACGTTTTGTGCGTTGCTTCTGGGGACTGGACAGAGCCTTGGCCAGTGCACGGCATTATCCAGCGATAAGCTGGACAGAATCCTACAGTGAATATGTCGATGAAGTCATCTCATGGTGGAATGAGCATTGTGAAGGCCAATGGGGAACAGCCCGCGGCGTCATCATGGATCTTCTCCAGAAGGAAGTCCGGCTCCAGCAGATTGTCAAACTGGTAGGCTCTGACGCGCTTCCCGATAGCCAGAACTTCATCATCGAAGTATGTTCCCTTTTCAAGACAGGCTTCCTCCAGCAGAATGCTTTTGATGACATAGACAAATATTGTTCGACGCTCAAGCAATCGGCGATGCTCCGCATCATCGTCAGGTACTGGGAGCTGGGAAGTGCGGCGATTTCAAAAGGAGTTCCGTTGGTGAAGTTGCGGAGGCTGAAAGCTGTGCAAGATATCGCAAAGATGCGTTTTACCATTGGCAATGACGATGAAGCGGCCATGGATCGCCTTGAAGTGTCGCTGGAACGTTCAATACAGCAGTTGGGAGGCATGTATGAAGAAGATGTCTGAAACCTTTCCCTCCGGAATGCTGGACAGGGCTTTGCTTGCAGGTCGTGAATACGCTGGAGCCAGCAGGATTGACGGCCCGCTTGTCTATATGAGGAAAACACATCCCGTGGGATATGGAGAACTGGTCGAAGTACTGTCCTCTGACGGACTACGCCGTTCAGGTCAAGTCCTTGATACCAGCGACGAGGCTGTGGTGGTGCAGGTGTTCGAAGGCACGAGCGGACTGACCCTGCCCGGTACGTCCATGCATTTCATGGGCGAGCCGTTGACGCTGGGCGTCACTGAAGCCATGCTGGGACGCGTCATGGATGGTCTGGGACGGAGTCGGGACGGAGCGGCTATTCCCACCGGCACGGAGGAAAGGGATGTCAACGGAACGCCGATTAATCCGACCGCCCGTGAATATCCCCGTGATTTCATCCAGACAGGCATCTCCGTGATTGATGCGATGACAACTCTGATTCAAGGGCAGAAGCTGCCGATTTTCTCTGGGAACGGCATGGATCACAACAAGCTGGCCGCTCAGATTGTGCGTCAAGCAAAGGTGCGGGGTGGAAAAAGTGAATTTGCCATCGTATTCGCCGCAATGGGTGTCAAATATGATGTCGCCCGATATTTCATTGACAGTTTCGAGCAGGCGGGCGTGCTAGATGATGTCGCGCTCTTTCTTTCCCTTGCCGATGATCCGTCAATCGAAAGAACGATAACCCCTCGCTCTGCACTGACGCTGGCGGAGCATCTGGCGTTCGACAAAGACAAGCAGGTTCTGGTCATCATGACAGACATGACCAACTACTGTGAATCCCTGCGTGAGATTTCTACGCAAAGAGGGGAGATTCCCTCCCGTAAAGGCTATCCCGGTTATCTCTATTCCAATCTTGCCGAGCTTTATGAAAGGTCAGGGAAGATAGCGGGCAGGAAAGGCTCCATCACCCAGCTGCCCATATTGACCATGCCCAACGATGATATCAGTCATCCTATTCCTGACCTTACCGGATACATCACGGAAGGACAGATTGTATTTGACCGTACCATGAGCGGGCGGGGGATCTATCCACCCATCGCTCCTCTGCCTTCACTGTCCCGTTTGATGAAGGACGGCATTGGAGAAGGGATGACCCGTGCGGATCATCCACATGTCTCCAACCAGTTATTTGCTTCCTACAACCATGTGCGTGAAGTGCGGAATTTAGCATCGGTCATCGGAGAGGAAGAACTTACCGGCCTGGATCAGCAGTACCTTGCCTTCGGTGATTTCTTTGAAAGACGTTTCATTTCTCAAGCGTTCAATGACGACCGGACGATTGAACAGACCCTGGATTTGGCGTGGGAGGCATTGTCCCTGCTGCCGCGTGAGGAATTGCAGAGGCTGACCGATGACGAACTGAATACCCATCACAAAGGATAAGCCATGGCACGCATGATAGCACCGACAAGAAGCAATCTCATGAGGCTCACCGAAGAACTGTCCTTTTCACGTTCCGGCCATGAACTGCTTGACCAGAAACGTTCCATTCTGGTCGTCGAGTTGCTGACTCTCGTTGACCAGGCGGCGGACTATCAGAATCGGGTTGACCAGGCATTGTCCGAAGCTTCGCAGGCACTTCAGGATTCCGTGATGGACATGGGACGGTTGACGGTCGGCAATCTCGCCGGGGCGGTGAACATCAGCGCAAGCATTGAAGTCGGGGAACGTCGCGTCATGGGGGTCAGGCTCCCCCGTGTAGAAACGACATTTTCCGATAAAGGCCCCTATTTCAGTGCGGAAGGTACAAGTTTGCGTTCTGAAATCGCCATCTCGAAGTATCGAGATGCGCTGAAACTCATGGGACGGATGGCTGAACTGAAAGTTTCAATCATGAGACTTGCGCGGGAAGTAAAGAAGACGATTCGCAAGGTGAATGCCTTGGAAAAAATCCTGATTCCTGAGACCCAGGAGGCTCTTGCTCTGACGAAAAGCCGGATTGAGGAAGCTGAACGCGAAAACTTTGTCTTGATGAAGAATGTCAAAGATCGGCTGGAACGAGTCACGACCATGGACAAAACACTGGCGACGTGACGAATGTGGATTTGCGCGCTACAATATCATAGGGCTAGCAGCTCTACACAGGATGGAGGCTATTCATGACAGTTCCTTTTCAAAGGATGCTCGTGTATATCGATGGATCAGAAGGCTCTACGGCAGCGCTGATGTACGCCATACTTCTTGCGCAAGGCACAGGAGCCGAGCTGGAAGCAATCTATGTGGTCAATACCAAAGCTGTCAGTGAACTGGTGAAAGCTCATATTTTCATTGACAGCGAGCGGACGGAATATTTGGAGGATCTGGAGGAGGACGCCGATCGCCAGTTGCGTCACGCAGTCAAGCTTGCCCGTTCGAAGGGAGTAACCCTTGTGCCGGTGAAAAAGTCGGGTTCTACTCCTCATGAAGTCTTCACGTGCGTAAAGGATGATAAAATCGATCTTCTGTTACTGTGCGGCCTGACAGAAATCAGAAGCCGCAGGGACGAATTGATTAGTGATGTAGATCGGATTATCCGACTTGTATCCTGTCCTGTCCTGCTCATTCATGATATCGATGATGTGTGGATGAAGTTCGAGCAGGATGTCATGTGAGGGAGAAAAAAGATGAATATAGTTGATGTACTTGATAAGAACTTGATAAAAATCCCCCTTGCCGGCAATGATGCTAATACCGTCATTGAAGAAATGGTCGGATTGCTCTCAGATGCCCTGAACTTGGGAAAGGATGCGCAGGATGATATTCTTCAGGCCATCAAGCGTCGCGAAGCATTGGGCAGTACGGGCTTGGGAAAGGGAGTCGCCGTTCCTCATGCCAAGACATCAGCGGTGCAATCCGTGAAGTTGGTCATCGGCGTCACATCACATCCCGTGGATTTCAACGCTCCTGATAACGAGCCTGTCTCGCTTTTTTTTCTTGTCGTCGCTCCGCCCGCAGCCTTGTCTTCCCATGTCGAGGTGCTTGCCTCGATTGCCCGGACATGTTCTTCCGCGGTGATGATGAAACATATCAAGAATGCTCATAGCGCGGATGCGATGTATAGTCTTTTCAGGGAGTAATGGACATAAAGGGTGACGCCGGTCGATGAGGAGGTCTTTGTGAAAATTTCTTTCTATGGCGCAGCGCGTCATGTCACTGGTAGTTGTTTCATGCTTTCAGCGGATGGAATGAATATTCTTATCGATTGTGGGCTTGCGCAGGGTACTGATGAGCGCGTCCAAGGCGATGAACTTCCATTCAAGGCGGAAACCGTAGATGTCATGCTCCTGACCCATGCCCATATTGATCATAGCGGACGTATTCCTCTTCTGGTAAAGGAAGGGTTCTCCGGAGCAATCTATGCTACCGAAGCCACCCGTAACTTATGTGAAATCATGCTGGCAGACAGCGCACATATCCAGCAAATGGAAACGGAATGGCAGAACCGGAAGCAAAGGCGGGCAGGCAAGCCTGCGGTTGAACCCCTCTATACCACTGCTGACGCAGAAAAATCCATGGAGTTGTTCAGGGAATGCCGGTATGGGGAAGTCATGGAGCTTTCTGCCCATGTCTCCGTGCGCTTCATTGATGCCGGACACCTTCTTGGTTCCGCCTCCATGGAAATAACGGTCAAGGAAAACGGAGAGGAACGTATTTTTGTTTTCAGCGGCGATATCGGAAATTTCGACCAGCCTCTGATACAAGACCCCCAGTATCCCAAGAAAGCTGATTATGTCATTGTTGAATCCACGTATGGGGACAGGCTGCATGGTGGCTCCGGTTCCGGCAAGCCAGGAAGTCAGAAGGCAACTACCATAGCCCGCGCACAGGATCTTGCGGATATCATTGCTGAAACCTTCGCCCAAGGCGGGAATGTCGTGATTCCTGCTTTTGCCGTGGGACGGACACAGGAAATCCTTTATTTCCTCCGTTACATGCTGGATCATAAGCTCAACGGGCTACAGGATGTACCAGTCTTCGTCGATAGCCCGCTTTCCGTCAAGGCAACGCGCATCTTTGCGACCAGCATGGAATTTTTTGATGATGAAGCTCTGGAATTGGCGAAAAAAGGACACAATCCTATCCTTTTCCCCAGTCTTGTTACCATCACTGATGCCAATGATTCCAAGGCGCTGAATTTCAGGAATGAACCTGCGGTCATCATATCCTCAAGCGGCATGTGTGAAGCCGGGCGCATCAAGCACCATCTCAAACATAATCTCTGGCGACCGGAATCATGTATCGTGTTTTCAGGCTACCAGGCAGAAGGTACTTTGGGTCGTTCCATCCTTGACGGAGCCCAGCATGTCACTATTTTCGGTGAGCAGATTGATGTAAAGGCACGAGTGAGGAAACTTGAAGGGGTAAGCGGTCATGCCGACCAGAATGGTTTGCTCAGATGGCTTTCAGCGTTTGCAGATGCTCCCCGCCACGTGTTTGTGGTTCATGGTGATTCCGATGTCGCTCCTTGGTTCGCCGGTTTCTTGAAGGCAGAACTGGGACTCCGGGCGTATGCGCCTAAATTCCTTGAATCCTTCGATGTGCTTGCCGATAAACTGCCCGAAACCCCGCCATCTGAATTTACGTCACCGCAGCTCAGGATTCTTGCCGAAGCCTTTACAGCTTTGTCAGCAGGGCAGAAGGATGTGGAATCCATCATACAGCGACTTGCAAAGGCTGCGGATGCTCCGGGGCTTCTCACAAACCGCAAGAAAACCTTGCGTCTGGCAAATGCCATACAACGCCTGACCAGCGATTTGGAATACCTGAAGATAAAATGGGACAAGGATGCTTCCGCCTGACCTGTCTATTGGGTACTGAAGGATGCTGTCTGCTGGTTGAATCGTGCCTTGGGCTGGAAGAAGATGAAATGAAAGGACTGGATTCATAATGAATATTTTAATAAATGGCATCAATTTGTATTATGAAGAATATGGCTCTGGCATACCAGTATTATGCCTGCATGGTTTTTATGTGGATAGTCATTTAATGAAAGGTTGTTTAGAGCCTGTTTTTGAAAGTAAAATTGGCTACAAAAGAATATATTTAGATTTGGTTGGCATGGGAAAGACTCCTTCACATAAGTCTGTTATAAATTCTGATGATATGCTGAAAATAGTAAATGCCTTCATCAATAAAATCATCGGCGATGCCAGTTTTATTCTTTTCGGAGAATCTTATGGGGGTTATTTATCATTGGGGTTAGTGAAAGCTTTAAAAGATAAAATTTTAGGATTATTTTTAATTTGCCCATGCACTATAGGCGACAAAGAAAGAAGGAATCTCCCACCAAAACAAATAGTGAAACAGGAATCTTTTGCCGTGAATACGGTAGACAAGAATAATTACAGCTCTTTTTTGAAGATGGCTGTTATTGCAAACCAGTATACATGGAACAGATATAAGAAAGAAATATTAGTAGGGATAAACAATGCAGACGTCCCTTACTTGGATTTTATTTATAGTAATGGGTATGCATTGTCTTGTGAAAGTGAGTTCTGTTTAATTGAATTTAATAATCCTACTACTATTTTGTTAGGCAAACAGGATCATATTGTTGGTTACAAAGATGCTTTAAGGTTAGAATCAAATTTTTCAAGAAGCAGCTTCGCAATTATAGATTCAACAGGACATAACATGCAAATTGAAAAACCGGAGTTATTTTCTGGTTTTGTAGAAGAATTTTTAAGGAACTTTTCATAGGGGCGCTTTCAAAATAGAAAAATCAATGTATAAAGATGCCCGAAGTGTAGTTCCCAATGATTGTTTCTTATTTTTCTCCGCGGGGCAGCTTCATGCCGAAAATCAGCGAATGATCTGTGTTTTCCAGAACCGTGAAACCAAGATGACCGTAGAAACCTATGGCGCTTTTGTTTCGCGCATCGACTCCAAAATGGACGCCTTGCAAATGTTTCTCCTCAGCTTTCCCCAGCCAGTTTTCCATAAGACGGCGACCGATTCCCCGACCTTGCAATGAGGGAAGGATATTTATATGAAGATGGGCGGGGTAGCCGACGTTTTCCCATACCCCAGCTCCCGGATTCCCTTTTCTGATGAGTGATAAGATGGTTTTCTCAGGTTCTGAGGCGGCACGAACAGTGGCGTACTGTTTTTGGATGGTCGGCAGCCATTCTTGGGCAAGCCATTGATTATAAGTGGTGGTATCCTTTGTCCCGACAATGTAGCCGGCCGGTCTGCCGGAGAAATCTTCCGCTATGAAGCAGAGATCCATATCATGCCAGAGATAAGGAGCCGACCAATAGGCTCCTGTCATATAAGGATCTTGGAAATAATCCGATCCATCGGCTCCCGCCAGTGATGTCTTGAGGCATATCTCATAAAAATAAGGAGCGTCCGCAGGGGTCGCCGGTCGGATTGGACTGAAGTTCAGCATTCTTTTTCCTTGTTCCAAGGTTCTTTAATATATGAAAGAGTAGCTCTTATCTAAATAATACTGCATCGGATGACAACATGCACTAAAGAAAAAGAAAATGCTGAAAAATGGATACCATAAGTAAGTCAAGCATAAGAACACAACTATGACTATAAAGGATGAAGAATGCATCCAACATATGGATTTCATTATTAAGAATCAAATCTGATATAAAATTCATTTTGCCTGATTCCGACATCATAATCCCAAAGGATGAAGGTGGAGGCGGGAGAGGGAAAGCGGAAAAAAGGGGGGAAGAGAGAAAAGAAAGAGGAAAGTAGTTGACTGAGGATGAGGAACCTGCTACAGTAGCCGAGCCCTTGAGAAGGGGCGGGAGGCCGGGACGCCGCGAGGCGTCCGGGGAAACCCTCTGGTTTATGAAAGGTAGAGCGTAGGGAAGAAGAAGGAGCCGCGCAGATGCGCGGCGAGACGAAAGTCTGTGTAAGGGAAGCAAAGGGCTTTCCAGTCAATTCTTTGAAATAATAAGAGGACAGAGCGACAGCTTTGTTCAGCCCCTGGAAGCCAGAGCCCGCGAGGGCGAAGGGGGACGGGGGGGGACTGGGATTGAACAGTTATAGAAGAGGCGGGTTCTTCGGAACCCGTACTACCATGACGGAGAGTTTGATCCTGGCTCAGAACGAACGCTGGCGGCGCGTTTTAAGCATGCAAGTCGAGCGGGAAGGGGCTTCGGCCCTGGAGAGCGGCGGACGGGTGAGTAACACGTGGATGATCTGCCTCCCAGTTGGGGACAGCACCTGGAAACAGGTGATAATACCGGATACGACCGCAGGGGTAGAGCCCTGCGGGGAAAGGGGCCACGGCCCCGCTGGGAGATGAGTCCGCGGCCCATTAGCTGGATGGGGGGGTAACGGCCCACCATGGCGACGATGGGTAGCCGGCCTGAGAGGGTGGACGGCCACATTGGAACTGAGACACGGTCCAGACTCCTACGGGAGGCAGCAGCTAAGAATCTTCCGCAATGGGGGGAACCCTGACGGAGCGACGCCGCGTGAACGAAGAAGGCCGTGAGGTTGTAAAGTTCTTTTCGGGAGGGGGAATAAGCCTGCCAGGGAATGGGCGGGTGATGACGTGAATCCCGGAATAAGCCCCGGCTAACTACGTGCCAGCAGCCGCGGTAACACGTAGGGGGCGAGCGTTGTTCGGAATTATTGGGCGTAAAGGGCGCGCAGGCGGTCATGCAAGTCCGATGTGAAAGACCCCGGCTCAACCGGGGGTATGCGTGGGAAACTGCATGGCTTGAGTACAGCAGGGGGCAGTGGAATTCCAGGTGTAGGGGTGAAATCTGTAGATATCTGGAAGAACACCGGAGGCGAAGGCGACTGCCTGGGCATGTACTGACGCTGAGGCGCGAAGGTGCGGGGAGCGAACAGGTTTAGATACCCTGGTAGTCCGCACAGTAAACGATGCACACCAGGTGTCGGGGGGTAGCCCCCGGTACCGGAGCTAACGCACTGAGTGTGCCGCCTGGGGAGTATGCCCGCAAGGGTGAAACTCAAAGGAATTGACGGGGGCCCGCACAAGCGGTGGAGCATGTGGTTTAATTCGATGATACGCGAGGAACCTTACCAGGGCTTGACATCCGGGGGAACCATGGGGAGACCCATGGGCCGCTTGCGGCCGCCGGACAGGTGCTGCATGGCTGTCGTCAGCTCGTGCTGTGAAGTGTTGGGTTAAGTCCCGCAACGAGCGCAACCCCTGCCGTCTGTTACCAGCATGTGAAGATGGGGACTCGGACGGAACTGCCGGTGACAAACCGGAGGAAGGTGGGGACGACGTCAAGTCATCATGGCCCTTATGCCCTGGGCCACACACGTGCTACAATGGCCGGTACAGAGCGAAGCGGACCCGCGAGGGAGAGCGAACCGCGAAAGCCGGTCTCAGTACGGATTGGACTCTGCAACCCGAGTCCATGAAGTTGGAATCGCTAGTAATCGCGCATCAGCATGGCGCGGTGAATACGTTCCCGGGCCTTGTACACACCGCCCGTCACACCATCCGAGTCGGGGGTACCCGAAGTCGCTGTCCCAACCGCGAGGGGGGAGGTGCCGAAGGTATGCCTGGTGAGGAGGGTGAAGTCGTAACAAGGTAGCCGTACCGGAAGGTGCGGCTGGATCACCTCCTTTCTGAGAAGAAAGGGAGCCTGTGGGACGGAAGTCCTGGAGGCAGACAAACGGACGTTGTCCAGCAGGAGGAAGGACCTGCACGGGCCCTTGCCCCCTTACATCACCTTCTTCTTCCCAAGTTCGCCGATGACCGGAGACCGGGGGCATAGCTCAGCTGGTCGGAGCATCGGCTTTGCAAGCCGAGGGTCAGGGGTTCGAATCCCCTTGCCTCCAGGAGATTTTTGACATCAACGAGAGACGGGCTGGAAGAAAAATATGGTCAAGCGAAGAAGGGTCTACGGAGGATGCCTGGGAGCCGCCAGGCGAGGAAGGACGCGGTCAGCTGCGAAAAGCCATGGGGAGGAGCCAACATCCGGTGATCCATGGGTGTCCGAATGGGGTAACCCGCGCGGGGAAGACCCGCGCATCCGCGCTGTGAATACATAGCAGGCGGAAGGAGACGCAGGGAAGTGAACCATCTGAGTACCTGCAGGAAAAGACATCAAACGAGATTCCCCCAGTAGCGGCGAGCGAACGGGGAGGAGCCCAAACCTTTGGCGCGCATAGCCTCGGGGCGTTGTGTCAGGGGGGTTGTAAGGGCATGCCGGGGGACCGCCGAGGGTCCCCGCACAGAGAGAAAGGCACAGGTGAGCGGAAGGGTCTGGGAAGGCCCGCCAAAGACGGTGAAAGCCCGGTACGCGAAGCCTGGTGCGCTGTGTGGGCGTGCGCCTTGAGTACGGCGGGACACGAGGAATCCAGCCGGAAGCAGGGGGGACCACCCTCCAAGGCTAAACACTGGCGGCTACCGATAGCGCATAGTACCGTGAGGGAAAGGTGAAAAGGACCCCGGGAGGGGAGTGAAAGAGAACCTGAAACCGTAGACTTGCAAGCGGTCACAGCGGGAGCGATCCTGTGGTGGCGTGCCTTTTGTAGAATGAGCCTGCGAGTTGCCGTACGTAGCGAGGTTAAGGGATAGGAGTCCCGGAGCCGTAGGGAAACCGAGTCCGAAGAGGGCGAGAGTTGCGTGGGGCAGACCCGAAGCCAAGTGATCTATCCATGGCCAGGCTGAAGCCGCAGTGAGATGCGGTGGAGGGCCGAACCTAAATCCGCTGAAAAGGGTTGGGATGAGCTGTGGATCGGAGTGAAAGGCTAAACAAACTTGGAGATAGCTGGTACTCCCCGAAATAGCTTTAGGGCTAGCCTCGCATGGACGCTCACGGAGGTAAAGCACTGGATGGATGCGGGCCCTTCACCGGGTACCAAGTCCAACCAAACTCAGAATGCCGAGAGCCAATATGCGGGAGTCAGACGGCGACTGATAAGGGCCGTCGTCAAGAGGGAAACAGCCCAGACCATCGGCTAAGGTCCCCAAGACATGCCAAGTGGGAAAGGAAGTGCGGTTGCGCAGACAGCCAGGAGGTTGGCTTAGAAGCAGCCATTCCTCGAAGGAGTGCGTAACAGCTCACTGGTCGAGTAGCCGCGCGCCGACAATGTAACGGGGCTAAGCATGTCACCGAAGCCATG
The DNA here is from genome assembly GCF_000208385.1 of Parasphaerochaeta coccoides DSM 17374. GTDB lineage: Bacteria > Spirochaetota > Spirochaetia > Sphaerochaetales > Sphaerochaetaceae > Parasphaerochaeta > Parasphaerochaeta coccoides. The sequence goes on along the minus strand of NC_015436.1, from coordinate 881,557 downwards.
GCGCAGCGCGAGACGCTGCGGGTAGGGGAGCATTCCATGTACGGAGGAAGGGAGCCCGGGAGGGCTGCTGGACGGGATGGAAGAGAGGATGCAGGCATGAGTAACGAAAAGACGGGTGAGATCCCCGTCCGCCGGAAGCCTAAGGTTTCCAGGGTAAAGGTAATCTGCCCAAGGGTCAGTCGGCCCCTAAGGCGAGGGCGAAGGCCGTAGCCGATGGGAAACGGGTGAACATTCCCGTACCTTCCCATGCACCGACGGGATGACGCATAGAGCGAAGCGCGGCCGGAGAACGGTAGTTCCGGTCCAAGCACGGGTCTGTTGAGGACGCCAGGCAAATCCGGCGTCTGAGGGGAAGTGCGAATGCGAGCCGACCTACGGGGAGGCGAAGCGCGTGGAGCTGTCGTGCCGGGAAACAATCCCTAAGGATATGCATGGGGGGACCGTACCAGAGACCGACACAGGTGGGCGAGCTGAGAATGCGAAGGCGCACGGAAGAACTCACGTCAAGGAACTCGGCAAAATGCATGCGTAACTTCGGGAGAAGCATGGCCCGCGAAGGCGGGTTGCAGAGAAATGGCCCAAGCGACTGTTTACCAAAAACACAGGTCCATGCGAACCGGCGACGGGAAGTATATGGACTGACACCTGCCCGGTGCCGGAAGGTCAAGAGGAGCCGTGAGCCGCAAGGCGAGGCGGCGAATTCAAGCCCCGGTAAACGGCGGCCGTAACTATAACGGTCCTAAGGTAGCGAAATTCCTTGTCGGGTAAGTTCCGACCCGCACGAATGGTGTAACGATTTGGGCGCTGTCTCGACGTGAGATCCGGTGAAATTGAAGTCCAGGTGAAGATGCCTGGTACTTGTGGTCAGACGGAAAGACCCCGTGAACCTTTACTTCAACTTGGTACGGAGAGTTGGACGCGCATGTGTAGGATAGGTGGGAGGCGAGGAGGCGTGGCCGTCAGGCTGCGCGGAGCCAGTGGTGAAATACCACCCTTGCGCGTGCAATTCCCTAACGCGGCCCCTGAAGCGGGGCGGCGGACAGTGCCAGGCGGGAAGTTTGACTGGGGCGGTCGCCTCCCAAAGGGTAACGGAGGCGCGCGAAGGTCACCTTAGGATGGTTGGGAATCATCCGGCAAGCGTAAAGGCACAAGGTGGCTTGACTGCGAGGCCGACAAGCCGAGCAGGTACGAAAGTAGGTCTTAGTGATCTGGCGGTAGCGCGTGGAAGCGCCGTCACGTAACGGATAAAAGGTACTCCGGGGATAACAGGCTGATCTTGCCCAAGAGTTCATATCGACGGCAAGGTTTGGCACCTCGATGTCGGCTCATCGCATCCTGGGGCTGGAGCAGGTCCCAAGGGTTTGGCTGTTCGCCAATCAAAGCGGTACGTGAGCTGGGTTCAGAACGTCGTGAGACAGTTCGGTCCCTATCTGCCACAAGCGTTGGATGTTTGAGAGGGCCTGCCTTCAGTACGAGAGGACCGAGGTGGACGGACCTCTGGTGTACCGGTTGTCGCGCCAGCGGCATGCGCCGGGTAGCCACGTCCGGCAGGGATAACCGCTGAAAGCATCTAAGCGGGAAGCCTGCCTCAAGATGAGACATCCCGTCCCCCACGAGGGGACTGAAGGAACCAGGGAGACTACCTGGTCGATAGGCCGGAGGTGTACGCATGGCAACATGTTCAGCCGACCGGTACTAATCAGCCGTGAGGCTTGACCATATTCTTGTTCCGGCCCGCACACAGCGGGCTGCGCCCGCGCCTCTTCCGGATCGGAGGGAGCGCAGGGGGCAGCCGGCCCGGTGGTCATAGCAGAGTGGTCATACCCGTTCCCATCCCGAACACGGCAGTCAAGCACTCTCGCGCCGATGGTACTGCGTTTTTCGCGGGAGAGTAGGTCGCCGCCGGGCCTTTTTTTATGCCCTCATCCCCGGAGTACCGCGGCGGGGGACGTGGGCAGGCCGGGATGGGGGATGATCACGCCCGCATCGCAATCTCCTCATCAACATCCCTTTTTTCCTACACAGAATAGAGGATTGTGGGATGTGCCCCAGCCCCACATGGAATGCCGTCATGCAACGGCCTTTTTGGTGTTATGATTTTTACTATTTTTATAGAGGATTTAATGGAACAGATATTTTTCTTTGTGGTATAAATATTTGAAATAAATGTTTTTTCATGGAAAAGACATAAAAACAATAGTTTTTACTATTGATGCTAATTGTTATACTATAGTTTTTATATAAAAATGAAACTTATTTAATATATAAACAATAATGGATGAATTTCAATTTGCTCTACTGTAGAAAAAGTTTCATCTATGATAGAGTGTCAGTGAGGATTTCTTTATACATACTATGATTACACAAAATACCCATATCCGTAATATTGCTATCATTGCGCATGTTGACCATGGCAAGACAACGCTTGTTGATGCTCTTTTCAGGCAGAGCGGACTTTTTGGCAATTCTTCTACGGAACGCATCATGGACAGCGGTGCAATTGAACGTGAGCGTGGCATCACGATAAGCGCAAAGAATTGCGCAATCATCTGGAAAGGTGTCAAGGTCAATATCATCGATACTCCGGGACATGCTGATTTCGGCGGTGAAGTCGAACGTGGACTATCCATGGTCGATGGAGTCATCGTTCTGGTCGATGCGGCGGAAGGTCCCTTACCGCAGACTCGTTTTGTTCTGGAGAAAGCCCTTGCTGCGGGTTTATCAGTCATTGTGGTCATCAACAAGGTTGACAGGGCGGACGCTCGTCCGGCTGAAGTCCTTGATGAAGTCTATGACCTGCTTCTTGAACTTGATCCACGAGACGACATGCTGGATGTGCCGGTTTTCTATGCAAGCGGACGAAGCGGCAGATGCGGACGAACTCCAGATCAACTCCAGCCGAATCTCCATTTGCTTCTTGATGGCATACTGGAACATGTCCCGGCTCCACGCCATGATACCGATGAACCTTTCCAGATGTTGGTAAGTGATCTCGGTTACAGTGACTTTCTCGGACGACTGGCTATTGGAAAGGTCATGAATGGCAGCGCGAGTACCAACGACTCCCTTGTCTGCATAGAAGAAAACACTGTGCAGAGAAGTCTGAGGGTCACCAAGCTCCATACATATGAAGGGAATACCTTTCATGAAGTCCCTACAGTTGAATCAGGTGACATCATAGTCTTGGCAGGAGTGGGAGACGTGTCAATCGGAGACACAATATGTACACAGGATAATCCCAAGGCATTGCCCCGCCTTACTGTGGATGAGCCGACAGTTTCCATGCTTTTCTCCAAGAATATCTCTCCATTAGCCGGAAAAGAAGGCAAGATAGTCACATCGGCAAGGATTGGCGACCGCCTGATGAAAGAGACCTTGCGTAATGTTTCAATCCGTGTAGAGAAAAATTCTGATGATACCTATACGGTCAAAGGGCGTGGGGAATTTCAAATGGCCATCATCGTCGAACAGATGAGGAGAGAAGGCTTTGAGCTGTGCATCGGTCGTCCCAAGATTATTTTCCACGTTGATTCAGAAGGTGGAAAAACCGAGCCTATTGAAAATCTTCTTGTTGATTGTCCCGAAGAATTCAGTGGAACCATCATGGATAAACTCTCACGTCGTAAAGGGATGATGAAGGATATCACCTATACAGATACACGGGTGAAAATGAATTTTGAAGTTCCGGCGCGTGGCTTGATTGGTTTCAGAGATGAATTTCTGACGATTACCAAAGGACAGGGAATCATGAATTCCAGCCTGAAAGGTTATTTCCCTTATAGAGGAGAGATTATCGACCGCACAACCGGTTCTTTGATTAGTGACCGCGCCGGAAATGCCATCCCCTATGCCTTGTGGCAGCTTGAGGATCGGGGAAAACTGTTCATCATTCCCGGAGACCCCGTTTACGAAGGTGAAGTCATTGGCGAGCATAACAAAGAGGGAGACTTGCTCATCAATCCCACGCGCACGAAGAAGTTGAGCAATATGCGTGCGTCTGGCAAAGATGAAGCAGTGACGCTTGTCCCTGTCGTCAAACAGACGCTGGAACAGGCCATGCAGTTCATCAAGGAAGATGAACTAGTAGAGGTTACGCCCCTGTCAATCCGCATGTGTAAGAGGATACTTGATACGCAACAGCGACGTGTTTTCGAGAACAGAGGAGTCATTCCTGATTTCATGCTGAAATAAATCCACGCCTCACAAGGATATAGTTACAGCCTACAGGTCAAGCAGGAGCGCGACCGGTGCATGGTCGCTTCCTGGGATATGGTCATCAATGAGACTGTCATGGATTTTATCCGCATATCTGTTGCTTGTCAGCCAGTAGTCGATACGCCACCCTATGTTCTTTGCCCGCGCATTGGCCATATAGGACCACCAGGAATAACGGTCAATGACATGAGGATACAGGTGTCGGAACGAATCGGTGAAGCCAGCATCAAGGAACAAGGAAAACTTGTCACGTTCTTCTTGCGTGAAACCAGCGTTCCTGACATTGCTTTTAGGATTCTTAAGGTCGATTTCCTTGTGTGCCACATTCAGGTCGCCGCATACGAAAACAGGTTTCATAGCCTCAAGGGACAGGATATATGCTCGAAAAGCATCATCCCACTTCATGCGGTAATCCAAACGGAGTAATTCTCGCTGTGAATTAGGCGTATAGACACAGACAAGGAAATAAGCGGGATATTCGGCGGTAATCACCCGTCCTTCCGCGTCTTCAATGAAAGGCGCAATGCCAAATGTGACACGTACAGGTTTTTCCTTGGAAAAAAGAGCAGTTCCTGAGTAGCCTTTTTTTTGGGCATAATTCCAGTACTGGTGGTAGTCGGGGAGTTCAATGTCGTGCTGACCTTCCTGTAGCTTAGTTTCCTGAAGGCAGAATATATCTGCATCCGTGGAAAAAAAATAATCAAGAAATCCCTTGCCCAGGCATGACCGTATTCCATTGACATTCCACGATACGAATTTCTTCATCTGCACGTCCCAGTCCCTTGTTTTATTTCCTTCATAAGATATCGAAAGGTCATCATATATACAAGGGCGGGGATGTCATACTTTTCATTCATCTGTTTCTGGTATAATTCATGCGATTTTATGCAATGCAATTAGTTCTTGCGGTGAACAAATAGGCGTGATATGATGCCATTGATCCAAAAAGAAGCGAATTGTAGGTTTTCAGGGAGGAAAGAGCTACCATGAATAATTCCCATTTTCCTGCGGATTTTCTGTGGGGAGCTGCAACAGCTAGCTTCCAAGTTGAAGGCGCCAGCCGTGAAGATGGCCGTGGTCAGTCCATCTGGGATATATTCTGTCGTCAGCCGGGAGCCGTACTCAATGGTGACACAGGAGACGTAGCCGCCGACCAGTATCATAGATATCCTGAGGATGTCGCTTTGCTTCGTCGCTTGGGGATACAGGCATATCGGTTTTCAATAGCCTGGCCGCGCATAATTCCTGAAGGTCGGGGAAAAATTAATCAGAAGGGACTCGACTATTACAGGAAGCTCTGTGACGAACTTCACGCATCAGGCATACAGACAGTAGCGACACTTTATCACTGGGATTTGCCTCAGCCTTTACAAGATGAAGGCGGTTGGGTAAATCGCAGTACATCTTATGCCTTCGAGGAATACGCGGCTGTCTGTTTTTCCGAACTGGGAGGCTATGTTGATCGTTGGATTACATTGAACGAACCTTATTGCAGTGCATATCTGGGACACTACATGGGAGTTCATGCTCCAGGCCACCGAAGTCTGGATGAGACGGTAGCCGTAATCCATCACTTGAACCTTGCCCATGGACTGGCCATGCAAAAATACAGGGAAACAAAAGCAACGGAACCGATTGGCATAACGTGGAATCCAACGACTCCGCGTCCTGCGACACGCAGAGAGGAAGACAGCCACGCTGCCGATATCTGCAAGATGCTGGAAACGAACCTTTTTGTTCATCCGGTCATGGGAAAAGGCTATCCGGAAGCGGCGAAAACCTATGGTTTTGATTTTTCTTCTTTATCGCATCCCGGCGACCTTGACATCATCAGTACAGGGCCACTGGATTTCATTGGCATTAACTTTTACAACGAAAGAGCCGTTTCATGGTCGCAAAGCAGTAAGTTCAACTATGAGTTTGAGCCAAGCTGGGAAGAAAAGACAGATATGGGATGGCCTGTCACTCCGTCAGGTCTGTTAAGGATGTTGCGTATTTTTGCTCTGGAATGTCCTGGCATCCCGTTGTACATCACCGAAAATGGGTGTGCAATGGCTGATGTCGTCGGTGAGAATGATACAGTTGATGATTCCCGGCGAATAGCATATCTGAGAAAACATTTTAAAATCTGCCGGGAAGCGATTGATGAGGGTATTCCCCTTTCCGGATATTTTCTGTGGTCTTTCATGGACAATTTTGAGTGGGCATTCGGCTATTCCAAACGTTTCGGAATCGTGTATGTCGATTATGCCACGCAACGCCGTATACCTAAGAACAGTGCTTATTATTTCAGGGATGTCATTGCAGGATACGGTTTATGATTCATTGCCGGCAGGCAAACGGAGAGAAACAGAAGTAAAACAGAAATACCGGTGATTTGCAGCGTATTCGCGGATAACACGAATACGCCGTAATTGTATAACATATATTGTATACATAAAAACACATTCATATACATATAGTTATTCATGTAAAACAATACAAAAACCATATTGTTTATATATCTAATTCCTAAATTAAACTATCAATTAAATAAATTTCTATAATTGTCGATATAAGACTTGTACGACAGGAAAAGGGCGTATATACTTTTTGAGAGTATACGAACATGGGAAAAACAGTAGCTTTCCATCTGCAAAAAGGTGGTGTAGGAAAGACAACAATCTCTGGAGCTTTGGCGTGTGAATCTGCTCACCAAGGTTTTTCTACGCTTTTGATTGATGTTGATCCTCAAGGAAATGCTTCCTCATGGTTTCTTAAGAACACGCCGGAATTTGAATTATCCGACGTCATCCAGGGGAAATGCTTCCCCAGTGATGCCATAGTATCCATACCCTCAGTCAAGAACCTGTACATCCTGCCGACATTTGGAATAGGCGGAACGCTGAAGAACTATTCTGAAACAAAATTAGCAGAAGAACCTTATGTCTTGCAGGACTTGGTAAAAGAAATCAGTAAAGACTTCAAGCATATCATCATGGATCTTTCGCCAGGATTGGGACGACTTGAACGTTCTGCGCTTATTGCATGTGATGAAGTCGTTACGCCGATGACTCCTGAGGTTTTCAGTCTCGATGGACTGGAAATCTTCATTGATGAACTTGCAAAGATAAAAAAGAACCTGAGATCTTCCGTTGAACATTCGTGCGTCGTGATCAATTCATATGACGAGAGAATCAAACAGCATCGGGAAATCTTTTCTGCCGCGGATAATGGGAATTTCAAGGTTTTCCGTATTCCTGTTGATCCAGTTTTCAGAAAATCCCAGGAAGCAGGCCGCGCGCCACAGGATTATAAAGATAGGGGACGAGGGTTAAAAGAAAAAACAATTGTCGCGCTTAAGGAACTGGATGCGGTGATATGGAGATAGGACTATGGCATTGAAAAAGAGTACTGATGAAGAAAATTTACCGGAAGTGAGCGAAAGTCTCAGCAGTCAGAAGGCCAAGAATCTGTTTTCCAAGTCTGTCGGGCGGCAGGCAAAGGAAAAAAAGATACTTACGACTTTTTCTATCGAACCTTCATTCAAAAGGGAACTGGAAGATACGTTTGAAAACATGGGTCTTGGATGGGCAGCTGGTATCCGATTTGCATTACGACAATTCATTAAAAATACTGAAAATTGATAGTATAATTATGTATATCTATGTATTATACATATAATATCTATATTGGTTTTCTAATGATTTAATATCGTTTTCATTCGTTTCTATTATGTAGATATATTAAAAATTATCTTCTATTTAATAGAAACAATATTATTTCTTTAGTTTAATTTATCATTTTGCATCAAGTTTTGCTTTGAATTTATCAAGTATTCTTGACAAGTCTTCTTTGGAAGCAGGCTTTGCTTCTTCATCTTCCGTCGTAACAAGATGTGCCGGAATCTCAAGCAAAAATCGTGACGGCACGGATGCTGTCAATTCCTTTCCTCTATGTCGTGCCATGCAGGTGGAAATGTACAGGTGTTTGCGGGCTCGTGTCAGTGCCACGTAAAACAGACGACGTTCTTCCGCAAGAGAGTCCTGGTTTTCCTCCAGCGTGCGTGCATGAGGAATGATATGGTCTTCGATTCCCGCCAGAAAGACGACGGCGAATTCCAAACCCTTCGAGGCGTGCATTGTCATCAGATGCACTTTGTCATCATCGTCAGTATTTTCTTTGCCACTCAACGCCAGTCTGTTCAGATAGTCAAAGACTGATGAACCATTATTGTCAGGATCGCGTTCCCATCTCCCGAACATCGCATTGAAGGTGCGGATGCTGCCCATCTTGAAGTTGACTGCCTTTTCATTAGTCGGATACTGGTCAATGACATAATCCTTATAGCTGATGTTTTCTACTAACGCCATGAGAACCTTGCTTTTGTTTTTTCCGGCATGAAACAACTTCTCTCTGTAATCTTCAATCAAGGCAAAGAAGTCTGCCAAGGTTTTTTTCTGGTTCCCTTTCATGCCGCTGTCCGTGGCAATGCTGACCAAAGAACAGGCTTCATGGAGCGAACATTGGTTGGATTCGGCCGTCGCGCGGATTTTTTCTATTGTTTTGCGTCCTATTCCCCTGCGCGGGACATTTATGACGCGCAGGAAGCTCACATCATCTTTTGTGTTCACCAGTAGGCGTAGATAAGAGATGATATCCTTTACTTCCTTCCTGTCAAAGAAACTGGCTCCTCCGGAAATCTTGCAGGGTGTGTTTGTCAGCAGGAAGCGGTTTTCTAGGACAGGAAGCATATGGTTCGTTCGCACAAGTACGCCAAAGTTTTTCCATGGATAATCATGGGCAAAACGGAGTTCCCTGATTTTCCCTATGATCATAGCAGCTTCATCATCCTCATCCTTCGGTTCAAGGCGGTGAATCATGCTGCCTACGCTTTCCTGTGTCCAGAGTTTCTTTGACTTTCTCTCAGTGTTATGGACAATGACGTTATTGGCTGCTTCCAGGATAGTGCCGGTCGAACGGTAATTCCTTTCCAGTTTTATTTCAAGCCTTTCCGGGAAATCGGATTCAAACATGATGATGTTGCGATAATTCGCCCCACGCCATGAATAGATTGATTGATCGTCATCGCCGACCACACAGAGGTTCCTATGCTCCCATGCCAATTCCTTTACAATGGAGTATTGGGTCAGGGACGTATCCTGAAATTCATCGACAAGGATATGGGAATAAGTTTTCCGTATTTCAGCCAAGGTTTCAGGATGTTCCGCGAACAGCCGGAGAGGGAGCATGATTAAATCATCGAAATCAAGGGCATTGTAAGCCTTCAGTGATTTCTGATACTCGGTATAGACGTGGGACAGCTCCGACTTGCCATCGGAGCGGAATGAGGCTCGCCCGGTCTTGACATCGCTGAAAAGTGATGCAAGCTCAAAGAAATTATAATCCGCTTCTTCATAGCCAAGGTTATGGATGACATCCGAAAGGAGTGTCTGTACATCCGATGCGTCGAAGATGGTGAAATTATCTTTATATCCTAACAGGTGGATGTATTTTTTGAGAAGCTTCATGCCGAATGCGTGAAAAGTCGTTGCCATGAGTTCTTTCCTGCTGACGCCGGTCAGATCATGGATGCGTTCTGCCATCTCAGCTGCCGCCTTGTTCGTAAAAGTCAGGGCAAGGATGGAGTGGGGGGATATGCCATTTTCCAGCATATGGGCGACCCTGAAGGTCAGCATGCGGGTCTTGCCGCTTCCTGCGCCGGCAATGATGAGCAGAGGACCGTCAATAGTTGACGCCGCAAGGTATTGTTCGGGATTCAGTTCCCGTCGTAAATCGAAACTCAACGTAGTACTCCTTCTGTGGGTCAGGCTGTGCGACGGATAAGGCAAAAATATAAAGGCCCGCGGCCATCGGCTGTATCGGGAAGGATGATATATCCGGCATCCCTGTTTTCTGCCGCCTCAAAAGAGAGAGGAACGGTTTCACACCGGCCTTTCCGTCGTTCAAGAAGTTTCTGGATTACCTGTTCGTTCTCAATGGGCGCAAGGGCGCATGTGGAATACAAGATATATCCTTCTGGCTTGACGGCATCCAGGGCGGCCGCAAGCATGGCAAACTGTTGGACGGAAAGCCGTTTGGGACGTGAGGGACTCCATTCCTTCAAGGCAGATGGAGTGGTGAGAACATGTCTTTCACTGGAACATGGCGCATCCAGGAGGATTGAGTCATACATGTCCCGTTGGTGCAGACTCCAGCGGGTGGAATCGTGGCCTGTGACCGTCACTTTTGCCCGTATTTCGGCAGGAAGATATCCGTCCAGGACTGCATGCAGACGTGACCGCCGCGATGCGGAACGATCATTCGCCACCAGGGAACCGTCCTGTCCAAGACGGGTGGCAAGGACAAGGGTCTTGCCACCGGGAGCCGCGCACATATCCAGCACAGCATCATGAGGTCTGACAGGCAGGGCGCGCGCGGCGATGATGGAGGCTTCATCCATGAAATAGGGACGGACAAGGCCAGCAGAAAATTCAACAGGAGTGCGTTGCACAAGAAGTGCAGTACGGAGTTTAGTCCAACGTTCCCCGTATATGTCCACATAGTATCTGTCGAATAAATCCTGATTGCTATGTTCTGTGGTTTTCTTGCCCATATCGTCGCACACTGTACTGTATTCCGGTCATATTGTGTAGGCATCCGGAATTTTTTTCGGAGATTCCTGACAGGGGAGCAGGATATATTTCCGCTTACAGGATATGATCCAGAAACAGTTTTGTGCGGGCGTTGGCAGGATGCTCGAATATCTGTTCAGGAGAGCCGGTTTCGACGATTTCTCCCGCATCCATAAACACTACCTTGTCTGCGGCTGCACGGGCAAAACCCATTTCCATAGTTTCGCAGTTAGATGACAGAGAAGGAGGGAAGTAACTTCTTGTGAGGGAAGTAGCAAGAAGTTTTTTTTGCACTTTCCTGAAAACATTCATCAGTTTGGCATTGTGTGGCACTGTGAGGTATGATATGATTCTCCTCAGAAGAGGTGCCCGATGTTCATCAAGATAGTCCCCGAAAACAAGAGCGGACGCAAACGCCTGGCCTATTACTCCGGCCATCGCAAAAACGGCACGGTGAAGCACTCCCTCGTGCAGTGGCTCGGCTATCTGGACGAGCTCCAGGCGCTCTACGATGACCCGGTGAGCCATTTCAAGGCCGAGGCGAGACGGCTGACGCAGGAAGAGAAGGAGCGGCAGGTGTCCCTGAGCGTCTCGACGGCCGAGCATTTCCACTTCGCCCCTGGAGAGGGGACGGACTGCACGGACCCGGAGGTGAGGGCGGACAGGATCCTCAGCTACGGCGTCCTGCCGCTGCTGAAGCTCTACCACGAGCTGGAGATCGACTATTTCTGGAACAACAGGAGGCGCTACACCAAGGCGCTCTTCAACCACAACAGCATCTTCCGGCTGCTGGTGTGTTCGCGCATCCTGGCGCCGGACAGCAAGCTGGGTACCTGGCAGGCGCGCCAGAGGCTTGCCGGGGACGTGGCCTTCAGCGCCGACGACGTGTACCGCTCCCTCGCGTTCTTCTCCCGGCACAAGGACGCCCTCATAGACCATCTGGGGCGGATGGTGGAGCGGCAGTACGGGCGGGACACGGGCCTGCTGTACTACGACGTGACCAACTATTACTGGGAGGTGGACGCCGAGGACGAGCTGAGACGGCGGGGGGTGAGCAAGGAACACCGGCCCGATCCCATCGTGCAGATGGGTCTGTTCATGGACGCCGACGGCATCCCCCTCTCCTACGGCCTGTTCCCGGGCAACACCACCGACGTGGCCACCTTCCGCCCCCTGCAGCAGACGGGCCGGACCATCTACGTGGCGGACAGGGGCATGATGAGCGGGATGAACGTGGCCTCCATCCTGCTGCGGCACAGCGGGTACGTCATCAGCTCGTCGGTGCGCACCTGCACCGCGGAGCTGCAGGCCTTCATCCTGAAGCAGGAGGGCTACGTCCATGGTGCCGCCGATGGAGATTTCAGGTACAAGAGCCGCCTGACTCCGGTCGAGCGTTGGGTGACCGATTCCGCGACGGGCGGAAAGAGGAAAGTGACGGTCAACGAGAGGCAGGTGGTGTTCTTCAGCCGCGCCTACCAGCAGAAGGCACGCCACGAGAGGATGAAGAGCATCGAGAAAGCCCAGCAGGCGGCGGGCGGGGGGCAGAACACCGTACTGAACAACCATGCGGGGAGACGGTTCCTGAAGAAGAGCATCTTCGACGGGGCCTCCGGAGAGCGCGTGGAAGCTCCTGAGTTCTCTGTCTCCCTGGATACGGAGCTGCTACAGCGGGAGGAGGCGCTGGACGGCTATTACCTTATCTGCACCAACGTGGTAGGCACCGAGGAGGGGGAGCCCCCCTTCGCTGGGCGGGCCCGTTTCCGCAGGGACAACCTCTTCGAGCTGAACCGACCAGTGGACGACGTGGACATCATCGACATGTACCGGGGCCTGTGGCGCATCGAGGAATGCTTCCGCATCACCAAGACGCACCTGGAGGCCCGTCCGGTCTATGTGCGTACCCGCGACAGCATCGAGGCTCATTTCCTCACCTGTTTCGTCTCCCTGCTGCTCCTGCGGCTTCTGGAGAAGAGGACGGGGGGAACCATGTCCGTGGGCCGGATGGTGGATTCTCTGCGCCAGGCCCTGCTGGGCGACATCGAAGGGCAATGCTTCATGAACCTGTACTGCGACCCCGTCATCCAGGACATCGGCGCAGCCCTGGACATCGACATGAGCCGGAAGTATTACGCGAAAGCCGATGTGAGGGCACTTTTTGCGGCAGTGAAGAAGACCTGATGCCACACACATGAATGTTATAGCATCTTGTCAGTAACCCCTTGCATTAGAATGAGTACGGATGTTTTTTCGCTTTTTTAACTGCGAAACTCAGGATATCGTCGCACACTGTACTGTATTCCGGTCATATTGTGTAGGCATCCGGAATTTTTTTCGGAGATTCCTGACAGGGGAGCAGGATATATTTCCGCTTACAGGATATGATCCAGAAACAGTTTTGTGCGGGCGTTGGCAGGATGCTCGAATATCTGTTCAGGAGAGCCGGTTTCGACGATTTCTCCCGCATCCATAAACACTACCTTGTCTGCGGCTGCACGGGCAAAACCCATTTCATGGGTTACAAGCAACATAGTCATCCCACTTTCCGCAAGGTCAAGCATGACATCCAGGACTTCCTTGATCATCTCAGGATCCAGGGCACTGGTCGGTTCGTCAAACAGCATGACCTTGGGCTGCATGGCCAAGGCTCGCGCAATGGCGACTCGCTGCTGCTGTCCCCCGGAGAGCTGGGCAGGATGGACGTCAGCTTTTTCCGTGAGTCCTACGCGGGTAAGAAGCTGGCGGCCAAGGTCATCAGCGGCCTTCTGGTTCATTTTCTTTACCCGCAGAAGCGCAAGCGTGATATTCTCCAATGATGTCAAATGCGGGAACAAGTTGAAATTCTGGAACACCATGCCGACTTCTTCCCGTATCTTGCGTATGTCCACGCTCGGCTTCGTCACGTCTTCTTCATCAATCCAGATTTCACCTGATGTAGGGATTTCCAACCGATTGACGGTTCTGAGGAGAGTACTTTTCCCGCTGCCTGATGGGCCGATGATGACGACGACTTCGCCATTCTCTACGGTCAGGGATGCGTTTCTGACAGCATGAACCGCTGTGTTCTTTGAGTCGAATGTCTTATAAAGATTCTTGATTTCAATTCTAGCCATTTTGGTGAAGCCTTTCCTCAAGGATTCCGACAAGACGGGAAAGCACGAGGGTGATGATGAGATAAATCAATGCCACGATAAGCATTGTTTCCAAGGAAAGAAAAGTGCGGGAAATGTATTCTCGTCCGCGCCGGAGGATATCACTTAAAGCAAGGGTAGAAACCAGTGACGAATCCTTGAGCATGGAGATGAACTCATTGCCAATTGCAGGCAGGACAATCTTGATTGTCTGGGGGAGGATGACGGAACGGAATGCCTGGGTTCTTGTCAGACCCAAGGCGATGGCCGCCTCCATCTGACCTTTCGGGATGGCCTGGATGCCTGCCCGAATTATTTCTCCCATGTAAGCCCCGAAGCAGATGCCCAAGGCTATGATAGCCGCCACCACGCCTTCTACATTGATGAAACGTCCGACCGCAAAATAAATGAAAATCAACTGGACAAGGAGAGGGATGCCGCGAATCAGCTCAACGTATACACCGCTGATTAGATTGATTACACGGCTTTTACTTACCGCTCCAAGACCAGCGAGGACGCCGATGACCACCGACAGGATGATTGCGAAGACCGTCACTTGGAAAGTCACCGGTATGCCTGACACTGTGACAGTAAATATTTTCCGATAAGGATCCGGAATGAAAATCACCAGACAAGCAAGAAGCACCAGCGCGGCGAAGAAGGTGATGCGCCATGAAGTGAATACATGATGGTTGTCCTTGCGGGGTATCAGGACACCATCGGTCATCTGTAAAGAAGTATGTCCGGTTGGTTTATCCTGAAACGTCTGTGACGGTTGGATTTTCTTGGGATGGGGTACGGGCAGGACACCGTCCGCACCTTCCTTGTCATAGGGATTCTTCATGTGCCTTCCTAATTCCTGAATTATCAGCTTGGCTGCAATTGCGCACCACTTGTAATTCTACATTAATATGCAGCCAATGTCAATAAATCATGAATAATTATGCATAAAAAGCCAGAAATGGTCGAATGAAAAAGAAAAGGCAACACAAATGGAGGGAGGTGTTGCATTGTAGAAGTAAGTGCACGACCGGGAGATGAAATCTTTACAAAAAGCGTCAGAGAGGTGATAATTCCTACAAGAAGACCGAAGTTGCACTAAGTTCCGGACGCACCGAAACGCGACCTGCTCCGATTCGTTTTAACGCAACATCGCAAGCAGGCCGCAGGATGAAAGGTGCGGTGTTCCGGCAACCGCCACGGCTTCGGTTCTAGTCGATCAGGACGGGCTTGAGGGTAATATTCCGAGTGGGAACATTCTCAAGCCCGATTCTTTGTGCCAGTTCTTGCCCATAGAGAAAGACGAACATCTCGTAGGCGGACTTGCCGCCGTACTGGGCCCGCGGATAGGAATTGACATGGTTCATCATCATGTCCACCTTCTGCTGCGTCAGATCCGAGAACGTGCGCCCCTTGGGGAGTATTCTCCTGATAAGGGCATGGTTGTTCTCACAGGCGGCCTTTTCCCAGCACGCCATCGGATGACAGTAGAACACACGGGTGAGAAGCTCTCCCTGCCCATCGGTCTCCAGTGCCTCCGGGCAGGAGAACTCGGAACCGTTGTCCGTCAGGATGACGGGAAACAGCAGAGGGAAGCCGTCTCCCAGCCGCTGGCGGAGGGAGGCAAACACCGCACGTACCGAGGCCGCGTCATGTGCTTCCCTCAGGAAGGCCAGCTGCACCGAACAGGAGGTGAACTGCAACGTCAGCAGGCACCTGCGTTCTGAGCGGGGTCCTTCCACCGTGTCCATCTGAACCGGAGAGAGATTTCCCCTCTCCCGCATGAAGGCGTCGAAGTCTTCCTTGGTCCTTCCGACACGATAGCGCCTGTCCCCCTTGTACTGATGCCCGTCCTTCCTCTTGCGTCTGCGATAGGTGACCTTGCGGGGCAGGTCGATGTTCCCTATGTCGGGAAAGACTCCCGCATTCACATACGTGTACAGCGTCTTGGTCGAACGCATGATGAGCTGTCCGTGCCTCTGGTTGATGCTGTACAGGCTCTGGCCCTGGGCGAGCAGAGGTGAGATGATCTGCTGGATGGCCCGGGCCTCCTCTTCCGTAATGGCAAGACCTGACCTGCTCGCGGACAGGTCCTCCAGATACTCCTTCTGCGCGTGCGTCGCCTCGTAGAAGACCTTCGTCAGCGTACAGCGGCTCCTGTCCACACACGCATTGCACACATACGGCACGACCCGCAGTTTCCCGCAGATTTCCTGCTCGTAGGTGGGGCACAGCTTCCGCGAACAGCCCGCGGCACACCCGCTGCACCTCTCTCTGCGGCACCCCGGATCGTCACAGTTCCCACTGGCCGGACATCCCGTCCTCTTGCGACAGTCGTTGAAACGCCGGCTGTAGCCTCCCGATTTCTTTTCCTTCGGGTGCCGGCGCACTTCCCGCGACACCGTAGAGCGATCCTTGCCCAGTTCCTTGGCTATCCGGGCAAAACTGATTCCTTGGGACACCATCCCCTCTATTCTGATTCTCTCACTCAACGTCAGATGATTCTTCGCCATACTCGTTCCTCCTGTCCGAGCCGTGGCGGTTGCCGGAGTCCTTTCAGTGTACCAGTAAGTGCATCATACTTGTGAAGTGCCTCTCGCAACTTCCCTCAGATTTCTCGTTGCCTTTTCTTTTTCATTTGAGTAAAAGCCAGAAATTTAAATAATATTCCATTTTTTCTTTAATGCAGCAGTCGTGCCGTCCGCTTCCATGGCCTCAAGTGTGGAGCTCAGCAGGTCACGGAGAGAAGTATTGCCTTTCACCACGACCCAGGCGAGTTCCTCGGTGTCAGAGCTGGCGGTTCCGGAAACAGTGAGCCGTCCTGAATAGCTGGGATTGGACAGAACGAAATCACTGGCGATGATGGAATCACAGACGACCGCATCGACTTTCCCATTCAGCAGATCCTCGACCGCAAAACCTATTTCATCGTAGGAAAGGACTTGGATGCCCTCAATCCCTTCAATGGCATATCCGCCCGTGGTTCCAATCTGGACGCCGACTTTCCGGAACTTCAAATCATCCGGGGTTTTCAGTGCTTGGGCGTTAGTACGAACCATGATAGATTGTGTGACACGCAGGACAGGAACTGTGAAATCAAACTGTTTCTGTCTTTCAGCAGTTATGGTGACGCTGGATGCAATTGCATCATACTGCTTGTTCAAAAGACCGGCGAAGATGCCATCCCATGCGACATTGCGGCTTTCGAAGGTAATGCCCGTTCGTCTGGCGACTTCTTTGACCAGATCAATTTCAAATCCGACCAAAACTCCATTTTCATCAATGAATTCAAGTGGAGGCCATGTCGCATCATGAGCAATGACATATGATGTCTTTGTTGATTCTCGTGAACCTTGTCCGAAAAGAAGGCCGCCAATGCATAGAATCAGAATTCCAATGATTATTGCATGTGTCTTTCTCATGTTTTCCTCCATCACTTCCCCAAAAAGATAGAGAAACCATAATCATCCATGTGTTATATGTCAATTATATTTGTTAGCTATTTTCTGATACTCCTATAATATTTACATTTATGTTATTAAAATAACGAAATAATTGTGGCGCAAGGCTCCTGTCCTGTGAGAAGAAGAGACAAGGAAGGGGGAAGAGAAAGGTTTGGTTTTGTGGCATGAACAAGAGTGGGGGAATACAACAAAGGTGTTGCAAAACTGACTGCAACACCTTTCATCCGTCATGCAATAAGGAAAGAGGAGATTTACAGCAGGTTGTACTTTTCCTTGAGAGTCGCGACCGTGCCGTTTTTTACGAGAAGAGCGTATCCGTCGTTCACCAAGCCAAGAAGATAAACGTTTCCCTTGGGGACGACGATGGCAATATCCTCAGCAATAGAGCTTGCTTCTCCGCTGACGAACAACTTGCCCTGATAGTTTTTATTGGCAAGGACGAAATCACTGGCAATGATTGAATCCGCGACAGCAGCGTCGAGATTGCCGTTCAGCATATCCTCGATTGCCAGGCCAATCTCATCATACGCACGGATTGTGATTGCCTTGCCGTAAGTATCTTCCAGGGCAATGTGTCCTGTCGTGCCTATCTGTACTCCGACTTTCTTTCCCACAAGGTCATCCCCGCTGGATATCCCCGTTGTTCCGGAGCGGACGATGATAGCTTGTTTCACTTGGAGAATGGGAGTTGAAAAATCCATGGTAGCTTTTCTTTCTTCGGTGACGGAGACTCCACTGGCAATACCATCATAAGCACCATTTGCCAAACCTGCGAAAATGCCATCCCATGCGACATTCCTGATGGTGAAAGTCTTGCCGACAGCTTTGCCAATTTCTTGGATCAGTTCAATTTCATAGCCGACCACATTGCCGTTTTCATCGACATATTCCAGGGGCGGCCATGCCGCATTGGCGGCGAACACATAGGAAGTTTTTTCCTTGCTGCTCTCCTTGGAGCCAGCCGCACCGACAGCCATCACGGATACCAATGATATGATAAGAAGCAGGGCCAAGGTCTTTGTTTTCATGATTTCATCTCCTACTAATAAAGCCATATACCGCACTCAGTTTTCGATATACTCATTATACCAGAGTTCTTGCATAAAAATACGTTCAATGTCAAGCGATTTGGAATATATATGCAATAAATGAGTGAAATTTCGTAATAATATACAAGAATGCACATCATGAGGAATTATGTTTTCACCTTGTTCCCTCTCTTGATCCCTCCTTGTCCCTCCATGACACATCATGATATCCATTATGCGGACAATCTAAGGAGCAGAGATTGATACTGATATGTGGAAAGAAGATGCCTAGAAAAAGGTTGGGGTCAGGAATCCGTAGAAAAGTCCAAGCAGCACGCCACCGAGGACTTGAGGGAAAGAATGTCCGAGCATCGTCTTGAGGACTTCCGGCGTCTTGTCCTTGCTGGTGGAAAGTTTGACGAGAATCTTGTTCCATTCGTTTATCGCCTGCGCTTGCTTACCGGCTTCCCGCCTGATGCCCATTGCATCATGGGTGACGACGCCGGCAAGGACGACCGCAATGGCAAAGTAGTTGGAACCAATGCCCTGGATGATGCCTGTCGCGGTCGCAAGGGCTATGACGGCAGCAGTATGGGATGATGGCATGCCCCCTGTGGAGACTAACATGCTGGGTTCAAACCGCCTTTCAAGGATGGCGACGATGATCGGCTTGAGCATCTGTGCAGTGAAAAGGGCGAGAAACGAGGCAATAAGCGGTGAATTGGTCAATAACAGTTCCATACGTACCGTACTTTATATACTTTGCACAAATTTCGCAACAAGAACCGTAATGATATTGCATTAGTGAAGTGTGACTGCTATATCTTAGCGCAGACATCCACGGAGGAGTGTTCCATGTCCGTCACCACCCGCGCATCGGTCAATGACCATCATACGGTTCTGAATCTTGTTTCATTCCTGACCCAGTTGGGCATAGCCCTGATTAATCTTGCCCTTGTCTATCATCTACGCAGGACATTCGGCATGGGAGCGGATCACATCGGCATTGCCACAAGCATCTATACGGTCTCTTATCTTCTTGCCTGTATTGCGGGAGAGTCATGGAGCAGGAGATTTTCTCCCCGGATTTGCGTGGAGGTATCCCTTATCGGCATGTCTCTGTCAATAGCTGCTGTCATCTATGTCCGCTCCCTTCTTTTTCTCTACGTAGTACTTGCTCTCTATGGGGTATTCATGTCGCTGATGTGGCCGCAGATTGAAGGCTGGATAAGTCGGGGCAGGGAAGGGGTACGTTTGAACAAGGCGATGGGAGAGTTCAATTTTTCATGGTCCTTCGGAGCCGGGGTTGCTCCGTTCATTGGGGGCATCCTGGTTGAAATCAGTACTGTCGCCGCATTGTCTTCAGGAGCTGTCTTCCTGTTTTTCGTGATGTGCTTCCTGTTTGTCAGCTCCCGCTTCATTCCCTCCATGAAAGAAGTACCGAGTGAAGAACATGCCATCATCCAAGACTCCGGAACCGATGGAAGTACGCCTCTCCGCTATCTGTGCTGGAGCGGACTTGTTCTTGTCTATTGCGGAGTGAGTGTCGTCCAGACAATATTTCCTCTGTATGCCCAAGATGTCCTTCAGATTCCGGAAAGCATGACCGGAGCCTTGCTTCTTGTCCGAGGAATAACCACCTGTGGCTTGTTCTATATCCTTGGGCGTACATCATGGTGGCATTTCCGTGCATGGGTGATACTGGGCGTACAGGTAGCCTTTTCCCTGGTGTGCCTTTATGCTGTGAAAATCACTACGGTATGGATGTACATACCTTTCTTTGTTGTGTTCGGCAGCGTCTTTGCCACCGCATATACCATGAGCATATTCCACGGAGCGTCGGGTAGCGTACATCGGGCACGTCGGATGATGATTCATGAAGTCCTGCTTACCTTCGGCATGATTATCGGCGCGGCAAGCGGTGGGTTTGTCTATGAACATCTTGGGTTCCCTACCGTGATGCTCGTCCTTGCAGGGCTGGGAGCTTTCGCAGTGGTGATGGAAATTATCGTTGCCATTGCCCTGCGCGGCCGTTTTACGAAATAATGATGTTTCCCATGTTTTCCCTAATGCTCCACTTGTCCAATACAGGGATTGGCATTACCTTGGAGGGGAAAGATATGGTTCTTGTATCAGATGCACGGCAGGAGGGATGTGAATGGTCGGCTTTTTCATAAAGAAGGCTTTTTTTGATGGATGGGACAATCTGATCGGACTTGTCGTACACAATTTGGGTTTCCTGCTGGTTTTCGTGGGAGCCTATGGCGGGATGTCCTTGATGGCCATTGACGGCTACTCCGTTGTGGGAATCATAGCCTTGGTCATCATCTCAGCTGTCTATTCATTCTATTGCGCGGTGGTTTCATGGCAGACGTGCCTGTATGCTGATTACAAGCGGGAAGGTTTCAGGGCGCTCAAGGAAGGGTTTTCCCGTCTCTGGAGACATGGCGTCCTGCATTTCTTCATCAATACCGCGCTGATTCTCATTGTTTTCTTTGTATTACCTTTTTATTTTCTCCAGAATACGACGCTTGCTTTCATCTTTGGTATGTTTGTCTTCTGGGTATTCGTCATTGTCGGTCTTGCCATGCAATATTTCTTTCCTCTTGCTTGCCGCATGAGCGGCGACCGTCCCATGAAGACTTTCCGCAAGTGTTTCATTCTCTTGGCGGACAACCTGGGGTTCTCGTTGTTTCTGATTTTTCACGGAATCATATCCGGCGTCTTGTCTCTTGTTCTTGTCGGTCTGACTCCCGGAACGGGGGGAATACTGCTCAGCCGTCAGGTTGCCGTGAAGCTGCTGATGTTCAAGTACGATTATCTGGAAGAACATCCGGAAACTGACCGCAAGCATATTCCTTGGGAGGATTTGCTTTTTGACGAGAGAGAGAAGGTCGGTCATCGTTCCATTAAGAACATGATTTTTCCGTGGAAGGATTGATATGTCCTCGGAAATAGAACTGAAAGCGCGTGTCACGGAACCGTTTGTTCTAAAAGCGCTTATTTCCACATTGCCCGGCATTTCTTCTCCCCGTGTCATTGCCAAGAAAGATGTCTATTACACCCATCCTCTGCATGGAGGGCCTTGGTTTCGTGTACGTAGTGTGAAGGAACACAGAGAGCAGGAAAAGGAAGAGGGAAGCATTGTTTTCACGCATAAGGTTCATGGACAGTCAGACGGGATTGAAAACAACTGCGAACAGGAATTTTTCGTTGACATACAGCAAGAGAAGGAAGTATTCGCTTTCTGTTCCGCTTTGGGCATGCAGGAATACATCAGGAAAGAAAAGCGGGGATGGGCTTGGTGGATTACGGAAAAAGGAACTCATGGTTTCCCTCTGCATCTTGAGCTGCTGGAAGTTTCGCCTTTGGGCTGGTTCCTTGAGATGGAGTACGTATTGCCCGATGCTCCAGATGTGAAAGACGTGAAGAAGGCCCAAGAGAATCTTCAGGAGATGTTGAATACTCTGGGCATAAAAAAATCGGCGATTGAAAGCCGATATTACATGGACATGCTCAAGGCCGGACAAATCAGCAAACAAGAAGGATAAAAAGCTGAGGTTCCCCTTTGCACAGAGGAACCCCACCACTCCTTCTACACCAAGGCAGACAAGCTGTTTATAGCATGTATTAAAAGGACGTGAGTTCTATGGATATAGCATGTCAGTTGTGTGATGTTTTTGTTTCTTTCATGATTTAAAGCTTGTTTTTTTGCTATGTCGAGTACAGGCAGAGTACAGGTAGAATATGGCCGGTGCTGGAAAAACAGGTAATTTCAGGGTATCATGAATGGAATACAATACAATGGATGCAACGGATGATAGGGGTTCGTCATGGAATGGAAAGCAAGTCATATTCTGGTGAAAGAAAAAGCTCTGGCCGACAGGCTTTACGCGCAGATTAAAGGAGGCGCTGATTTCAGCTCTCTTGCCCGGACACATTCAACCTGCCCCAGCAAGAGCAAAGGGGGCGACCTCGGCTGGTTCGGTCCTGGAAAGATGGTGGGGGAATTTGAGCGTGCGGTACAGAAATTATCCCACGGAGCAGTCAGCGCGCCAATCCGCACTCAGTTCGGTTACCATATCATCAAGAAGACCGGATTACGTGACTGATGTGACGTTGACCCCGTTTGGCTGGTCGTTGTATCATGCCATTTATAGGTAGCAATGCAATGAATGATCTGACAATATATACTGATGGCGGCTGTTCGGGTAATCCCGGTCCGGGAGGCTGGGCATACCTGATTCTGAAGAACGGTTCCTTGATTGCCGAAGGCAGCGGAGGAGAAGACCTCACGACCAACAACAGGATGGAACTGAAT
Organism: Parasphaerochaeta coccoides DSM 17374; assembly: GCF_000208385.1. Classification (GTDB taxonomy): domain Bacteria; phylum Spirochaetota; class Spirochaetia; order Sphaerochaetales; family Sphaerochaetaceae; genus Parasphaerochaeta; species Parasphaerochaeta coccoides. The sequence continues at coordinate 858,787 of NC_015436.1, read as the reverse complement.
GCTGTCATTGAGTCGTTACGCTGCGCTAAAACCCTTTCTCCATCTTCAATTACCGTCCGAACCGACAGCCAATATGTGAAAAACGGAATCACTACATGGATTCTCGCTTGGAAACGGAACGGGTGGCGCACAGCTTCCAGGGATCCCGTAAAGAACAAGGAATACTGGCTTACTCTGGATGAGCTTGCGGCAGGGCTTCCCTTGACGTGGCACTGGGTGAAGGGGCATGCGGGAATCGAGCATAATGAAAGATGTGACGCCATGGTGCGCACTGAAATGGACAAGATCCTTTCCCTGAAGGCACTTTCCTAGGGCGTTTCATTCCATGTAATCCGGGACAGGTATCTGGAATCTTCTGCCAAAGACTTCCACGGCTCCGCACCACCGTCATCCTCTGTCGCGGCAGCCAGGATTTCCAATGCCAGCGCATCATGCGTGGCGAGTTCCAGAAGACGGAAAGCCATTTCTTTTGACATGATGAGGTTTCCCTGTTCTTTGAAAAAGAGAGCGGTGTCTTTGAGTACGTTGCCGTCCGTGGGGTAAGCATCGGCAAGTTGGGACCAGATGTTCCCTGCTTCGTCAGGATTTCCCGCCAGAGTATAGGCACGGGCGGCGGCTTTTGGAAATTCAATCTTCTCCGGGTACAATGAATACATTTCCATGGCTATGGCGGAGGCTTCTTCATATCGTGCATCGAACATCAGCAACGCAACAAGGTTGTATCCCGCCCGTCCGTCATCATCGAAGTCCTCGATTATCTGCCGATAGACGGCTTCCGCATCTTCACGGTTACCTTCCCTGAGCAAGATATTAGCCTTGGCAAGCAGGGTTTCCCGCTGTTGGGAAACTGACACGCAACCGCCAAGGACAAGGAACGAAAAAAAAGTCAGGATGATGACGGCCTTTTTCATAGGGGCTCCTTGGAATTAATATCCCAATACTGTCTGTTCGATTTCCTTGACTTGGGCTCTATACAGGTTGATGATGCCACTTCCGTAATCAGCCATCAGCTGAATCATGTTTCGTGAGTTCACAGATGTATCAGCGCCATTCAGCCTGTCGCCTGCGTCCCCAAGTCCGGGCAGGATATACGCTTGGTCGTTGAGCGACGGATCCATCCAAAGGGTATGCACGGAAGCATCTTCTATGGCTCTCACTATACGCAGGGAACCTTTCAAAGCACTGATGACATTGATGAACGTGATTGATTTTGGATGGATGCCCTGTTTTTTCAGATAGGTGACGATAGTGACAAGGGAACCTCCTGTGGCATTCATTGGATCGGCGAAAATCAAATCCTTTCCATCGAGTTTCTCAAGATTGAAGAATGAACGGTCAAGGTCAAGGATGTAGTCCATGTTCTTCTCGCTTTTTGAATCATCGCGTTTGATTCTGAAAAGCGCAAATGGGGTGACATGGTCATCGGAGGAATATTCCTGGATTTCCTTGCTGATGATGATGGAAGGGAGGAGCGCGCCCCTCAGCATGACGCACATGACGGTATTCTTGATCATTTCATCTACATCCGGTATGCGATGCACAGCATAGTTGCGGATGGGGAAAGTCACCGGAGTTTTGGTGATGATGCTCCTTTTTCGGGGCAGCGCCGCATCGGAATAGACATGGGCGAACATCAATTCATAAGCCCTCTGGATGAAGTACAGGAATTCTTCATGGGATGTACGGGGATCCCTCAGTTTTGCAATGATTCGGCTGGCGCCGCCGTGCTGCTCGCGAGGGGTCTCAAAGGAATAGACATGGATATTCGGTTCTTCAGAGCATACATGCTTGAGGAATTTTCCGATTTGCGCGGCGCTTTCCACCAATGCTGCTTCCGCTTTCTCTTTTTCCGCAGGAGTCGAGGCCGTTTCGATTGCTTTGCAGCATGCGAGCGATGTTTCATACATGGAATCGGCGCGGGCAATCTTTTCCTTGTCGCTGTCCCTGAGATAACCGTCCAGGTCAGTGGCATGGAGTACGATTTTGTTCATGGAGTCTCCTTGTTTCCGTGCGAACGGATTATAGGCGTCAGGCTATACCGTGCGAAAGTGTAACTGATACCGGGGAATTCCGCAATGTAACATAAGACAAAAAAGACCAGATGCGCTATACTTGACGTGCGGCCGGTACGCATCGACCGAAAACCACAGGCGATGATGAGGATTGATGATTATGAAACTTGTGTTTCTAGGTCCTCCGGGAGCAGGAAAAGGTACGATTGCGGCATTGGCCAAGGAATCTCTGTCGATACCGCATGTTTCGACGGGAGAGCTTTTCAGAAAGAACATCCGCATGGGGACGGCATTAGGCAAGAAGGTGAGGGATATCCTGGCGGCCGGCAATCTTGTTCCTGATGATGTGACTGTCGCAATGGTCAAGGACAGGCTGGCTGAGGCTGACGCGGAAAGAGGATATATCCTTGACGGGTTCCCTCGTACCATTGCACAGGCAGAGGCTCTCGCAGGGATTTCCGGGATTGATCATGTCGTGAATTTCCTTCTTGACAAGGAAAGCATTGTAAGACGCTTGTCCGGCAGGAGAATGAGCAAGAGTACGGGAAAAATATATCATCTGGTTTACAACCCTCCCAAGAGGGACGGGGTGGACGATGAGACAGGCGAACCGCTCATCCAGCGCGAGGACGACAAGGAAGAAGCCATACTCCACCGGTTGGAGGTGTATGAGGAACAGACCACTCCTCTGATTGATTACTACCGCAGGAGAGGACTGTTGCTCGATATTGATGCTACGGGAACCCCAGATGTGGTTCATGCGCGGATGCTTGAACGCTTGGGAAAAGCAGAAAAAGACGCCTGATGTCCTTGTACCTGTGAAAACATCTGCATCTCCAGCAGGATTACCGAGCATTTCATGGATAAACCATGTATAATTCTCAGGATGGTCAAGAATCAGAAAAAGAAAAAAAGCAAACTTCGTCTTGGTTTCCTTGCATCCCAGTTTGATGAATCATACCAATATGCCGTTTGGAATGGTGCGGCTCGTGAGGCGGAGAAGCTGGGCATGTCCAATGTTTTCTATGTTGGGGCAAACCTTGAGACACAGAACAAGGCAGGCTCTCTCGATGACACTGCTTTTGCTTTAGCCGCACGCACGGAACTGGATGGCTTGCTCATCATGACCAATACCATGGGTTCGATTTTTTCACACGACAGGATATCCGGATATATGACGGCATTCCATGATATCCCGACGGTGACTGTAGGAGTCAGATTCCCAGGGATTCCCGGCATATGCGCCGATACGTCCGGGGGGATCGCTGTCGTGACGCGTCATCTGATTGAAGGGCATCAGCGCAAGCGTTTTCTCTTTCTGGCAGGACCTCTCGGACATCCTGAAAGCGAACAGAGACTCAAGGAATTTCTGGATACGTACGCTATGCTCCTTCCTGATGGACAGCGGCCACTTGTCCTGCACGGTGATTTCCTTGAAGACAAAGCCTATGCCATAGTGCGTTCTCTTGTTGAGAAACGCTGGGAATGGGATGCTGTCGTGGCAGCAAACGACCAAATGGCAATGGGAAGCATCAGGGCGTTGACGGAGCAAGGACTGGCAGTCCCAGGACAAGTTTCCGTGACCGGATTCGACGACATAGAGGACAGCTTGTATTCCCTGCCCCCATTGACAACGATCCATCAACCGGCAGGAGAACTGGGGGAGAGAGCTGTCAGGGAACTAGCCCGCATCCTTGGTATTCTCGAACCTGCCGAAGAAGATGACCGTCAGCTTGTCTCGACATTTGTCTTGCGCACTTCCTGCGGATGCATGCAGCCGAAGGGGAGAGATTCAGGGAAGGTACATTCTTTCACGCTGGAAAACCAACTGCGTCATCAGATGTCCCGGAGGGTGGCGGGCGAGACGCGCAACGCTTTGTTGCAGGATGTGCAGTCCGCGCTCATCAGTTCGTTCAGCATGGAAAAGATACTTAAGGAACTGGCACGGGGTATCCGCCAGTTGGGTATATGTTTTTGTTCGGTCGTCATGTTTGACACGAAAGATCCCACATGGTCAGAGCTTTTGATGACGACTCAAGGGAACGAAACCCGCATTCTTGCTCCCTATGGGTTCAGGTTCCGGACGCAGGAAATGCTTCCGGGGGGATTGCCTGATGACTTTGCTTCTTTCGTGTGCGAACCTTTGCAATTCGGAGAAGAACCGATAGGATACCTTGTGTGTTCCACTGGAGCACAGGATCGTCATGTCTATGCCACGCTCCGTGACTTGCTGACAATCAGCCTCAAGGGTGCCCGTGTCATGGCAAGTGAAAGGGATCGGGAAAAAGCACTGGCTAAAGAAGTCGGGCGCAGGACTGCCGAATTGTCCTATGCGAACAACAAGTTGAAAGTAGAAATAGCCCAACGCAAGAATTTGGAACGCGAGATACTTGATGTGTCCAACGACATCATGACCCGTATCGGGCAGGATATCCATGATGAGTTGTGCCAGGATATAGCGGGAATCGGAATCCTTGCCGCGACGCTTGAAGATTCCTTGGGAAAAAAAGGATTGAAGCAGGAAAGGATTCGAGCGCGTCAGATTTCGGAAACCGCGATGAACACGGCGAAGAATGCCAAGAAGATTGCACGGAACCTGTATCCCGTAGAGCTGGAAGACAACGGACTGGCCACAGCCGTAAGACGGCTTGCCGCGTCCCGTTCGTCACGGGAAGGCTCACCGTCCATCCATGTGGATGTGCAAGAGGATTTCCTTGTCCGTCGTCCTGAAAAAGCTCTCCAGTTGTTCCGCATCATCCAGGAAGCCCTGTCGAATGCCATCCGGCATGCTCATGCTGAGAACGTGAAGATAGGACTGTATATGGATCATGGGATGGTGACTGTCGAGATTTCCGATGATGGTCACGGCATGGAAGCCTCTGAACAGGAGAGCGGGCAGGGAATGGGACTCAAGATACTTAAGTACCGGGCGAACATGATAGGTGGCCTGCTAAGGATACAGACATCGCCGGAAGGCACATCGATATCTTGCAGGGTATCAAGATAGGGGGTGGGAGAAAATGAAAAAGTTCATAATTGTAGATGACCATCCATTGTACAGGAAAGGGGTCAGCCTTCTCATAGAGCAGAGGCTGGGCCTGGAATGTGTCGGGGAATCTTCCACCGTGGCGGAAGCAACGGATATGATTGCGAAGACCCTCCCATATCTGGCAATAATCGACATTTCCCTACAGAACGGAAGCGGACTTGACCTCGTTTCCAGCGCCAGGACTTCCTGGCCTGCGCTCAAGATACTTGTTCTTTCGATGCATGATGAAAATTTATATGGTGAACGGGCTGTCCGTTCGGGCGCGAAGGGATATGTCATGAAACATGAAACACCTGAAAGGCTTATTGATGCCATAACCGATGTCCTTGCGGGACGGCTGGCAATCAGTGACAATCTTCGCAATCGTCTCGTAGAGAATATTTCATCCGGACTGAGATCTTCCATAGATCCCCGGATTGCGCTCACCAATCGTGAATTGGAAATCTTTTCCCTCATCGGCAAAGGCTACGGCGCTTCGGATATCGCTACCCGGCTGAATCTCTCCGTAAAGACCATCAATGCCCACCAGGACAGGATGAAAAACCGTCTGGGACTCCTTACGGCAGGAGAACTGCGCCGGCTTGCGTTCGACTGGATTGCCGGAAATATCTGAATGATTCATCCATCCCTAGGGGAAATCACCTAATGAAAAAACGGTAATATCTCCGGTTCCGGGCATATACGAACAATAGTATCGTGTGTATGCGAGGACAACGAGATGGATACATGTGTGCAACAGAAAAACGCTAAAGATCATTATGCCCAGCATGGAATGTGGGGAGCCTATTCTTCCTTTGTCATCGGACGCGCAAACAATGGGGGCGGTTTTGTGACGGGAGATGTGCAGCCGCCCGGACGGAATGTGTACATGGGCTATAAGCTTGGCAATGAGGAACCTGTGCTGCTGCCATTCGTGACGGAAAGAAACGAGGGCCTGGACAGCACTGCCTACAAGGATGACAGTACCCACGACACTGATGAATCCACCCCGAAGCAAATGCGCATGCGCAGGTTCACGACATTTCCCATGGAGCAGGTCGAAAGAACCACCACTTTAGGCGGTGAGACATGGCATGCAGGTATCCTGACAGTCTCCATCCGTTCTTTTTTCGGGCCAGTGCCAGATCCTGCCACGACATCCATGGAGGACTTTCGTCTTTCCGCTTGTCCGGCTTTGCTGGTGGAGTTTTGTCTGGACAATACAGATGGACAAGATGAGGCAGTGGGGTATTTCGGTTTGCAGGGCATCCGCAGACCGCTTTCCGATGCGACTGATGGACGTCTGTCCGGGATGGCAGCGGGCGTGAAATATGGTTTCGCCACTTTTCCAGAAGATAATGTCGTTGAAATCATGGACTGGAAATCCGTTGATGCTGCTTTCAATGAAAGCCTTCAGCTCAGGCGGCTTGCGCGGGAAGGAGGGCTCAGATTCCATGTCCCTCCGGGGGTAAAACGGACATTCACCATTGCTCTTGGCGTCTATGAGGATGGCGTAGTGACCACAGGATTGCCGATGCGCAGATATTATACCGCTCTTTTCAAAGACCTTGAGGAAGTTCTTGAATTTGCGCTTGAAAATAAGATACAGATGCTTGCCCGTTCAGTCGCCATGGATGAGTTGCTTGATTCTTCCCCTTTGACCGAGATGCAGAAAATCATCGTTGCGGCCTCGACGCATGCATATTGTGCCAATACCGAGCTGCTTCTTGATGACACGGGAGCACCGGTATTCGTTGTCAATGAAGGCGAGTACCAGATGATGAACACGCTCGATCTTACCGTTGACCAGGCATTCTATGAGCTGATTTTCTCTCCGTGGACCGTGCGCAATGAGCTGGACTTTCTCCAGCGACAGTCGCTGTACAGGGATGCGTATGGCATTGCGTTCTCCCATGACCAGGGGGGAGCTGACTGCTTCACTCCCCAGGGAAGGTCCGTTTATGAACTGTCCGGTCTTGTCGATTGTTTCAGCTACATGAGCTATGAGGAAACTCTCAACTGGATGCTGACGGCTTGTCTCTATTCCTATAACGCCAATGACACCGTATGGGCGGCGGACAATAAGAAGGTTCTGATACTCGCCATGGATTCCTTGATTGCACGGGATGCAAATGGAGATGGCATCATGGACGTGGACAGCGATCTCTGTGAAGGTGGCGCGGAAATCACGACCTATGACTCCCTTGATATAAGTCTGGGTCAGGCGCGTAACAATCTTTATCTTGCAGTGAAAGCCTGGGGCGCGTTCGTCAGCATTTCATCATTTTTTGAACGTGCCGGGGACAAGGAAAATTCCCTACGGGCGCAGGATGCCGCCAAGAAGATTTCACGGACGGTCAGCGCATGTTTCATCGAGGATGAGAAGTTCATTCCAGCTGTTTTCGAGGGAGGCAACCGATCGCGTATCATACCGGCAGTCGAAGGCATGATTTACCCATTCTTTACCGGGGCGTCTCCCGTTGTCCTTCCTGACGGGCCATACGGGGAATTTATCAGTCTCCTGAGAACCCATCTGCTAACCGTCCTGAAACCTGGCATCTGTCTGGATTCCATCAGCGGAGGATGGAAGCTTTCATCTACAAGTCGCAATACATGGTTGAGCAAGATTTTCCTCAATCAGTTTATTGCGGAACAGATACTGGAACTGCCCCAGGAGCTGATTCGCCGGGACGAGCATCATTGGAAATGGCAGTTCACAGGAAGCGCAGGCACCGGTATGACCGACCAAGTGGATTCTTCCACAGGCAGGGATATGGGCTCACGTTTCTATCCACGTTTGGTGACATCAATCCTGTGGTTGGTCCCGTGTGGTTTGTTTACAGGTCTCAAGATGCCGAAGCATCATGAAAGATAGGAGTGAAGGACAGGAAACAGGGAGAATTTTTCCTGAAACAAAGTGAAATTTTCATAGAGGAGGACTTTTATGAAGAAAAAAGTGGTTTTTTTCGTATGCTTGCTGCTGATGGCTTGCATCAGTATCCAAGTGTTTGCGGGTGGATCTGCTGAGAAAAGCGCGGCTCCAGGAAAACAGGTGATCAATCTGTGGAGTTTTACTGATGAAGTTCCCAAGATGCTGGACAAGTACCTTGCGCTTCATCCTGAGTTCCCGTATGAGATTAAAACAACGATTATCGCCACGACGGACGGTGCCTACCAGCCGGCCTTGGACATGGCTTTGACCGGCGGCAGCGCCGATGCTCCCGATATCTATACGGCTGAGGCTGCTTTCGTGTTGAAGTATACGAAAGGTGATGCGGCTCACTTGGCGGCCTCTTACAAGGATCTCGGCATTGATGTTGACCGCCTGCTGAAAGAATCCGATATCGCCCAATATACTGTCGATATCGGCACTAATCCAAATGGACAACTAGTGGCTTTGGGCTATCAGGCGACAGGCGGTGCATTCATCTATCGTCGTTCCATAGCGAAAGCAGTCTGGGGTACGGATGATCCGTCCGTAATCAAGACAAAGGTCGGCCCAGGTTGGGATCAGTTCCTCAAAGCTGCCGCGGAACTCAAGGCAAAGGGTTATGGTATTGTATCTGGAGATGGTGATGTCTGGCACGCGGTTGAGAACAGTTCAGAGAAAGGCTGGATTGTCGATGGCAAGCTGTACATCGATCCTCTGCGCGAGCAGTTCCTTGATATCTCCAAGGCTCTTAAGGACAATGGCTGGCACAGTGATTCCCAAGACTGGACGGACGCATGGTTCGCGGACATGAAGGACGCTGGACAACAGAAGGTTCTGGGCTTCTTCGGCCCGGCATGGCTGATTAACTATGTGATGGCCGGTAACTCCGGTGGTTCGAAGCCTGGTGAAGGGACGTATGGGGATTGGGCGGTATGTGAGCCTCCTGTCGGATTCTTCTGGGGTGGTACGTGGATTCTTGCCAATAAGAACAGCAAGGTCAAGGACGCGGTCGGGGACATCATAGAATGGATCACTCTTGACAGCTCCAATACCGGTCTCCAGTATTACTGGGCAACCGGCACTCTCGCAGGACCTGGCGGAACCAAGGATACGGTTGCTTCCGGTACTGTGATGAAGAAGGCTGACGGCGCACTCCCGTTCCTGGGCGGTCAGAACATGTTTGATGTATTTATTCCCGCAGGGACATTCGCCACAGGCAAGAACCTGACGCAATATGATGAGACAATCAACAATTACTGGCGTGGACAGGTCCGTGAATATACCGCGGGCAACAAGAGTCGCGCCAAGGCGATTGCAGACTTCAAGCAGCAGGTCGCGGACAATCTTGACATCATAGTCAACTAGTACGTCCGCATGGAGGGACAGAACATGCCGTCGGTATGAGCGACGGCATGGCTTCTGTATACCGGGAGGTGAGGGCCATGAGGCAAAAAGGCATCAATTATGCAAAGTATGGTTATTATTTTTCCATCCCATTCGTACTTATATTTCTTCTTTTTTCCCTGTATCCACTTATTTATACTATCATCATCGGCTTCACTGATCTCCGGGGCATAGGCCGGACGGCGTTTTCCTTTCTTGAAGACCCGTTTCAGAATTTCAAGTTGATTCTTGCCAATCCATCTTTCAGGAAATCCTTATCCAACACCTTTCTTATCTGGATTATGAATTTCATTCCACAGATACTGCTTGCGCTTTTGCTCACCGCATGGTTCACAAACAACAGCCTCAAGGTGAGAGGGCAGGGTGCGTTCAAGGTCTTGTTCTATATGCCGAACATCATCACGGCAGCTACGATAGCAATTCTTTTCAATTCCCTGTTCGGTTATCCCAAAGGACCGGTCAATGACCTGCTTATGATGCTGGGACTGAGTGACAGTCCGATATATTTCCTTGTCCAAAAATGGACTGCCCGCGGCATCGTCGGATTCATCCAGTTCTGGATGTGGTACGGTAATACGATGATAATACTCATAGCGGGAGTGCTGGGCATCAATCCCACATTGTTCGAAGCCGCGGAAATCGACGGGGCTTCAGCGCCTCAGATTTTCTTCCGCATAACACTTCCTAACCTGCGCACGATTCTGCTTTATACCTTGGTCACCAGTCTGATCGGGGGCATGCAGATGTTCGATATTCCCAGGCTTTTCCTCCTTGGAGGGCCTGACAACGCAACGCTCACCACAAGTGTCTTCATCTACAATCAGGCTTTCAGTGGAAGTTACCTGTACAACAGAGCCTCCGCTGCCAGCATGATTATGTTCATCCTTATCATGATTCTGTCCGGTATCCTTTTCCTTATAATGAGGGACAAGGATGCAGCCCGGCGCAGGAAGGAGAAGAAGGCCATGATGAGAAGCATGAAAACCATACGGGAGGTTGAGGTATGAGCAAGTCACTAAGAATGTCCCGTATCACGACCAAGACAGTAATATACATTGCCTGCTTCTTCCTGGCAGTGCTAAGCATATTCCCCTTCTGGGTGATGTTCATGAATGCTACGCGAAGCACGTATGAAATACAGCAAAGCTCTGTGGCATTATTGCCTTCCCGGTTTTTTTTCAGCAATCTCAAGATATTGCTCGGCAAAAGTTTCAATCCACTGGTCGGGTTTCTGAATTCATTGACCATCTCCGCCGGAGCTACTTTCTTTTCCGTATATTTCTCATCCCTTACCGCATACGCTCTTGTCGCTTATAGCTGGAAGATGAGGCAGCCGTTCTTTACGGTCATCATGTGTGTGCTGATGATTCCCGCGCAGGTATCGAGCATAGGATTCTATCAGTTCATGTACAGCTTGCGACTGACCAATAATTTCTTGCCTCTGATACTGCCGGCGATAGCTTCACCCGCAATGGTCTTTTTCATGCGTCAGTACCTCATGGGAGCTTTGTCGCTTGACATAGTAAGCTCCGCCAGGATTGACGGGGCGGGCGAGTTCTATATCTTCAACAGGATAGTCCTGCCAATTATGATACCGGCGCTCGCTACCCAGGCAATCTTCTCCTTCGTGGCCAGTTGGAACAATCTTTTCCTTCCATTAATCCTGCTTACGGACAAGACGAAGTACACCATGCCAATCATGGTGAGTCTTCTCAGGGGTGATATCTACAAGACGGAATTTGGCTCGGTGTATCTGGGACTTTCCCTGACGGTACTGCCTTTGTTCATCATTTACTTCCTATTGTCAAAGTACATCATATCCGGTGTTGCACTGGGAGCTTTGAAGGAATGAGCTGAGCGGACGGAGTCTTTGAAAGCGAAGATATGATTATGTTTCCTGGCTTCACTGTGGATGGTGCGGGAATGACAAGGAGAGAGTCTTTATGGAAAAGAGAATGTTCCGGGTTGATGCCTGGAAGATTGCCCGGAGAATTGTTTCCCGGATGACATTAGATGAGAAGATTTCCCAGATAGACTACAGGGCATCGGCCATTCCCCGGCTGGATATCCCGGAATACAATTGGTGGAATGAGGCTCTGCACGGTGTAGCGCGAGCCGGAATAGCGACGGTTTTTCCCCAGGCCATTGGTCTTGCCGCGATGTTTGATTCCGACATGATGGAACGGATAGGAGCTGTCATCTCGACCGAGGGTCGGGCAAAGTACAATGAAGCTGTCCGCCACGGCGACCGGGACATCTACAAGGGGCTTACCTTCTGGTCGCCGAACGTCAATATCTTCCGTGATCCGCGCTGGGGGCGTGGACAGGAAACATACGGGGAGGATCCCTACCTGACAGCGCGTCTCGCCGTCGCGTTCATCCGTGGCATCCAAGGGGACGGAAAGTATTTGAAAGCCGCGGCATGCGCAAAACATTTTGCTGTACATAGCGGGCCGGAGGCTCTCCGTCATGAATTTGATGCCCGCGTTAGCCAGAAGGATCTTCATGAGACATATCTGTCAGCTTTTAAGGCGGCTGTGAAGGAAGCCCAGGTTGAGATTGTCATGGGAGCGTACAACAGGGTCAATGGTGTTCCTGCCTGTGCCAGCCATGAACTGCTCAGTGATATCCTCAGGAGTGAATGGGGTTTTGAGGGCCACGTCGTTTCTGACTATGAGGCTCTTGAAGATATTTTCAAGCATCATCATTATGTCGCTGACGAAGCCCACACCATGGCCGTGGCTCTGAAAGCGGGGTGTAATCTTTGCGCGGGAAAGATTGCCCGACATCTGCGTTCTTCCGTTGACGAAGGGTTGATTAGTGAAGATGAGATAACCGAGGCGGTCGAGAGGCTATTCACGACACGGATCATGATGGGCATGATGGCCGATGACTGTCCATATGATTCCATTGGATATGAAGAAAACGATACTCCTGAACATCATCAGCTTGCTGTTGAAGCGGCCTCCCGTTCTTTTGTCCTGTTGAAAAATGATGGTCTACTGCCTCTTGAGATGGAAAAAATCTCATCAATTGCCGTCATTGGGCCAAATGCGAACAGCAGGAAGATGCTTGAAGGTAACTACAATGGGACGGCATCCCGTTACGTGACTGTCCTTGAGGGAATACAGGATTTGGTGGGTGATTCCGTCCGCGTGTGGTATTCCGAAGGATGCCATTTATACAAGAACTTCCATTCATCGCTGTCAGGTAGGAATGACAGGCTGGCCGAGGCCGTGTCCGCTGCCCAACATGCTGATGTCGTCGTCCTCTGCCTTGGTCTGGATGCAACCTTGGAAGGAGAGGAGGGGGATGTCGAGGTCGGTTTTGGTTCGGGAGACAAGCCAAACCTGTCCTTGCCCGGACGCCAGCAGCTTCTGCTTGATACGATGCTCACGGTTGGCAAGCCAGTCATACTTCTTCTTGCATCAGGGAGTGCGCTTACTCTCGGAGGAAGGGAAAATGATGAAAACCTCAAGGCCATCCTGCAAATTTGGTATCCGGGAGCCATGGGAGGCAAGGCGGTCGCCGATGTCCTGTTCGGCAGACGGGCTCCGGCGGGAAAGTTGCCTGTAACCTTCTATGCGTCGGCTGACGAACTTCCTGCCTTTGAGGATTACAGCATGGCGGGTCGGACATACCGCTACATGAAAGGAAATGCCCTGTATCCGTTCGGATATGGCCTGACGTATTCTCCATGTTCCATTGTCAGTGCGGGGATCTCAGGGAAAACGGCGGATGGCGGCGTGGAGATAACGGTGGATATCCGCAACGATGGCGGGCGGACGACGGAAGAAGTTGTCCAAGTTTATGTCAAGGACATGGATTCTCCGCTGGCGGTCATAAATCATGCTCTCGCAGGCTTCAGGAGAATTACACTTGCGCCAGGAGAAAAAACGTCAAGGACAATTGTCATTGAACCAGAGGCGTTCACGGTCGTGGACGAGGGAGGCAGGAGGATTCCTGGCGGAAGGCGATTCCTGTTCCATGTAGGTTTTTCACAGCCGGATTCCCGTAGCATCGCTCTCTGTGGAATCAAGCCGGTTGAACTGGAATATCTCCGGACGGACTGATGCCTATTGTCGTTGTTCCATGAGTCATGCAGTTGGGCAGTCATGCCCTGTCGTCTTGCTGACAGGTCTTTTGAAAAGTCCTGCAATGAGAGATGCCACGGGGGGGCCTATCCGTTCATAACCATGGGCGTTCAAGTGCAGTCCGTCATCCGAACATGCGGGATTGAGTCCTCCGTTTTCCGTTGACAGGACTGAACCCAGGTCAGAATAATGGACGGATTCATTGTCTTGGCTTTGGGCAAATTCTTCCAGATTCTTGTTTATTGCCGTAATCCTGTCAGTATAGGTCATGCCTGTGCTGCCGGGATTGCGCGGCAACAGGCCAAGGAGCAGCAGCTGCGCGGCAGGCTGTCGTCGCCGGATGACAGTGACAAGGTTCCTGATGCCTTCTCCGATTTCCTCGGTGGTATTCACATCAAGATTATTGGTTCCCACAAGCAGGACGATGACTTGTGGTGACATGCCATCCAGTTCTCCGTGCATGACCCTCCAGAGTATATTCTCTATGGCATCACCTCCTATGCCGAAATTTTCCGGTGTATAGGGGGAAAAGAATCTTTTCCACAGATCTTCATGCTCTTCCCAGCGGCGTGTCAGGGAATCACCAAGAAAGACGGTTTCCGCTTTCTTGTTTTTCAAGGCAAGTATCATGGCGTGTTTTGTGACAAAATGCTCATCGGTTCTCATGACCGGTTCAGTGCAGTCCATTTTCCTGTTCTCCTCACGGCAAGAATCTCAACCAGGCTACATCAATGATACAGCCGGGCAGGAATTCGAGAATTATTGTTTTTCTGCCTCTGATTGTTTCTCCTAAGGGAAAAATCTCCTGTATGTAGCTTTCTGAACCTGAAAGCTCGACCATGGTGGCGTGGCGGCTTTTGCCCTCCCATGTTACCCTGACTGAATTGTGGGGAATCCGTGATTTCCAGCAAAGTTCAAGCTGCATTGCTCCGTCCACGCCAAAGTCCATGTCCTTGAAGACGAGGGACACATTATTCCCTATCTCCTGCACGCACCCGTTTCGGACAACATATGTATCGCCGGAAATACTGTCACATTCACCTGCGTTCAGACGCTGAAAAGCCTTTTCCAGACGAGTGAAGACAAAACCCTTTATGTGTACCTTCTGTCGAAATACCAGACAGAAGGATACAATCCCCGAAAGTCGGCGGGGTAGCTGATAGGTGGTTCTCTGATAGGTGTTCCAGATGGAACCTTTGTCATAGGTGAGGTCGCAAATCTTCATGCCGCCATTCCCAGGCATGTCGTCCCACAAAGAAAACGTGAATGGTTCGGCATCCAGCGGAAATAAGTCCAGGGATATTTCATTAGAGCCATAAGAGCCAAAGTCAAGGTCCGCAAAGACTACGTGACTTTCCCCGTCCCGTGCCGTAGCGATTCCCCGTTCGTTGCCATTGGTCAATGTTCTGTTGCACGTACTGTACAGACCGCCGGAGACATAGGAATAAGGATCCAAAAAGGGTTTCCCCTTACCTGTGATTGTCATTTCCCGCTGCGCATACAAGTCAAGATGTCCTTTTCCGTTTTTTGTCCCGCAGCGGATATATACAGTACCATCGCCTTTTGGAACCACTTCCACGCTCCTTTGGTCATTGGCTACGTGAAATTGCACGAGGGGAGTATCTATTCCTTTTTCATCGGTCACCCGCCAGTGCAGGTCAGTATGTGTTGCGTCAGGTGGATATGTCTGTGCCTCGACATGCCAGCCGTCCTGCACAAGCTCGATTTTTCTCACAGGAATATCCTTGTCGTCGAAGGATGCCTCGATTCTTGGATTGCTCCCCCTTACGATGGCCAGGAGTTTGCCGTTGAACATCCGTCGGCTTGTGGAGCCATAGGGTTCATAGTCGGTAGAATCTCCATTGTCAAGGCCTAGCAGTTCGCCATCTTTCACCAAAACATTGATTCTTCTGTTGGCGTTCTCAACCAAGTTGCCACGGGAATCAAGCGCAGTGATGGTGATAAATGATAATTCTGTTATTTGTAAAGAATTAAGTTTTATAATATGAGCATCCTCAAAGGAGCTTCTTGTTTTTTCAGCGATGATTTCTCCGGAAGATCCATATGCTACGGCTTTCAAGGTTCCCGGACGATACGATATTTTCCATGTCGTAGTGATATCTGTCACGGTCATGTCTGGAGAAAGATTTCTTTTTCCCAGGCTTGTCCCGTCAAGGAACAGCTCGACGGTGGGAGCGTTGGAGCAGACACGTACATCCACCATCTGTCCGGGAGAGAAATCCCAGTATGGCCAGAGATGAATCATGGGTGCTTCCCGCCAGTCTGTCCATGCGGCCTGGAAAATAAAATATGAGTCCTTCGGGAAGCCCGCTGTATCGACATGACCCAAATAGGAGTTCTTCGTGTGATAAGGGGTAGGCTCACCCAGATAGTCCTGTCCTGCCCAGACGAATTGTCCTAAGGAAAACAATGCTTCATCATCAGCCTTGATGCAGGATTCAACGTTTTCCGCGCCCCAGCTTGTACGGCTATTTCCAAGGGCGGAGCATTGTAGGTCATCATCTGCCATGACGGATGCTTCAAGCGGGAAATGGTAGATGCCCCGGCTCTGGACGGTCGAACAGGTCTCGCTGCCGTAAATAATCCAGTCAGGATGCAGGGCATGATGGGCGGCATACAGGTATTCCGCATAGTTGTAACCGATGAGCTTGATGATGTCAGCACATTCCTGTGTGTTTGCCCAAGGCATGTAATTCGAGCACAGGGTCACACGTGCATGCCGCCGGGGATCATGTTGTTCGACCAGGGACATCAAACGCCGCAGGGTTTGTGTTGCGTTCTCAGGATCCTTGTGGGTATCCGGAATTTCATTGCCCAGGCTCCACATAATTACTGACGGATGGTTGCGGTCCCTCCGTATCCATGACGCCACATCTTTCTCTATCCATTCATCAAAATGACGGGCATAGTCATAAGGTGTCTTTGCGTGATGCCAGACGTCGGAGATTTCAGACAGGACCAGGAATCCCATTTCATCGGCAATACTCATGAAGATGGAGGCAGGAGGGTTGTGGGCGGTACGGATTGCGTTGGCTCCCATGGCTTTGAAGATTGCAAGCTGCCTGCGGATGGCGTCAGTATGTACGGCAGCTCCCAAGAGTCCCAAGTCATGATGCAGACATACTCCCCGGAGCTTAAGATGCCGTCCATTGAGGAAAAAGCCTCTATCAGGGGTACATTCAATCGTGCGGAAACCGATGCGGGTATCCACGCTGTCCATGATTTCTCCTGCGACTCGCAAAGTCGAGCGGAGCGTATACAGACGAGGATGGTCGATGTCCCATTCTTCAATGCGGTTACCGCCATCGAGCAAGTCATGGGTGATTTCATAGGGACGGGAGTCAGTGACGACATCGGCAGTGACATCAAATGTCCATTGTCCTTCCGTGAGGAAGGTGGTGACATAGATGCCATCGGAAACAAAGTGGCAAGGATTTTTCACTATCAGGCAGACATCCCGGTAAATACCGGCTCCTGTATACCAGCGGCTGCATGGGGAGTTGTATTCGACTTTCAGAAGGATGGTGTTTCCTGAGAAGTTGAGAGAGTCGGTGATATCGAACTCGAACGCTGTATATCCGTATTTCCAGCATCCGATTTCTTTCCCGTTGACGAACAAGGTGCTTTCACCCATGACTCCGTCAAAACGAAGGAAGACGCGCTGACCATGCAGAAACATGCTGGAATCCAACGTACGGCGGTACCAGCCGATACCCGGCGCGTACAGGTTGGATGGATTTGATATCATCAGAGTCTCGGCTTGCGCCTCTACTCCTCTCCGGAGAGCTTCGCACATCCTCGTGCTGTTCGCTTCGCTAGCAATCAACCAGTCATGTGGCAGACGCACAGCGGAGAAATGCTCGGGAGTGCCCAGCGCGAACTCCCAGCCGCCGTTCAGCAGTTTCTTCATCATGTCACGATTTTTTTTACGCTGGAACGTTCTACCAGCGCGGGAGGCAACAGGACGCTGGAAACCTTGTTCCCGTTGATTTTGCCCAACAGAAGACTTGCGGCAGTTTCTCCAAGCTGCCATGCGGGGTGGATGATACTGGTCAGCCCTGTATGTCGGGCAAGCTCGGAATCGTCGATGCCTATGACCGAAACATCGTCGGGAATACTCTTGTTGTTTTTGCGGAGGACATCCTTGATTTGTACGGCAATCCAATCATTGAAGCATAATACGGCAGTACATTCTGTCAGGATGTCAAGCATCAGGGGGCTATGAAGCGATTGGTTCATGGTTTCGCGGGAATACCAGGTAATGTGGCTTTCCTTCACGGGGATGCCTCGTTCCGTGAGTGCTTTGACATATCCTTGATACCGGAGATGTCCCTGTCTGTTGCTGTAAGGGAATATGCCGGAAATATTCCGGTGTCCCATATCGAGCAGATGGCGTGTCGCGATATATCCGGCTCTTGCGTCATCAAGTGCTACATAGGGAATTGCCAGTTCAGGATAATATGAATCAATGAATACCACAGGAATGCCTCGTTCCATGGCAGTCTGATAAAAATTGAGATTCGTACAGGGGAGGGCACTTCTTGTCGGCTCCACAATCAAGCCATCAAGAGGACGAGCCAGCATGAAACGGAGAGCACTGGCTTCTTTTGACACCGAATTGTCTGTCAATGCCAGCTGTACGGCATAGCCTTTTTTTGTGAAAACTCCTTCTATGCCTTTCATTATATTGGGAAAGATGTAGTTGTCCATGAACGCAAAGACCGTGCCTATGGTATAAGAAGGCGTTTTGTTCCTGTCCGTGCCTTGTCCCGGCAGTGCTACGTTTTCCGTGACATAGGTTCCGCTGCCTTGGATACTTGTGACTTTCCCATTCTGTTCAAGAATTTCCAGCGCACGGCGGACTGTCTGGCGCGAGCATGAAAACTTGCTCCCCAGCTTGGCTTCGGTAAGGAGTTTTTCTCCTGGCTGGAATACTCCGGAGGCAATCTGAATATTTGCCCAGTTCACGATGTCCATGTATTTCAGGGTACTGGCGGCTCCGTTGTCCATATGTATGTCTTCCATCTTGTTTTCAATATATACCGTGGATTGTCATAGAATACAAGCATAAACTAATTTGTAATGACAAATTTCTAAAAATTATGGAAATATTCTCGTCAATGATTTTGAGGTTTTTCATTAAAAAGAAAAAAGTTATATGAATCATCAGAAAAATAATTTTCATTGACATTGTTGGTTTCTTATAAGATTCTTAAAGAAGGTCAATACAATCCACATGATTTGTCTTGTATTGAGAGTATGACTTTTGAAAAGATAGTACAGGTTGTGTGTCGTGACCATCGGACAACGTCATGAGTTCGGAGGAGAAAAGGTGAAAAAGATTCCTATGCCCCACGGACATCACCAGATTGGTGGACGGGGCAGGCGGTTCCGTACATACATGAGCCGTTACTGGACCTTGTATGCGATGCTTGCTCTCCCTCTTGCATATTTTACCATATTCAAATACGTCCCCATGACGTATATCCAGATTGCCTTTAAGAAATACAGTATCGTACTTAGCCCATGGAAGATGTCGCTTGCCGATAATAAAGGGTGGCAGTATTTTATCCAGGCTTTCCAGAACCGGGACTTCCTTTATGCCCTGCGCAATACTGTCATGCTCAACCTGCTGGATTTGGTCATTGGGTTTCCGGCTCCTATCATCTTTGCCCTGATTCTCAATGAAATGCCGTTCAGACGACTCAAACGTTTTACCCAGACAGTGGCATACATGCCTCATTTCCTGTCTTGGATTATCATCGCAGGACTTGCGCTCCAGCTTTTCGCCCCCAATACCGGGCTTGTCAATGTCTGGCTAGGGAAGATTGGGATAGGTCCCATCCCATTCCTCAATGAGTCGAAATCATGGGTAGCCACATACATACTGCTTGGAGTCTGGCAAAGCGTCGGCTGGAACTCAATCATATATCTGGCCGCCATCACAGGCATAAATCCCACCCTGTATGAGGCTGCGGACATAGATGGCGCGGGAAGAATGCAAAAAATACGGTACATCACGATTCCGGGCATCATGAATACCATTGTCGTCCTGTTGATTTTGAATCTGGGCCGCATCCTTGGCAGTGAGTTTGACCGACCATTTGCTTTGCGCAATGCCCTTGTGAACAATGTATCGAACGTCATCTCAACATTTGTCTACTCCGCTGGCATACGAGGTCTTCAATTCTCACTTACCACAGCGGTCGGACTGTTCCAGTCGTTTGTCTGTGTCATTTTCCTATTGCTGTCGGATGCCGCCGCAAAGAGATCCGGCGAACGCGGCATAGTATGAGGAGGGAAGGATGAAGGTTGCATCACGGTCGCACCAGAGAGGAAACATCGTTCTCGTCCTGATATGCGTCCTTACCATATTCCTTTGTCTGTTCCCCATGCTGCACATTGCCGCTCGTTCCCTGAGTTCTTCCACCGCGCTGATACGCAATGAGGTCACATTCTGGCCAAAGGGATGGAATCTGAACGCATACCGGCTGGTTCTTCGGGATTCCCGTTACACAATATCCTTGGTCTGGACGGCGTTCATTACAGTAATCGGTACGTGCCTGTCATTAGTGATGACCACTCTCTGCGCGTATCCTCTCGTCTTTGACAAACTCAAGGGGCGGAAGCTCATCAATACATTCATCATTTTCACGATGTATTTCAACGCGGGAACTATTCCCATGTACCTGTTGCTCAAGGATCTGGGGATGCTGAATAAACCGCTTGTACTGATCATTCCCTATTGCCTGAGCGTTTTCAATATGATTATCATGCGCAGTTTCTTCTATACGATACCGGAGAGCCTGCGGGAATCGGCGGAGATTGATGGCGCTGGCCCAGTGACCGTTTTGGTAAGGATATATCTGCCGCTGTCCATGCCGGTGATAGCCACGCTCGCGCTCTTTTACGCAGTGGGTCGCTGGAATGGATTCTCTGATGCGCTCTTGTTCATGAATGACAGGAGATATTATCCAATCCAGCTTTTGCTCTACAACATCATAAATGCTATTTCATCGATTGAAACGGCCACACAGGAAGGATTCTCTCCACCCGGTCTTGATGAAACCCTCAAGGCCGCGACAATTATGTTCGCTACAGTTCCGATTTTGGTAGTTTATCCTTTCCTACAGAAATATTTCATAACTGGGGTGACTTTAGGGGCAATCAAGGAATGACCTGAAATTAAATTCAGAAAAAAATTGGAGGTTTATCATGAAGAAAAGAGTGGCGATGATTCTCGTAGTCGCTATGGTTGCTATGTTCTTGCCGTTTGCGGTGTTTGCAGCGGGAAGCAGGGAAGCCGCTCCTGTTGCCGCAGCACCGGCTACGGAACTGGATGCCAACGGACGGTTCACTACACCGCGGACAATCACAGTCGAAATATATGACCGTGGCAATGTCGGTGGATCCAAGCCTGAAGACAATTTCTATACTGATTTCATCAAGAAAGGCATGAAGGAAACATACAATGTCGATGTTGTCTTCCGACCGGTTCCCCGCTGGACGGAAGTGGATGTCCTGAACAATCTGTTGGCTGCCGGTGACGCGCCCGACGTTGGCGTGACATACAGCTATCCGACTATCCAGACGTATGCCAACATGGGCGGAGTGGTCGATTTGGCTCCGTACCTTGAAAAGCATAAGGATTTGCTTCCTGATCTCTGGGCACTTCTTGGTGACAAGAACATCTATTACAACAAAGGACCGGAAGATGGACGCCTTTGGGCGATTGAGGCGACAAGAAAACCGAACAACCGCGTCCTGACCTTTGTGCGTGAAGACTGGTTGAAGAAGCTTAATCTTGCTGAACCTACCAATCTCCAGGAGTTCGAGGCCATGTTGCGGGCTTTCAAGGCTAATGCCAGCCTTCTGCTTGGCGCAGATGCAGGGAAGCTCATTCCATTTTCTCTGTCCGTCGATGTTGGTTGGAGGATAGATAACATCGCCAACTCCGTGATACCCAATGCCATCACAGATAAGGACGCATACATTTATGGATATGATGACCGCCGCATGATGTTCCCCAATTACAAGGAAGCCGTGCGTCTTGTCAACAAATGGTATAACGAAGGTCTTGTCTGGAAGGATTTCGCATTATATCCCGAAGGTGACAAGACTGAGGATAATCTGATGAGGGCGGGCTATGTCGGTGCCTTTATCCACAACTGGGATTATCCATACAGGGATGGTGAGAACGGAATCCATGGAGGCATGAAAAACATTGTCGGTCCTGACGCGGCATACATTGCTGTCGATGTCTTCAAGAATGATGCTGGTCTTTACAGGAAATATCTCCCTGATACGATTGACCGCAAGGTATTCCTGCCTTCGACGAATGACGAAGTGCTTGCCTCTCTCCTTTATCTGAACTGGATGAGCAAACTGGAGAACCGCAGGTTCCTACAGATTGGAGAGGCAGGGGTAACCCATGTCGTGGAGCCTAATGGCGCCATCAAAACCATTGCTGTCGCTGGTGATAAGATCATGAACAGCCCGAACAACATCGACTATACGATAGTCCTCAATGGGCTTGACCTGGGAGATGAAACGCTCAACGCTCGTTCCATCGCTTTGGGTTATGGTGGTGTCGATGCACGTTACATTGAGAAAGCCTCGGCGATTCAGTATACCGATACCCGTGTCTTTGAGCATTATAATGTCGGAGAAATCAAGGCTGAGGAAGGAATGGCGACTGTTCTCAAGGAGAAACGCAACAATCTGCTTTCTCAGGCTGTTGTCGCTCCTACCGCGCAGTTCGACAGAATCTGGGATACCGGTTACGCTGATTTCCTGAGGTCCGGAGGACAGGCAATCATCGATGAAAGAGCTGCGAAGTTCGCTAAATTTTATCCATAATCTGGCGTGAAGCAGACACTATGGGTACGGCTATAGTCAGCCGTATGCAGAGGGAATGAAGCTGAAGGCATAATTCCCGGTGGTTTTATGTGACAGGTATGAAAGGAAGCGTGGATGTCGCCTTTGATGGGTGATGGCACGCTTCCATTTCATGTCCCCATGGCCGTAGTCTTTCATGATATTTTCATGGCATTTTCATGATATGCGCGGAGGAAAAACATGTCGAATTCAAAAAGCAGCAGGCACTATGACGCGTTATGGCTGGATTGGCGTCCGGCTCCTGAGAAAATGAAGGTATGTTGCGCGCAAACGGTCAACCGAATTCTTTCCTTGGAGCCTGTCGAGCTGTCAGGAACTGGCAGGGCAATGAGGAATAACGCTGTCACAGAGTTGACGGAGGGTATGGGAATCATCATGGGGAAAGAACTTGATACGGTATCCGTGCGGTCGCTGTCCGGTCAGCAGGATGCAGTGGTACTTTCAGTTTTTTCCGACATTCCCGCGGAATATCTACCTCAGGGGGATTCACAAGATATGGTAGCGGAAGGTTTCCGGATTTATTCATGTATCGGAAACAACATTGTGATAACTTCCGCGCATGAAGAAGGGATTCTCCATGGTGCATTTGCTTTCTTGAGGAAGCTCCAATGTGGTGACTTGGCCGCCAACCTGGACATGCTTGACATCCTTGAAGAACCATCCTTCTCTTATCGTATGCTCGACCACTGGGATAATCCTGACGGAAAGGTGGAAAGAGGATATGCAGGCAATTCGATATGGCGGTGGAAAGAACTGCCTTCCATCGTCAGCCCTCGTTACCACGATTACGGACGGCTCTGCGCATCGGTAGGCATCAACGCTTGTGCGCTGAACAATGTGAACGCCGATGCATGCTTCCTTACACGGGAGTGGCTGGAAAAGGTCGCAGTGGTTTCCGGCATCCTGAGCGAATGGGGGATTAGGGTTTTTCTTTCGGTGAATTTTGCGGCTCCCCTGCGTCTTGGAGACTTGGAGACTGCCGACCCCTTGGATTCGGAAGTTCGGGCGTGGTGGCGTGGGAAGGTGGATGAGATTTATCAATTGATACCTGGCTTCGGCGGGTTTCTCGTCAAAGCGGATTCCGAGGGGCAAGCAGGACCCTTGGGTTACGGCAGATCGCAGGAAGAAGGCACGAACATACTTGCCGATGCCCTTGCTCCACATGGCGGGCTTCTTATCTGGAGGGCTTTTGTGTATGGGTACCAAGAGAAAGACCGTGCTGCCAAAGCATATGATATTTTCAAATCACTGGATGGCCTGTTCAGGAGTAATGTTGCTCTCCAGGTCAAGAACGGTCCTATTGATTTCCAGCCGCGCGAGCCTGTCCATCCTCTTTTGGGTTCGATGGACAAGACACATACCTTTCTTGAAGTGCAGGTAACTCAGGAATATCTAGGGCAGGGGAATCACATTGTTTTCCTTGCACCGATGTGGAAGGAAATATTGGAGTTCGATACTCTGCTCAAGGGCAAGGGATCGACCATAGCGGAATTGCTGTCCACAAAAGGCGGAAATAGCGTTTCCGGCATGGCGGGCGTCGCGAATGTCGGTGATGACTATTCATGGTGCGGTTCTCCGCTCCATCCTGCCAACTGGTATGCATTCGGACGGCTTGCTTGGGACTGTACGGCATCTTCCTCCGATATCGCCAGAGAATGGACTCTCTGTACCTGGGGACATGACCCGGAGATAGTCGAGGTCATCATGCGCATCCTGTTGCATTCATGGGAAGCGTGCATCGATTATATGACGCCACTCGGATTGCACCATATCATGAGATATGAACACCACTATGGGCCTGATCCCGCATGTGATGAAGGTGAAAGGGAAGACTGGAAGCCAAAATACTATCATCGTGCCGATGCCGTCGGGCTTGGGTTTGACCGGACAAGAATTGGCTCCGGAGCAGTTGACCAATATGCTCCGCCAGTCGCGGATATGTTCAATGACATTGTTACCTGCCCACAGGAGTATCTTCTCTGGTTCCATCATGTGCCGTGGAGCCATACCTTTCCGGATGGGCGTACATTAATGGCTGAACTGGCTTTCCGCTACCATAGGGGCGTAGAGTCAGCCGAAGAAGCCAGACAATCATGGGAAACTTTGGAGAACAAACTTCCCCAGGAAAAATACAGGGAGGTCAAGGAAAAACTGGATATCCAAGTCAAGGACGCCCATGAATGGGAGGATGTATGTATCACATATTTTTCCCGTTTCGAGAGAATAGGAAAGAAGGCGTAGAGAGACAGAAGAACGGACAATTCGAAAAACTGCATTCTGGGAATATAGAGTGGACTGTAGCGTTGGTACTTTAACCTATCTTTCAAAAGAGCTTTCCAGTATACTCTCCGTCAGGAGGCAGATTGTATGGATACAAGACATTCCCATGATGAAAAAGAGGTTGTCAAGCCCCATGCCGATGCAGAACTTCTTACTGATTCTCTCCCCGCCGAAGAAGCTGTCGTCGATATCGCCGATTTTTTCAAAGTGTTTGGAGATGCGACCCGCCTCAAGATTCTTTTCTTGCTGGAAGCAAAAGATGAGGTTTCCGTCAATGCCATAGCCGAAACCCTCAAGATGCAGCAATCCGCCATAAGCCAGCAATTGAAACTGCTCCGTTCGTCACGGCTTGTTCGCTGGAGAAAAGTAGGCAGGTTCATCTATTACCGTCTGAACGATGAACACATATCCCGCATTCTCGCCATGGGAGCCGAACATTATCACGAAGCAATGAGCTGACCCCATCGGAGTCACCGGGAATGATACCTTTGGCGTCATTCCCGCTTCGTGCGG
The DNA here is from genome assembly GCF_000208385.1 of Parasphaerochaeta coccoides DSM 17374. GTDB lineage: Bacteria > Spirochaetota > Spirochaetia > Sphaerochaetales > Sphaerochaetaceae > Parasphaerochaeta > Parasphaerochaeta coccoides. The sequence goes on along the minus strand of NC_015436.1, from coordinate 833,605 downwards.
CTTTGCTATACTCGTGTTGCATGGCGAGTACGTCCCCAATCACTTATTCTCAGGCTTCTGTTTTGCTTCTCTCTGGGCGGAGGCGACCAAGCGGATGGAGTTTATGTTGATGAATCCCTTGCAATCCACCGGCTCATATCCCCCTTTGACTTCCATGCTTCCCAGTTCTTCGTTGTAGAGTGAGAAGGGACTTGTGACGCCCGCGCTTATCATGTTGCCTTTGTACAGAGCTACCCGGCTTGTTCCGGTGACATACTCTTGGCTCTTGTCAAAAGCGGCTGTCAGCACATCAAATTCCGGCGCATGCCAAAGTCCATTGTAAATCAGTTCGGCATATTTTGGTGATAGTGTGTCCCGCAGGTGCATGACTTCCTTATCCATCGTCAACCCCTCAAGAAGACGGTGAGCATGCCAAAGTATGGTGCATCCCGGAGTCTCGTAGACACCGCGGCTCTTGATGCCTATGTAGCGGTTCTCTACCATGTCAACGCGTCCGATGGCATTGTCATGTCCCACCTTGTTCAGATACAACACCATCTCCAGGGGGTCTGTCACGACCGTCCCGTCCGTTTCATTCGTCACTTTAACGGGGATGCCGTCCTTGAAGTTGATGGCGAGCACAGTCTCGGAATCGGGAGCTTCCTTTGGGGAAAGTGTCAAGGAAAAGACATCCTCAGGACAACGGAGGGAGGCATCTTCCAAGATGCCAGCTTCATGGCTGATATGTATGAGGTTTTCATCTTCACTGTAAGGTTTTTTCAGGGATGCCTTGATGGGAATTCCATGCTTTTCCGCATAGGCAATCATATCAGAACGCCCGACGAAAGTTCCGAGCCATTCAGGATCTTTCCACGGGCTGATGATTCGCACATCGGGCATGTGCATCCGATAGCCGAACTCAAAGCGGACTTGGTCATTTCCTTTGCCAGTCGCGCCATGGGCAACGATGTTCGTGTTTTCCTTTTTGGCAATCTCCATGTGCCTTTTTGCTATGATGGGACGGGCAAGGGATGTGCCGAGCATGTAGAGGTTCTCGTACACGGCGTTTGCTTTCAGGGCAGGGAAGACATAATCCGTCACCAACTCCTTACGCAGGTCTTCTATATAGACTTTGGACGCACCGGTCGCAAATGCTTTTTTCTCTATGGCCTTGTAATCTTCGTTCTGTCCGACATCCGCGACATAGGCAATGACTTCGTAGCCCTTGTTGGCCAACCACTTAAGGATGACGGACGTATCCAGACCGCCGCTGTATGCCAGGATGACCTTTTCCTTGCTCATTTCTTTTCCTCCGGAGGATATTTCCTACATCCGGCATAGTAGAAATAAAATGTATTTTATACAAGTCTTTATGAATATTTATTCATGCATAATCTAAAACCACCAATTGTATGAATATTTTTGCATGAATAGAGATGATGCTACCCGTACGAATCAACACCGTCCGCACCCATTTTAACGTTCCTTTGCCGCAAAAGATTGACCCGGCGAACCCGCAGGTATATGGTATTTTTGTGTGTCCAATGCTTATGTCCGGGCACGAGGAGGAAATGATGAATGACGACAGAGTGGAGACTGATGCCTCCGGTGGTGAAGATGAAATATTGATAGGTTTTTCCCATGTAACGAAAAGATACGCGATTCAGGCGGAACCCGCTCTCTCCGAAGTGAGTTTTTCTGTGCGTGCCGGTGAAATATTCGGCTTCCTGGGTCCGAACGGAGCTGGGAAGACGACGGCAATTAAGACAATGACCGGTATGTTGATGCCTGATTCCGGCATTGTGAAAATATGTGGGTTCCGCATCACGGATTCTCCTGAAGACGTAAAGAAAATCATCGGTTATGTTCCCGATGAACCTCTTTTCTATGAGAACATGACTGGTCGTTCCTACTCACGGTTCATCTGCGACATCTTCCAGACAGGGCCTGAAAGAGATGAGCGCATTGAGAGGATGGCGCAGGTTTTTTCTTTTTCCGAAGCACTGGACGCGAAGATTAGTTCTTACTCACACGGAATGAAGCAGAAGCTGGGAATCATCTGTGCCCTTGCCCATGCCCCACGCGTCCTTATACTGGATGAACCTATGGTCGGACTCGATCCTCGGTCGGTATATCTCCTGAAAGATGTCATGCGTGAGTTCTGTAATCTGGGAGGAAGTGTTTTCTTTTCCACTCACGTTCTTGATGTCGCTGAGCGTCTCTGTGACCGCGTGGGCATTATTTCACGGGGAAGGCTGCTTTTTGAAGGCACGTTTGATGAATTGAAAGAGACAAGCGGAAGCACAGGGACGGCTACCCTTGAAGAACTGTTCCTTAAACTTACCGGAGAAGACTCCGCTTCCTTGGAGCATGCGGGAAAAAGCGTGAAGGAAGCCCTCTTATGAAATTCAAGACTGTATGGCTTTTGGTAAAGGTGTTCTATCGGGCATGGGCTCCTTTTTCTCGTCTGTTCCGGTCACTGGGTACAGGAAAGACAAGGAAACCTGTCGGAAAAATCCTGGTGATGGCAGGAAAGGTTCTGTTGGCAGGATGCATGCTCTTGGGAGTACTTGCAATACTTGCGCTTCTCGGAGTCTTGTACTATGGCTTTCAGATACTAGGAATTGAATATGCCGGACGTCCTGACATGGGTATTTTCATGGGTCTGTGTGTTGGCGCGGTGTTCCTGTTCATTTCATCGGTTCTTGTCGCGGATTCAATCCTTTACAAGGCAAGAGATTTACCCATGTTGCTTCCTCTACCGATTACGGGCAAAGAGCTGTTTTTCTCCCGTTTTTTCATACTCTATCTTATGGTCGCCGGTATCCAAGCGTTGGTGCTGGGACCCGCGGTCATTGTCGCGGCATTGACAGGACTTCTGTCCGTGTATATCTTCACCGGTTTCCTGATTGCTTTGGTAGCGGGGCCGGTCATCCCTGTGCTTCTCGGAGCCTTGATTGCTTGGCTGGTTCAGCGAAGCGGCAGGAAATGGGTGTCTTATGTGGTAAAGGGACTGAGCAGTGTAGGTCTGACCGTAACAAATCTGCTTGTCGTGGGATTTTCTAGCGCTAACGTCGTTGAAGATATGTTCACGTCAATGCAGAGGCAGATTGATCTTATTTTGTCTTTGCCGTCCCGATTATGGATGGTGGGCGTTATGAGCGCATCTTTCTTCCCCAAAGGAGGGATGATGGCGGGATGGCTGGCTTCGCCCCTGACGCTCCTGCTGAATGTGGCAGTTTTTGCTGTCGGCGTCATGGTTCTCGGCAAGACTTACATGAGAGCAATACGTACTCTTCCTTCCGTTACTAACAGAAGTCACCAGGTTTCTGTGCGCCATAAACCAGATGCCCGCCGTTATGCGCACCGTTCTCAGACACTGATGCTCCGCGCCCTTGTACGCAGGGAATTAGCAGGCATATTCAGTTCCAGTCAGGTTGCGTTTGAGATAGTAGCACAACTTTTTCTTCCCATCATCCTGATTGTAATATATACGTTCATGGGCAGGATGAATGATATTTCCGCCATGATTGTGTCCATTGCTTCGTTTACATGGTTTCCGTATATAGTGGTTGCGCTTTTTGTCCTGATGTCTCTGATGACCGTAGTATCCGGCACGAGCGTTTCACGGGAAGGAAAATATTTTCATCTTTCGTTGAGCTGGCCGGTGTCTTCACATGAAATGATCAGAGCTAAGTTGATTGTGCATATGTTGCTTGTGCAGGGCTCTGCGTTTATTTATCTTATCGTGGTTGGCCTCCTGTTCCATTTTCCTTTGGGAATATTCTTCTGGATGATTTTGTTGTCTTTCTTCATCAACCTGACAGGCGGAGCAATCGGTCTTGCAGTCGATTATCATAACCCTCATATCGATTGGTTGGTTCCATCCCAGGCTGTCAAGCAGAATATGAATGGTCTGATTGCCATGGGAATAAATCTTGGAATCCTTATTGTGATGGCGGCTTGTAGTGTCATTCCAGCCCTCTGGTGGGGCATCAGGGTGGAAATATCAGCCTGGTTTAGTGTCATTTTTGCAATCTTCAGTTCTGTGGGAGGTATCCGCTTGGCAGGAAAGGTTGCAACCAAGGCGTTGTTGCCACGGTAGGGTTTCGTCGGGTTATTCGGTTATCCAGTGAGCACCAGCAGGATGTCCCGTGAAGGGTTTCCGCTGGTGATCACCCATGTATTGCCAGAGGACGAGAGAAAAGGTTCTTCGGATGTTGTCCTGGAAACTGAAGCTGTGATGCTGTAACGCCCTGATGAAGGCCGTATATCCGTCCTGTCATAGCGCAAGGTGAAATTGACAGGGAAACGCTGGGGAGAACGTATCTGTTGGTGGGCTATCTCCTGACTGGGCTGTCCGTCCGAAGGAATGAAACTCAGGGAAATATCAACAATGACATTTCCCTGAGTATAAGGATAGGCACCTGGCCAGATGACACTTCCGGTGACAATGCCATAATCCATTCTTTGTTCTGCTGTTTCTGGCGATAGCACTGTCGTAGTAGCGCATGAAGCAAACAAACCAAGAAGAAAAATAACAAAGCCGACCACCACTGTCCGGTTACAGCGGATAGGGGAGGAAAAATCCGTCATCCTTCGGTCAGGGTATGGTCGGACCATACATGATATCGAAATACGCCATGTCAGTGGACAAAATCTTGTCCAGAGCCGGTACGGTCTTCTTATACGATTCCAATGAACGCCAGAGCTTGAAGAAATCAGCATCTACGGAATATGCCTCAGCATAGATTCTGGATGCTTGGGCATCTGCTTTTCCTTTGATGGCTTCTGAACTGGCATAAGCGCCTGATAGGATGTTCTTCCTGTCATTCTCGGTCTTGCCCTGCCACATGGCAAGCTGTCCGCGCCCATAGGAACGGTAGGCTTCGGCAATCTGATTGCGTTCCTTGATCATCCTTTGGTAGACACTCTGCGTAAGGTCGTCACTGTAGCGAATCTGCCTGATGACGATGTCAACCAGCTCAATGCCGTATGCGTCCATGAAAGGTTCGGCCATCTTGAGCATGAGCTGAGAGAGTCCTTCACGTCCAATGGAAATCCGTTCTTGCTGGGTGTTGGTCACCGTAAGGTTGCGCAGTCTCTCCGCGTCCTCGACGTTTTCCAAGCTCTGCACCTGCTCCTGTACGCGCATGCTGTTGATATCGTTCGTATTACGTACTGCCTCAACCAAATAGTTTTCGCTGATGATGGTTCTGATGGTGGAATCCAGCACGTCGTCCAGACGACTTACGCCATTCGGAATATATTTGACGCTTTCGTAGAACTTGCCGGGATCCTTGATGGTCCAGCGTGCTGTGGTATCAACCCATATAAACTGGTTTTCCTTTGTCGGGATGCGCTGGGCGTCTCCGTCCCATGAAAGGATTTTCTTCGGATATACCAGGACTTCATCAATAATGGGCATCTTGAACTTGAGTCCGGCAGTCAGCTGGGTATCGACAATTTTGCCGAACCGCGTCACGACGGCCTGTTCTCCTTCTTCAATCTTATAGAAGGGTCCCAGCACCAAGATAATGATGAACAGGACCGCGATGATGACGAGGGTAGTGATCAATTTTTTCATTACAGTCCTCCCTGGGAAGCGGCGGATGCGCCGATGGTACTGATGGGCAGGAAATTCTCAAGATTCTTGTCGATGAGAGTCGTGGTTCCTGCCGCTTTATCAGTGCGCATGACATCCTCCATGGTTTCAATATAAAGCCGGAGTCCGGTAATTTCCTTGTTCTCCTTATAAGCATCATGCACCGCGACGAAACGGGCAACGTCTCCCGTTGCTTGGTTGACGCGTTCCGCGGCATATCCTTCAGCTTCTTGGATAAGTTTATTCGCCTCTCCCTGGGCTCCGGGAATCTGCCTGTTGTAGCCTTCTTTTCCTTCATTGATGAAGCGGTTCATGTCCTGGATTGCCTTATTGACATCTTCAAACGCATCTTGGACATCCCCGACCGGTGGAACAATGTTCTGTAGCTTCACTGTGACAATCTTCAAGCCCATATGATAGCTGTCGAAGATAGCCTGCATGTTCTGCTGTGCCCTGATTTCTATGTTTGTGCGTTCGCTCGTCATGACCGACAGTATGGGAAGGTCTCCTACCAGTAGGTTTATGACGGACTGGCTGATATCCCTGATTGTCTTTTCCCTTTCATTCACATTGAAAAGCCATGCGGCCAAGTCGCTGATTTGATACTGGACGATCCATTCCACATCAATGATGTTCAGGTCGCCGGTCAGCATGCGTGCTTCTTCATCAGCCCTTGAGGAAACCGTCAGGGAACGCGATGAAGGATAAGACGTCTGATATCCGAATGTCATTGTCTGTACTACTTGTGTCGGTACGTTCAAGTTCTTCTCTATGCCCAGTGGCAGCTTCCATTGCAGGCCCGGTCCTACGGTTCGTTGGAAACGTCCGAATCTCAGGACGACGGCCTGTTCCGTCTGGTCTACGACGAACATGCTGGTGGTGAGAATGGCAATGGCTAAGATGATTCCGATGATTCCGACGACCACCTTTGGGGTGAGTGTGAATTTATTACGGAAATGCTGTGTTTTGTTTTCCATCCTGTCTCCTTCACATTGGATATGTCTGGCATATCGCGCAGACACTTCAAATGTAGTGAATATCGGGAAAGGGAGCAAGGAATACGAGCGGGAACCGATGTGTTTTTCATGAAGGGAATCATGTTTTCTTCTTGGTTTCCGTTGGGATGCCTGAAATGGAGGGCTGTTTAATATTGAACAATCAATGCTGTGTGGCTATGATGAGCAGGATATGAAGAAAAGAAGACTGATTACCTCTGCGTTGCCGTATGTGAACAATATCCCTCACCTCGGCAATTTGACCCAAGTCCTGTCAGCCGATGTGTTCGCTCGTTTCTGCCGCTCAAAAGGATATGAGACACTCTATGTCTGTGGTACGGACGAATACGGGACTGCGACCGAGACCAAAGCCCTTCAGGAAGGGGTCACTCCACAGGAGCTTTGCGACCGGTATCATGCCATACATCGGGACATCTACCGCTGGTTTAACATTTCCTTTGATCATTTCGGCAGGACATCCACACCCTTGCAAACCAAAATAGTGCAGGATATCTTCAATGCCGTGGATGCCAACGGCTATATCCACGAACATGAGATTGAACAGCTTTACTGTACCCACGACCAGATGTATCTTGCCGACCGTTACGTCACGGGGACCTGCCCTCATTGTGCGTATGAGAATGCCCGTGGGGATCAGTGCGAGAACTGCGGGACCCTGCTCAATCCCACTGACTTGATAAAGCCTGTCTGTGGGGTTTGTGGAAATACACCTGAGCTTCGCAAGACGAAGCATCTATACCTGGATTTGCCCCAGATACTTCCTCTCTTGGAAGAATGGATGCAAAAGGCCAGCGTCGAGGGTTTCTGGGCAAACAACGCCATCCAGATGACCAAGGCATGGATTCGGGAAGGCTTGAAGGAAAGGGGCATCACCCGTGATTTGAAATGGAGTATTCCCGTGCCCAGGAAAGGATACGAGAATAAAGTGTTCTATGTCTGGTTCGATGCGCCGATTGGGTATATCTCCATCACCGCGAATCTAACCGACCAATGGGAGACATGGTGGCGGAATCCTGAGAATGTCGAGCTTTTCCAGTTCATCGGAAAGGACAACATTCCTTTCCACACAGTGATATTTCCTTCATCGCAGCTTGCGACAGGTCAGAAATGGACCATGCTTCATCATATGAGTTCCACCGAATACCTGAACTATGAAGGGGGAAAATTCTCCAAGAGCAAAGGTATCGGCATATTTGGCAATGATGTGCAGGACACGGGAATCCCTGTCGATATATGGCGTTTCTATATGTATTACAATCGCCCAGAGACAAGTGACGTGACCTTCACATGGAAGGATTTCCAAGAAAAGGTGAATGGGGAACTCATCGGCAACCTGTCCAATCTGGTCAACAGGACGCTTTCATTCATCAAGCGTTTCTATGACGGGGAACTTCCGTCTGGCAGCATCGACGAAAATCTCATGACCCAGGTGGCTGAGAAGGAAGCTGTGATAGAGGCACTTCTGGAAAGGGCGGAGGAACGTGATGCCTTGCGGACTATCTTTGCTCTGTCCGATATCGGGAACAAGGCTTTCCAGGCCGGAGAGCCATGGAAGACCCGTACCACCGATCCGACACGGGCGGCAGATCTGTTGACGACCCTTGTCTATGTGATTCATGACATCGCCGTCCTGATTGCTCCTTTTATGCCTGGTACGTCGGAGAAGATTCTTGGATGGCTTGGCAGGGAAGGGGATACGTGGAAGGATCTCGGATTGAGAGATGGAATCGGAAGAATCGGAGACGTGGAGCTGTTGTTCTCCAAGCTTGATGACGCTACTGTTGAAGCATTGCGGGAAAAGTACAGCGGCAGTCAGAAGGAACGTGAGGAACGTGAAATCCAGATGGCGGAACCTGAGAAGGAGAACGGTGACATGGAAGAAAACGAAGGGCTGGCGCAAAGATTTGCACGAAAGGTCATCCTTAAGGTTGCAAAAATTACCGGAGTGGAGCGACACCCAGGCGGAGACAAACTGTATATCCTCACTTTGGATGACGGTTCCGAAGAACCCCGTACCATAGTTTCCAGCATTGTCCCCTATTATAAAGAAGAAGAACTCCAAGATAGGAACATTGTCATCGTCGCCAACCTGAAGCCGGCGAATTTCCGCGGCGTGAAAAGCTATGGGATGCTTCTGGCAGCCAGTGAAGCTCATGATGAGACTCATTCGACCTGTGAGGTTCTGTTCGTCCCTGAACTTCCGCCGGGCACGGAGTTTATCCCGGAAGGGTGTGATGCTCCGGATGTGAAGCCGGGACAGATTAAGGGCGAACACTTTTTTGAAATGCCGATGCACACTGTGGATGGCATTGTTAAGATTGATGGTCGTCCAGTTTCTGCCCACGGTGTCACGTTGAAAGCCCATGTCTATGTGAACGGCGACGTGGGTTGAGCCACAAGGGACTTCTGCATGGCCATTTCCGGTGTCAGGCGTCTTGATGCCGCTTCTTTCTCTGGAACGACATCTGGGACGACTTCACCGTTCCAAAGTCTTTATTGGGCTCGTCTCAAGAATAGTCATGGATGGACGCCATGTTTTTTTTCCTATATGCATCACGATTCCCCATGTGGATTATTGGTTCTTGTCCGGTGCTTTCCTTTAGGGCAGAAACTCGCTTATGTGCCATTTGCTCCGGAAGGATGCATGACCGGCGTGGACATGGAGGTTCTTTCTCAGGCTATTCTTTCCCTTTTGCCGCATGGGGTGTTCGTCCTGAGGTATGATTTGCCGTGGGGAACGCCGGGACTACAGGAAGATTTTCGTATTTCACGCCTGCGTTCCTGTAAGGAAAGTGTCCAGCCGGTAGCTACCGTCAGGATCAGTCTTCATAAAGGAATGTCAGCGGTTTATCAGGGATTCCGGCAGCGATGCCGGCGAAATCTAAAAAAAGCCGTGGACAATGGCATTACTATTCGGCATTGGGAGAAAAACGCAACCGTTCTCTCACAGTGGTATGAGTTATACCTGGGGACGGCAAGGCGTGATGGATTCTCCCCCCGACCGCTGCCGTATATCAAGGATGTCCTTGAAGTCGAAGAAAGTGATGGACAGGCCGATCTTTACGTAGCGTATGACGCAAACGGGGATTTGGCGGGAGGCATCATCGTACTGTTCGGAAGGCAGGAGGCGGTGTATCTCCATGGTTCGTCGCGCCGGGATGTTTTCTCCATGGGGGCTTCTTGGCTGCTTCAGGTTCATGCCATGGAGAAAGCCTGTGAGGTTGGATGCAAAGTGTATGATCTCCATGGCATTTCCGCCTCCCATGATGGTAGAGGGCATCTTGGCCGTCTTGATTTATTTAAGACATCCTTTGGTGGTGAGATTATTGATCGACCGGCCTCTCTTGACTTTATTCGGGGACGGTTGAGACGCAGGGCATATGTCATGCTGGAAAACTTGCGTTACTCAGTGCGTAGAGGGACGGTCTGAACTCTGTTCATTTTCTGATGTGATTTCTTTTTTCCTGAGTTCCTGGACTTCCCTGCAAAACTGGTCACCCCTGTCAAATTCATGCTTGAAAAGCTCAAAAGATGCCGCACCGGGAGAGAGCATGACGACTTGGTTCCTGGTATGGCCAAGTCGGTCAACGGTTTTTTCCCATGCGACCGTAACCGCTTCATGCATGGTCTGGAAAGGTCCTGAAAACTCTAGATTCATTTCCCTGAGAAGTGGAATGATTTTCTCACGGGTGAAGGAACCGTCGAGGAGTGTGATGCTTGCGGCTTGTCGGAAGGGTTCTGCCAGGGAATGAGCTTCCAGATTCTTGTCCGTGCCCCCGCAGACAAGATGTATGGGCAGGGAAGCGAAGGACGAGCAACTGAAGACGACGGCTTCTGGGATAGTTGCCGCGGAGTCATTGATGAACATGACCGAGGCGACCGTACAGACATATTCCTGCCTGTGTGGTACTCCCTTGAAATTCTTGAGAGCTTCCAGAATAAGGGAGGGAGGGAAACCCATGGCACGGCATGTGGCGAAAGCTGCGTGCAGAGATGTCGGGATTGTCCCTTGGGCGGTCGCAGACAGTTTCTCGATGCTTTTTACGTTCTTGGCGGGTACGCTCACTTCCCGCATGAAAGTCTTCCTGATGGTTTCCGGGACAAGCATGATGTCACAGTGTGGCCCGAAAAGATGCATCTTATCTTTGCGATAACTCTCTAGTCCTGTATAGCGATTCAGGTGATCAGGAAAAAAACTGGTAAGGACAGCCGTGGTGAAGCGGGGAATCTTATGGTGAGCCATTGCCACAAACCAGTCATGGATTTGCCAAGATGAAAATTCACATACAAGGTAAGAAGGAAGATGGGCTGCCTTGGCTTGACGTCTTTCCCAGTCATCCGCGACGGTAAAACCACTGATCCCCATGTTGCCGCACAATTGGGTTTCTTTTCCCATGCTTTCCAAAACATGGGCGATGGCGCTTGCTGTAGTCGTCTTGCCTTTTGTCCCGGTGATGGCGATGATTTTCACTTCATCAATTTTCGGGTTGGACAGCAACCATGCCATATCGTTCATGATGTTCTTTGCCTTGAGCAGCAGCGGGTGACTGGCGGGGACGGCGGGGTTCTTCACCACGAGATCCGCCCATGCGACATCATCGGGGCGATGTTCACCCAAGACTAGACGGGAGCCTTTGCTTGCAAGGGTTTCGAGCTCGTAGCCTAGTTCTTCGCGGGAGCGCAGGTCTGTGATGCAGACATCATGCCCGCGAGAGAGAAAGTATTCAGCAGCGGCATAACCGCCGCCATGAACGCCAAAACCGAAAATGAGTACACGCATTTTCCCACCCATGGGTTCAGTGTAGCCATAAGTCGAGACGGACACAATGCTTTGTCAAACTTTTCCCCTGCGGAAAATCGTAGTCCACTTGACGTTCTGCATACAAGCTTGCATAATGTCGTGGTAATATTTCGTCGTACCACGCCGGTTTTCCCGGTCGGTCATGATAAGGAGTTCTACAGTGCCCTGCGGAAGAAAGAGAAAGAAGCACAAGATTGCTACTCACAAGCGCAAGAAGAAGCTGCGGAAGAACCGGCACAAGAAGAAATAGCTTCTCGCGTGTCCTGGCAATCCGCTTGGAAAGCCGCCGGAACACCGGCGGTTTTTATTTGTCGGGAGCCTATGCTCCCAAGTTCTGACAGGAAAACAGCTTGCCTTGACATGCTTTCTTGATGCATGTTAGTGTAAGTTGCCTCTTTATCCGCTGTGTGCGGATCTTATGTCCACAAGGAGGAACCATGAGAGATTATGAGTTCACCGTCATCTTCGATGCGAACGAAGAAAAGACGACGGCTGGCCTGGAGCTTGTTACCCAGGCTTTCGCAGAAAAAGGTGTAATCATCACCAAACAGGATGACATGGGGGTCAGAACCCTCGCATACCTAATCAAGAAGCAGGACAAAGGTCATTATGTCTATTTTGAGCTTCAAGCTGATCCTGCCGATATCAAGGGATATGAGAAGCAGTTCCTGCTTGCTCCCCAGATTCTCAAGTTTCTTTTTGTGAAAAAAGAAATACATGCCCCGAAAAAGAAAGATTGACGGGAGGTTGACATGGCGAATGACTTGAACGTCGTTGCACTGGTCGGTCGTCTCACCCGTGAAAGTGAACTCCGGTATGCAAATTCCGGATCCGCTGTCTGCCGTTTTTCCATTGCGGTCAACCGCAGGAAGAAAACAGGAGAGACATGGGAAGATGAAGCCAGCTATTTTGACTGTGTCCTGTTCGGAAAATCAGCGGAGAATCTTCATCAGTACCTTGACAAAGGCCGACAGGTCTCTATTGTCGGAGAACTGCGTCAAAACCGTTGGGAACAGGAAGGGCAGAGCCGCAGCAAGGTCGAGGTATTCGTTACGAACCTTCAGCTGCTGGGATCATCTTCCGGAAATGCTGACTCGCGTTCTTCGGATCGTGGCCGCCAGCAGGGAGGATTCAACCCCTCCGAGCAAGGGCAGCCGTCCCGCCGTCCGGCTCAGTCGCAGGCTCCCGCGGATGATTTCCTGGGGCCTGAACAGTTTGATGATGACATCCCGTTTTGATGGGAGTCATCCGTAACAGGTTAATTAACGAGGAGTTTGTGAATATGCGTGAAGATGACGATAGAATGGAAAATGATGGCCGTTCCGCTGGGGGCAGGGATCGACGTTCCCCCCGCCGTCCCGGTGGTTTCAGGAAGAAAGTGTGCAAGTTCACTCAGATGAACGTGACCCCTGACTACAAGAATCCTGATTTGCTCCGGCGTTTCATTACGGAACGCGGTAAGATTCTGCCCCGCCGTATTACAGGTACATGCGCCAAGAACCAGCGTGCCTTGACATTGGCGGTAAAGAGAGCGCGTGTACTGGCCTACCTGCCGTTCGAGAAGAAATAAACGGCGGCATGTCAGATATGACACGAGTGCTTGACAGGAAGGCAATGCTTGCCATCGGTGCCAGTGTACTGATGAGCCTGATGGGAATACCGCGGTTTGTGTTTCCTTTGCCTGTACTTGTCCTGGCACTCCGAAGACATTGCCGGCGGGAAAACAGAATCATGGTCATTGTGACCGTAGCTGTTGCCCTGATGGTTGATGTCTTCAAAGTGCGTGAAGTGTTTTTTGTGCATGGCGGCGCCGGAATTGCTGGCATGGAGGTCTTGATTTCCATGATACCAGGTGTGGCTGCCATCATTTGGGTGATGACAGCCGGAAGGCGCATGTTTGTGCGGTTTTCAGGAAGTTGTATCTTTGGAGTTCTCTCCCTGATGTTTTTTTCCCTCTGGCTGACGGGAACGTCTGATGGAGCCGGAGCCACAAGGGAGATTATGGTGGAGGCGGTACGGCAAGGATTACATGCCATGTCTGCCACGCTTTCTCCGGGAGCTTCTTCTGTACAGGATTTGCTGCCTGCTGGATTTTCAGTGGAAATGATGGTTCAGGCGGCGGGATTGGTATTCATGGCGCTTCTTGTGCCGATGGTGATGCTGTGGGTCGGTTTCATTGTATTCCTCGCGGAAAACATAGCGCGGGGCAAGAATCCGGAATGGACGGCACAGGTCGCCCGATGGCGGCTCCCCCAGTGGTTCGTATGGATTTTTCTGGTGGGATTCGCCGTGGTTCTGGGAAGCAGGTTTGTCACCATGCCGGTTGCGGTGCTGGTGGCTGGCGGGAATACCTTGATGGCAGCCTGCGTGTTGTACATGGTACAAGGTTTTGCAATCTTGGTATTTCAGGTGTCGGCACGGATTCCCGGAACGGGAGTGCAGGGATTGTTCATCCGTTGTGGGTTGCTCTGCCTGTTCCCGTTGGTGAATGCCGTGGTCATGCTGGGATTACCGTTGGTGGGAATCCTGGAAACGTGGATAGAATTTAGAAAGACGAACAAGGAGTTCGAAAATGAAAATCATTCTTAATCAGGACGTTCCGAATTTGGGCGAAGAAGGAGATGTCCGTGTCGTCAAGGACGGATATGCCCGTAACTACCTGATTCCGACCGGGGCGGCCGTTCTTTTCAATCGTGCCAATGAAGCATTGTTTGCTGATCGTGCTGCCGCGATTGAAAAGCGCAAGGTACAGAAAAGATACGCCGCGCGGACATTGAAGGAGCGTATCGACTCCCTGACACTGACGGTGGTTGTTGCGGCAGGTGAGAGCGGGAAGCTCTTTGGTTCCGTTACATCTTCCATGGTACAGGACCTTTTGGCCAAGGAAGGCATAGAAATCGAGAGAAAGAAACTTGAGGTTCCTACGCACGCCATCAAGACTGTCGGCACCTATTCGATTGCGGCGCATCTTTATGAATCTGAAAACGCGCAATTCTCCCTCGTTGTCGAGAGCGACATCGAAGTGAAGAAGCGTGAAGCCGCTGCGCGTCAGGCAGAGGAAGATAAGGCGAGAGTAGCTGCGGCGGAAGCAAAGAAAGCAGCCAAAATTGCTGCTGATGAAGCTGCTGTCAAGGCGGCGGAAGCTGATAAAGAAGTTGTCGAGACGGAAGAAGCTGTTGATGCCGCTGCTGATGAAGCTACTGGCAGTGAAGCAGAGGAAACAACTGTTGACGAGGAGTAATCCATGGCGTCTCCAGTATCTATGAATGTACTGCCCCATAATGAAGATGCTGAAAAAGCGGTTCTTGGGGCTGTACTTCTCAATGACCAGCTCCTTGCTGAAATAGATTTTCTCCATGCGGATGATTTCTACAGGACTGGTCATCAAGAACTTTTCGCCGCGATTCAGGAGTTCCATCAGGAAAACGGATCGTTGCGTGTTGACATCATCACAATCGGCGAGTATTTGTCAAGGAAGAACAAGCTGTCCAATGTGGGTGGCTATGCCTACCTCTCATCCATTACATCTGATGTCCCTACCACGACAAACATAACGTATTATGCCCGCATTGTCCGTGACATGGCACTGCGCAGGCGTCTTCTTGATGTGTCATCCCGTCTCCGTACCGACGCTTTTGACGAAGCACAGGACATACAGAAGCTCCTTGATGAGGGAGAAACCCGTATCAATGCCTTGAATTCAGAAGGAGCCGCTGGTGCCGAATATCAGGTGATGAGCCGTCTTATTGCAGACACCTTTGGTCGTATCCAAAAAAGGATGGATTCCAATGATGATGAAGGCATCATGAGTGGATTCCATCGGCTTGATGCAATGACCGGCGGTTTCCAGCCATCTGACTTCATAGTAATCGGCGCTCGACCGTCTGTCGGAAAAACAGCTCTGGCTTTGTCCATGGTACGCTACATGGCAGTTCACAACAACATCCGTGTTGGTTTTTTCTCTCTTGAAATGAGTGCGATTGCCATTACGGAACGCTTGCTTTCCGCTGAAAGTAAAATTGATTTCAAGCGTTTCCGTTCTGCAAAGCTGCTCAAGAAGAATGATCTGGCGGCAATTTCCGAAGCTGCCGATAAATTGTATGAAAAGAAAATCTGCATTCAGGATACGCCCAACATGAAGCTGTTCGACCTGCGTGCCCAAGCGCGGAGAATGAAACGTAAGGAAGGCGCACAGATTATCTTCGTAGACTATATTGGTCTTATTAATCCTGACATGGATTCACGTATCCCACGTCATGAACAGATTGCTGGGGTATCACGCGCCATGAAGTCACTTGCGCGTGAGCTGGAGATCCCCATAGTCTGTCTTTCCCAGGTCGGGCGTGACAGTGCTGAGAAAGAACCCACGTTGGCAAGTCTTCGGGAAAGCGGCTCCATCGAACAAGATGCGGACGTCGTCCTGCTTCTTCACAGGCCATCTCTGGACAAAAAAACTGGCGCGAAAGAAGAAGGGGCTCCCATGAATCTTCCTCCCCCTGAAATACAGAACATCAAGATCATCCTTGCAAAGCAGAGGAATGGTGAGATAGGGGATTTCGAGCTAGGCTTCCACGGGCGGTATGTTTCCTTTGTTAATCTGGAAACACGCATGTGAACAGAAATTACTTTCCGCTCACGTAAAATCTTAAGTCGGCAAGCGTCATGATGACGATTATGGTGATGATGCAGATTACACCGATAATCTGGATACGCATGTACGCCTTCGGGGAAAGCTGTCGTCCCATCACCATCTCAGCAACGCAAATTAGCATGAATCCGCCGTCCAGTGCCGGGATAGGAAGGATGTTTGCAATGGCAAGGGAAATACTAACGACTCCCAGAAGATAAAGCATGGCACGCAGTCCGCTGGAAAAACTCTCCTTGAATCCTTGGAACGTGATGCTTCCAATCATCATGGAGGCTCTCCATGGTCCGGTGAAGCTGTCCCTGATGTTGCCTTTTCCCGTGACCAGGTCGCCAAGTGATGTCAGGGTATTCCGCACCATGTCCAAGGATTGTGTCAGCGAAGACGACAGAGCTTTCGGAAGAGACTGTCCCGTGACGACACGGTTTCCGCTGGCAAGCGAAAAGGAAAGCTGTGCTTTTCCGTCTTTGTCAGTTTCTGGAATGAACTGCACTGTTGCAGTGCTGGCATCCTTGTCATCAGAAATACGTGCTACAACATAAGTCTGGATGCCAGGTGATGCCTCAAGAGCAATGGTCAGGTCAAGCATATTGGTCACTTCGCTGGTTTGGGTCATCACAATGCGGTCACCAGGCAGCAGTCCTGCCGCTTTTTCAGGACTGTCTTCCTTGACGAAGGCAACCACGGGTTCAATATAACTGGTGATGCCAAAGGCGTAGCGATTGTTCTTGTCCTTGAAGGGAGAGACAGGGAATGTGAGGATGTTTCCTTCCCGCTGAACAGTAAAGATGACGGTCTTTCCCTGTGAATTCCACAGGTATTCAACCAACATCTGATAGTCCAGTACAGGAATTTCATCTACTTCAAGGATGGTGTCGCCTGTCTCAAGCCCATGGAGACGGGCGGCATTCATTTCTCCCACCATAGGAAAGAACTGTGAATAGTCGGCTGTCACCACGATTCGCGCAGGGTCGGAAAGTGTGGTGTAGGTCATCATGGAGAAAATCGTATAGACGATGATGGCAAAGATGATATTTGACAAAGGCCCTGCAAGATACGTGAGGAAACGCTTACCGGGACTGGCTGCGAACAGGGAGCCTGCTTCGGTATGAATGAAAGAATCGTTTTTGGCTTCCAGGGCGCGGGTCAGATCATCAGCCCCCTTCATCCGGCAGAATCCACCGACCGGAAGCAGGCTGATGCGGAACTCCGTATGGCCACGTTTCCACGAAAATAGCTTTGGCCCCAATCCGAATGAAAAGACTTCAACTGTGATGCCACAGAAACGGGCAACAATGTAATGCCCCGCTTCATGAACAAAAATCATAATTCCGATTCCCGTAAGGCCAAGGATTACGTTAAGAAGGATATCCCACATCAGACGTGTTTCTCCGAGAGGATGTCTTGTGCAATCCTGCGTGCCGAAGCATCTACCTGCATGACATCCTCGTAGTCTTCGATATATTGTGACCAATTGCCACGCGCAAGTGCTTCTTCAACCGTCGCGTAGATGTCGGGAAACCTGCACGTGCGAGCAAGGAACGCATGGACGGCCACTTCATTCGCCGCATTGAACACTATGGGCAAAGCATCATTCCCCTTGATGCAGGAACGAGCGAGGGCAAGGAAAGGGAAACGTTTTTCATCGGCTTTTTCAAATTCCAAGGAAATATGTGTAAAATCGAGGGCTTTCACCCCTTGGCCAGGGAGCACGCCTCCTGCCAGAGCGGAGAGAATGGGAAGGGACATGTCCGGTGGAGAGAGCTGGGCGTACACTGCGCCATCGACCATTCGAATCATTGAATGAACGATGCTCTGAGGATGAATCACAATCTCAAGGCAGGATGAATCAAAGGAGAACAGGCGCGCGGCTTCAATGAGTTCCAGTCCTTTGTTGGCAAGAGTCGCGGAATCAACCGATATCTTCCTGCCCATGCTCCATGTTGGGTGGGCGGTTGCTTGCTCTGGGGTGATGTCGTACAGCTTTTCCATAGGGATGGTACGAAAAGGCCCACCACTTGCCGTGATGACTAATGAGGAGACCCGTTCCCGTCCGTGCGCGTCAATCAGAGCCTTGAGCGCGCTGTGCTCGCTGTCAACAGGAAAAATGGAGCAACTGTTCCGCCGGGCGGTATTTTCTATCAGAGAACCGGCCATGACAATAGTCTCCTTGTTCGCCAAGGCGAGATCCATTCCGTTCTCCAGAGTCCACCGTGAGGCTGCAAGACCATCTGCTCCCGCTATTCCATTCAGGACGACATCTGCATGTATGTCTTCAAGCATGGAGCGCAGGCCATGCGGTCCGTCATAACGCCTGACATCCGCAGGACAGTGAACAGGGAAATCAGAGAAGCGTGCTCCGGTCAAGCAGACGGCTTCCGCGCCGAGACTGACCGCGCTGTCAATGAGCTTTTGTGCTTGGGTATGGGCTGAAAGGGCGCGGATGCGCAGAGGGGAAGAAAGGGCAGAGAGCCCCTTGATGGCGGTTATTCCGATGCTACCGGTGCATCCGAGAATGATGGCACTACGGCAGGTGGCAGTGTTTCTCATGCGTTAGCCCTGCCTATGCTTGGAGTGTCATGGTGACAAGCAAGAGAAAAAGCGGTGCGCTGGTGAGCAGAGAATCCAGAGAATCAAGCATGCCGCCACGGCCAGGGATGAACCTTCCAGAATCCTTGACGCCCGCTGCTCTTTTGAAGACGGATTCAATCAGGTCGCCGATGGTTGCCGCAAGGGAAACCAAGAGGGCGATTACAGCCGTCTGGATGACACTGAGATGAGTGTATGCCGGGAACAACAGGACGAAAGCGATGCCGATGACCATTGTTGACAGGATGCCTCCGATGAACCCTGCCATGCTTTTGTTCGGGCTGACCTTGAAGATACCCCTGTTGTTTTTCCCTAAAAGCATTCCGAATACATAGGCGAAGATGTCGTTGGTGAAAACAAGCAGGAAGAAAAGAATGAGGTGAAACGTGATGTTCATGTCGGGAAAAGCCGTCAATCTTATGATGAAAGTAGTCAGATAACCCGGATAAACAATGAGCAGCAAGGTAGAACCGAGCCGACGGATTCCTCCGGCGAACATATCTGATGCCCCACGGAAGATTTCAATAATCATGGAGGTTATGATAAGCGAGATGAACATAAGGTCAGTGACAGGGGAGCCGGGGAAAAAATAGAGTTCCCCCCATTGCGCGACAATGAGGAAAGAAGGCAACCAGAAAGGAATCTGAGGAGAGATACCGGTAGCTTTCCGGATGAGTGCATACATTTCATGCGATCCAATCAATACCACCAGGAGGGCAAGAAGGGCAAGGGTCAGGTATGCATAGTGCGGAAGAAACAGGATGAGGCAGAACAGCAAGGGCGGAAGCAACAAGGTGACAAAGATGCGCTTGATCACACTGGTCATACTGATAATCCTCCGTAACGACGGGTTCGTGAGGCGAAGTCATCGCAGAGTTTCTTTACGTCTTCACTATCCCAGTCCGGCCATAGTTTATCATAGAACGCAAGCTCTGCGTAGGCAATCTGCCACAGGAGAAAGTTACTCAGTCTTTTTTCTCCGGCGCTACGTACCACGATGTCCGGGTCAGGCACTGATGGCAGGGTCAATGACGTGGAAATCAGTTCCTCGGTCACGTCCTCTGGACAAGAAATCCTGCCTGTCTTGAGGCAGTCCCGTATAGAACGTACAATTTCATCTCTACCGCCATAGTTTATGGCAAGCACGCAGGTCATCCCCTTGGCCGATGCGGTTTCCCGTATGGTCGCTTCCAGAGCTTCCCGTGAGGCTTGGGGGAGTTGGGATATATCTCCACGGACAAGAATACGGATATCATGAGTCCGGTAGAAATTCAGTTCTCCATGAATCTTGGAAACAAGCATCCCCATCAGGTAAGATACCTCCTGCGCGGGACGCTTCCAATTCTCCGTGGAGAAAACATAAAGAGTTACATAACGGATGCCTTGTTTTGCCGCGGCAATAATGACGCGACGGCAAGCCTTGAGTCCCTCAAGATGCCCTGCCACGCGGGGCAGGGCTCTTTTTTGTGCCCATCTTCCGTTTCCGTCCATGATGAACCCAACATGAGTGGGGATGATGGACGAGACAGTGGTATCAAGCACCTCAAATCTCCATTATTTCCTTTTCTTTATCAGTGGCCAAGGAATTCACCTTGGTGATGAATGAATCCGTCAGTTTCTGGATTCTGGACTCGCCGTCCTTCTGTTCGTCTTCACTGATTGCGCCGGATTTCTGGAGTTTTTTCAGGTCTTCCATGGCATCGCGGCGAATATTGCGGATAGCTACCCGGCTTTGTTCCGCCGTTGCCTTGGAACTTTTTACAAGATCCTTTCTCCGATCTTCGGTCAGGGGCGGAAAATTGATTCTGAGAAGTTTTCCGTCATTGTTTGGATTCAAGCCAAGTTCACTTTTCTGGATAGCCTTTTCAATAGGACCGAGAAGTCCCTTATCCCACGGTTGGATTACGACCATGCGTGCTTCAGGGATGGAAATGCTTGCCACTTGGTTGAGGGGAGTTTCCTGACCATAATAATCGACTTTGATTTTGTCGAAGATTGCAGCCGTGGCACGTCCAGTGCGCAACCCTTGGAAAGATGCTGACAGCGTATTGACGCTCTTGTTCATCTTGTCTTCACATTGTGATAATACATCTTGCATACGATACTCCATGAGAACCGCCTGTCTCCAAAGAAACAGGCGGAATGATAGTCAGTTACGCTTCTACACCAGCACGCAGGAAGTGATAGGAGGCAATCTCCAAGTCAGCTCCGACAGCCTTTGAGACTTCCTTCAGCTTCTGGGCAACGGAAATCTTATCGTCCTTCACAAAAGCCTGATCGAGCAGACATATCTCGCTGTACAACTTGGATAGCTTGCCACGGACAATGCCTTCCTTGACCTTCTCCGGCTTATCGAGGGATGCGGCTTGGACACGGAATATGGAAAGCTGTTCTTCCTCATACTCCTTGGTCACGGTCTTGTCGGAGAGAAACTGGGGAGTGAAAGCAGCGACATGCAGGGCTATGTCATGCGCAAGTTCCTCGACAACGGGATTCTTCAGGACTTCAGGCTTGGAAGCCTTAAGCACGGTGATGACGCCGAGTACCCCGTCGCCATGGATGTAAGATGCCCCGATACTGTCAGCCGGTACATCTTCCACCACGACGGACTTGAGATGCATGTTCTCCTTAATCAGGGAAATCAACCCATCGACCTTGGCGTTAAGCTGGTCATTGGGGGAAGTCCACCCATTGGCGATGATGTCGGTGATAAGCTCATTGCCCAAGGCAATGAAATCATCATTGCGGGCGACAAAGTCAGTCTCGCAGGAAATCTCAAGCAGGACAGCCTTGCCGTCGGAAATACGCGCGAACACACGTCCGTTGTCAGTAGCTCTGTCGCTTCTCTTGGCAACGGCCGCCAGTCCCATCTCCTTAAGAATTTTCGCTGCTGCGTCGAAGTCCCCATCGGCTTTCATCAGTGCTTTCTTGCAATCCATCATTCCGGCGCCGGTGGCGTCCCGAAGTCTCTTTACTAATTCCGCAGTAATAGCTGCCACGATGATACTCCTTCTGTTTTAGTCTTTGTACAAGATTTCTTCATCAACGGAAATGCCAGTGGAGGCTTCATCATCCTCGTCCGCAGGTACATCCGTTGACGAACCATCGAAGTCCTCGAACTTGGCAGTTCCTCCCTCAGTGGAGAACACGATTCCTTCTTCATCTTCTTCATCAGAGCCCGCATCGGCAGATACATCCGCAGCGGGAGCCATTGCGTGAAGGTCATCTTCCAAAGGAAGGCTTTCAATGATTTGGATTCCGGCTTCATTATCAGCATCGACGACGGCATTGGCAATGATTTCGGTGAACAGCTGGATGGCGCGGATGGCATCATCATTTCCAGGGATAGGGTAGTCAATGTTCGTAGGATCGCAGTTGGTATCAACGACAGCTACGACAGGGATTCCCAGACGATTGGCCTCGGCGACGGCAATGGCTTCCTTCTTGGTATCAATAATGAAGACTGCGCCAGGAAGGGACGTCATGTCCTTGATTCCTCCCAAGTTCTTCTCAAGTTTCGTCTTCTCCTTGGTAAGCAGGGAGATTTCTTTCTTGGTAAGGCTGTCAAAGGTTCCATCGACTTCCATCTTCTCGATTTTCTTCAAGGTCGCTATGGATTTCTTGATGGTAGTGAAGTTGGTGAGCATACCGCCGAGCCAGCGATTGTTCACATACGGCATACCGCAGCGATTGGCTTCGGATTCAATGGTCTGCTGTGCCTGTTTCTTGGTTCCGATAAAAAGAATGCTCTTTCCATTGCGTACCTGGGCGCGGATGGCATCATATGCTTCAATGATACATGCACTGGTCTTCTGCAAGTCGATGATATGGATCCCATTCCGTTCCTGGAAGATGTACTTTGCCATCTTGGGATTCCAACGTTTGGTCTGATGACCGAAATGGACGCCTGATTCCAACAGGCTTTTCATGGTGACTACGGACAAAATTCCCTCCTGTTGACGACACACTGCGACATGCCCGTCAGGGACATCACGCACGCATCATCACCCTTCTTCTCGTTCTCACCCGCAAGGGGCGGATATTCCATTCCACTTACGTGGATACGGTATCTGCCATCATGTCAGAAATCCGGGATATTGGCAAGCCCGCGATGGTAGTCCAGTCTCCTGATATTTCCCTGACCAGACGCGCCCCGGCTCCCTGTATCCTGTAGGCTCCGGCTGCGCCCTGCCATTCTCCGGTCGCAAGGTATTCGTGAATCTGGCGGGAATCCAAAGGACGGAATGCAACATCCGCCGTATCGATTCCGGAAAAGAAAGGCAATGAAGAAGGATGTGATGTCCCGATGGGTTCCGCCAGGGGTAGGTAGAGAGCCCATCCGGTAGATACCTGATGGGACCGTCCCTGCATTTTTCCAAGATATGTGAATGCTTCTTCATAATCAGCGGCCTTGCCGAATATTTCATGCCCAAGATGTACCAAGGTGTCGCAGGTAATGACGGGAACCAGGGGATAAGGATTCATGGCAAGGTATGCTTCCATCTTCCGTCGGGCAAGGAGATGTACGATGTCTTGGGGAGCTATGTCCCCATGGGATTCATCACAGTCGGTCGGTATGGCAGTCACGATGATTCCACAGTCTTCAAGGAGTTTTTTCCGTGCGGGGGAACCGGACGCCAGTATGACCGTGCTCATCAGTGTGCCAAGGCGAACTTGGTGGGGAGTGGGGGTGGAAGGTGGCGTCCAGAAAACATCATTGTCATCATGACTCATGTTCCAATTCCTCCATGGCGGCGGTGGTTTCCAGCCATTCTTCGGTCAGGGCGGCATGCCTGCGCTCTTCCTTCTGACGGTCTGAGAAAAGAGCTGTCAATTTCTCAGGGACGGTATAAGTATCTTCTTGTGACATTTCACTGTTGAGCCGTGCAATCTTTTTTTCACAGGAAGCTATTTCCAGAAGGATATCCTCAGCTTTTGTCTTAAGGATTTTGATTCTGTTGCGGCGTCGGTTTTCATCCTTCCAATGAAGTGCGCCATCTTTGGGTTTTTCTCCGTAGGATGACTGGACAGTGCCGATGGACATGGAAGGAGCGGGGATGGCTTCCTTCTGTTCGAGTTTCCATGCGAAGTAGGAGTAGTCTCCCTCAAAAAATTCCGGTGTCTCATGGGAGAGATACAGGATGCGCGTGGCGGTCTTCTCAATGAAATGACGGTCATGGCTGACAAAAACGATTGTTCCGTCATAGGCTTTCAGGGCATCAAGAAGCATTTCCTTGGCATTGATGTCCAGATGGTTCGTCGGCTCATCGAGAATCAGGAGGTTCGCTGGATGCAGAAGTATTTTCAGAAGCGCAAGACGGCTACGTTCCCCGCCTGACAAGACAGTGACTTTCTTATCGATATCGTCATTGGAAAACAGGAATGAGCCCAGGAGGTTCCGCAGACGAGGGATGTCTGATAGTGACGCCGTGGACTCGACTTCCTGCAACACGGTGTTTGCTGGGTCAAGCATATCAGCGGTATCCTGCGCGAAATACCCTGTCGAAACACCGCTCCCCAAGCGAATCATACCCCCATAGTCGGCATCCCTTCCCGCCAGCAGACGGAGGAGCGTTGATTTTCCCATGCCGTTCCGTCCGGTGACTCCCAATCTCTCTCCCTTGCGGACAACGAAGGACAGGTCTGAAAAGATCTGCTGGCTTCCATAATGCTTTTCCAGATGTTCGATGATGACGACATCATTGCCGCTATGGGGAGCAGGGGGAAAGGAAAAAGAAAGTTTCCGCAAGTGACCGGGAATCTCGATCGGTTCGATTTTCTCCAGTTGTTTTATCCGGCTCTGTACTTGTTTGCTCTTTGTCGCTTTGTAACGGAACTTTTCAATGAACTGTTCCGTCCGGCTGATTTCCGCCTGCTGTTGTTTCCACGCTTTTTCCAACGTCTGGAGTTCCATCTCCCGCTGTGTAAGATACGCAGTATAATTTCCGCTATAGCGGGTAAGGTTGCCGTTGAAAAGTTCATAAACTTCAGTGACGGTTTCGTCAAGGAAATACTGGTCATGGCTAACAATCATCACGCCGCCGGGAAATGATTTCAGGTAGTTTCTCAGCCACATGGCGGCTTCGATATCCAAGTAATTGGTCGGTTCATCAAGAAGCATGATATCCGGAGTACTGACCAGCAGGCGGGCAAGGGACACACGCATCTGCCAGCCGCCGGAAAATTCAGCGCATGGTCGGTCGAAATCCTCAAGGGAAAAACCGAGTCCTTGGAGTATGCGGGTGACCAAGGCGTCACGTTGATGGTATCCTTGGGTTTGCAAGATGTCTTCAATGTCATGCAGACGGACAAGAAGCGGTCGTGAGGTGACATCATCGACCATGGAGCCTAATTGTTCTTCGATGGATTTCTTTTCTCCAAGCAATGGACGGAAACGTTCGAAACCTTTGGAGGCTTCTTCTCGGACAGAAAGTTCGCCAAGTACGATATCCGATTGGGGGAGATAGGCGATACGCATGCCTTTTGTCATATCCCTGGAGAGTGAATCAGGGGTTATGAGACCGGCGATAGCCTTCATCAGGGTAGATTTTCCGCTTCCATTGGCCCCGGCAAGGGCGGCACGGCTTGAGGATGACAATGTAAAACCTATGTCGTGCAGGAGATCTCTGTCCCCAAACGCTACGCTGAGGTTCTGTATGTTCAGGCTACCCATGAAGTGTATTTCCGTCCATGATGCAATCCCGTCCGAAAGCCAGGTGTTGCAGATTAGATTTTATCTCTGTATGATGTACCGTACCACAAGAAAGCTGCCACGTGCAAGAAGTGGATGGCTTTATGCCGCATCGTGCCTTGGGATGAACGCGGGTGATGCTGCACGTCACAAGGCAGTCTGGCAGGCAGAAGGAACAGCCCATGTTATGTCTTACCCTGACAGGGAGAACCCTGCTGGAAAACATTTCACAGTATGAGAGGAACAAGGACTGGGTGGGAGCTGTCGAACTGAGGCTTGACTATCTTGAGGAATCGGAAGCACGGCTTGCGGGAAGTCTGCCGGAGCAGTTTCCTGTTCCCATGATACTGACGTGTCGCAGGGAAAGTGATGGGGGGCTGTGTACAAGTACGGAAAGGAAACGTCTTTCCTTGATGAAGGAAGTACTGGACAGGGGAGCCTTTGCTTATGTTGATCTTGAGGATGATTTGAAAAAGACGGAAGCGGAACAGCTTGCCCGCAGGAAAGGAATCAGGATCATCCGTTCTCACCATGATTTTTCCGGCATGCCTGCTGATATCTATGCCCGCATGGCACGCATATTGGCAAAAGGGGACATCCCGAAACTGGCTGTCACCCCGCATACCGTCGAGGATGTGATAAGGCTTTTTCGCATCAAGGATGAAATTCCCGGTTCAACAGAGAAAATTGTCATTGGGATGGGAGTGCTTGGAATACCGACACGTATCCTATACAGGAAGATTGGCTCATCCATGATGTTCTGCTGTGATGAAGCAGCGGAATCCGTTGCTCCAGGGATGCTTTCAGCCCGTGTGTTGAGCGAAGTATATGGAGCCGATAAGGTTGACGCTGAAACTGAAATTTTCGGTATCATAGGCAATCCTGTGTCCCAGTCGGCTTCCCCACTGATACATAATCCTGGTTTCCGGGCAATCAAGAAGAACGCCATCTATTCCTTGTTCCCTGTCGATGCCGTCCGGCCTTTTTTCAGATTGGCAGATGTCTTGGATATCCGTGGTTTTTCGGTTACCGTGCCTTTCAAACGGGATGTGATTCCTTATCTGGGGACTATCTCCCGTGAAGTCAAGCAGATAGGCTCCTGTAACACCGTCGTGCGGGTCAAGGATTTGTGGAAGGGTATCAACACCGACTACCATGGTTTTCTTTCCCAGCTTATGCCAGCCATCACTTCAGGGAGAGTCAGGACAGCCTTGATTCTGGGAGCAGGCGGCGCGGCGAGGGCTGTGGCGTGGGCATTGCACAATCATTCAGTGAAGATAACCATACTCAACAGAAGCGCGGAAGCCGCCCGGAAGTTGGCTGCGGAAACCATGGCTGGATGGGATGTCCTGGAGAACATTTCTGAATACAGCGGCAAGTCTGATATGATTGTTCAGACGACATCGGTAGGGATGACACCTGACAGCGATGAGGATCCCTCTGCCGGATATGTCTTTTCTGGAAAAGAAATAGCATACGACCTTGTGTATAAGCCTCATCAGACACGCTTCCTTCTCCGTGCGGCGGAGGCGGGATGTGAAGTCATCTATGGCGCGCAGATGCTGCTGGAACAAGGCAAGCTTCAGTTCGAGGCATTTACAGGATATCATTACCCCCATTGGCTGGAACCCGATTGGTAACGGGACGGACAACACGAGTACGGCAAAGCTGAAGTTCCGGTGATTGGCAGCGACACGGAACTTCCTTGTCATCCTCAAAAAAGTGAGAACCGTTCCCGCCTGACACGGAAGATACTGCTGATTGGAATGATTCTTTCCTGTCCGTCAGGCATGATTTTTGCCTTGAGCATAGCATTCTTTTTCGTGGCGTCTATCACTTCCATCGCTTGGACGACCATGATATCTTCCGTGTCTCCACCCAAATGGAGTTCGAGGACCATGGACGCGTCCCCGACTGCGCTCTTGCAAAGATTCAGCTTGCCTTGATAATCAAAGCCACTGGCAGAAAGGATTCCGGAATACAATCTATCCCTGACAAGCTGGGATTCGACAAGTACCAGTTTGTTGGTGATACGGCTCTCCATTTCCTGAAGGGCATCGCCACGCAGATCCATTTTCTTTGCGGTAGCGGAAATGCTATTGAGAAAAGACGAATCTTGGTGTGTATAAGTACTTTGCAATGGGACATTGCAGAGAAGATAGTTCTGACGGGGCGGCAAAGTGAAATTCCAGCGTAGGTGGTTTTCTCCGATCGTGGATGTGGCATGAGTTTTTTTGTACATGCCCGATGAACCTATTGAGGCAGGCATCATGTCAGCTCCGGCATCCTCAAGTATCTTTCTCCATTGAGGTTCAGTATCGCGTCTCATCAGATAAATGTTGTTTGAGATGCGGGTATGGATATGGATGCCCAAGGCAGGCACGTGTTCGATGATCCTGCTGAGACGCTCTGAACAGGCGAGCGTGATGCCGTCGTAAATCCTGGCTTCACCATAAAGATGTTCCCATGCCGTGAGCCGCTCACGGAGGAAGCGGGGAACGGTTCCTTCTCCTACTGCGTCTTCAATGCCTTGCAACATGTTTTCCAGACTGATGCCCATATCTCTGGCACGCCTGAAACTTCCACGGGTCATTTCGTAATGGACGTATGTGTCGATGCTCCGGACATCAGCAATCAAGGATACCATGTCATGTGCTTTGGCAGGGGACGGATTGTTATACGAGAGGATGCCGTCGCTGTCGATGATTAGGCGAGAACCGTGAGGCATCGGTTCTTGTTGCAGTTCTTGTTGTGAAAGAAGGGTGCGGACATGTGCCGACATGTGGACGAGATTCCCGTCCACCACCACTGCTCCGCTGATTTCAAGGATGTCTTGGAAAACAGCAGGGTCAATCCTGTGTCTATCCAAGCCGTTGGCATGAAGGCAAAGCGTGATGAGCTTGGGAAGGCTTTCTTTGTATAAAGGAACCAGTTTTTGTGCTGTAGAGAGAAAATCATTCACCGACTGCTGGATAGATTGAATGTTATCCGGAGAGAAAGCGAGTTTCTCTGATAGCATCCATGCAAGGATGAGGCAGAATGAATGGAGCGGAGCCAAGGAAAGTATTTCTGTCATACGGGACTTGTCAATCATGACGTGTTTATCAGCATGAAGCGTGAAAATCCGAGTATTGCCTGCGGATGCAAGCAGAAGTCTCAATGCGCGTGTCAGTCTGTCGGGTTCCCATGCAGGAAATATCTTGGCATAGACGGTGCTATCCACCTGTGGAAGGGGGTTCCCATGGGGAATCCTGCCGCTTGCCATGAGATTGAAAAAGGCTTTGAGGAACTCTCCGTCAATGAACGGGCGGTCAGGGACGGATACCGATGCGTGCTGAGGATTTTCACCAAGGAGTGGGTAGAAGGCGACAGCCTTCCTATGAAGCTCATCATGGAAAAGCGGGTTGACTGAAATATGGTTGCGCATATCATTCGGGCTGGGGACGAAAATCAATCTTTCTTCAAGGTTGACCAGTTTCTTATGCAGCTCGACATAGGAGAGCCTGTCACTGAAAAATTTCTGTATGTCTTCTTTTGAGGGCGAATCCATCAACATGACGGCACTGATGAGCATGTTGTCATCGTCATCAAGCAGGCTGAATATCTTTTCCTGTATGGCCGGGGCAAGGAAAAAACTCGTGAGACGCTCAATGATTTCAGGTTTGTGAAATGGCGTGGTGATGTGTCCCAGGTAATTTCTGGCGATGAAAAAAAAGGAATTGTCCGGATAGCGTGAAATAATTTTCACCCATTGTGCGATTACATCTTCCCGCATCATTGTTCATACGCCTCAATCTTGTAGGTATACCCTTGTTCCGCAAGAAATTTCTGACGGTTTTCCGAAAATTCTTCTTCAGAGGAATAACGAGTCACCAAGGAGTAGAAGAAGCTGGATTTCGCCTTTGGCCTCAGGATGCGTCCCAATCGTTGCGCTTCTTCCTGCCGGGAACCGAATGTCCCGCTGACCTGTATGGCAATGGATGCATCGGGGAGGTCAATGGCGAAGTTCGCCACTTTTGAGACGACAAGCACTCTTTCTCCGCCAGAGCGGAAGGCGGCATACAGGTCATCTCTGCGTGTGTTCGCCGTACTTCCAGTAATCAGAGGGAAGCCATACTTCCTGGCTATTTGCTTCAGTTGGTCAACGTATTGGCCAATAATCAGGATGTAGTCATCGGCATGTCGGGAAAGAAGTTCATCAAGCACGTCCATCTTGATGGGGTTCTCGCTTGCAACCCTGTGTTTTTCCCTTTTCCCCGCTATGGCATAGGTAAGCTCCAGGTCATGGGGGAGGGGGACTTTCACCTCAATGCAATATGCACGGGCTATCCATCCTTGTTTTTCCATTTCGCTCCATGGGACATCGAAACGTTTGGGCCCGACGAGTGAGAATACTTCATCTTCCCTGCCGTCTTCCCTGATTAAAGTGGCTGTCAGACCGACCCGGTGGACGGCCTGTAACTCCGCTGTTACCTTAAAGACAGGCGCGGGAAGCATGTGAACCTCGTCATAAATAATCAAGCCCCAGTTTCCTTCCCTGAGAAGACTCATGTGAGGAAAAACGCCTTCTTTATCCGGTCGCCATGTGACGACTTGGTAGGTACAGACAGTGACAGGCTTAATTTCTTTCTTTGCTCCGGTGTACTCCCCGACATCCTCAGGAGGAATATCCATCTTATCCAAGATTTCCCGTATCCATTGGTGGACAGCGGATACGTTGGTAGTGAGAATGAGGGTACGGATCTGGAGGAGGGACATGACATCCATTCCCACAATGGTCTTGCCAGCTCCGCAGGGCAGGACAATGGTACCGTAGCCCGTGCCTGGTCCGCGATCGCCCAAGAGTGAACGAGCCGCCGCTTCCTGATAATCTCTGATGGAGAAATCCTTGCCTGACAGTGTCTGCTGGCGAAGGTTCATGGGCACGGGAAAGCCTTTTTTCAGCGGTATGCGGTCATCTACGGGAAAACCTAGCTTGATAAGCTTCAGCTTGACTTCACCTCTGGCATATCTGTTCAGGAGAAATGTATCATTTCCTCTGGGAAAGAGCAGGGATGAGACAGTCTTGTGGGAAGAAATTTCCTTGGCGTACCTGGGAATCGTCACCGTCAGGAGATAGTGATCCGCGTCATCAGGAATATCGGTCATGACAAAGGATCCGAAACGCGCCGATATATCGGTGATGAAGTAGGAAACGGGTTCGGGGATGTCGTAGCGGGACCATGTCCGCAGGCGTCCCATGATGTCTTCGGTTGTCATGCCGGCCGCATTCGCATTCCAGAGCGACAACGGGGTGAGCAGGAAGGTATGCACATGTTCAGGGGATTTCACCAACTCTGAGAACGCAGTGATTGAATCTCGACATTCCTGCGCAAAAGGGGAATGGACATCGAGCAGCAAGGTCTTGTCGCTTTGGATTACCAGAGGCTTGTCAGTACTCATATGCCGAGCTGCTCCGCATGTCCGCTGCGTCTGTTCTGCCGGTAAATCAAGTCAAGGATGACAAGGGCGGCCATGGCCTCGACGACCGGAACTGCCCGAAGACAGATACAAGGGTCATGACGACCATGAACTTCGATGATTTCTTCTTCTCCCTTTTTGTTGACAGTCTTCTGGGGAAGGGAGATTGATGAAGTCGGTTTCATGGCTATGCGGAAGATGACTTGCTCGCCGGTCGATATTCCACCGAGAGTACCGCCTGCATGATTCGTGATGAACTTTGGTTCGTCACTGCCCATTACCATGGAATCGTTGAATTGTGACCCATACATCCCTGCGGCGGCGAAGCCATCGCCAAATTCTATGCCTTTCACTGCGCCTATGCTGAGCATGGCATGAGCCAGGAGTGCAGTCAGTTTATCGAATACAGGCTCTCCGATTCCTGGCCACAGTCCGTCGATGTGACATTCTATGATGCCTCCCACGCTGTCTCCATGGGCTCGCAGGTTTTCAATCAGTTCTGCCATCTTGGTAGCGGCAACCTGGTCGGGGCAGGAGAGGATGTTCAGATGACGTTCTTCCCATGGGCTGTCCGACAAGGCCGTGATAGTGCCGATTCTGGTGATTCCGGCAGTCACCTGTATGCCATGGACGGCGAGAACTTGTTTTGCGACTGCGCCGGCGGCGACCCGTGCGGCTGTCTCGCGTCCGCTTGCCCGTCCGCTTCCCCGCCAGTCCCGCACAGTGAATTTTTTGTACCATGTCCAGTCAGCGTGACCTGGGCGGAAGACTTCCGCGATATTGGTATAGTCCGCTGAATTTTGGTTCGTGTTGAACAGCACAATGGTCAGGGGAGCGCCAGTCGTGAGTCCATCGAACATACCGCTCAAAATCTGTATAGTGTCCGATTCCTTGCGGGGTGTCGCCAAGGGATTTCCACCAGGACGACGGCGATTCATTTCCTTTTGGAGCATATCCAGGTCAAGGGGGAAACCCGCTTCCAGGCCGTCTATCGTAACCCCGATGGCGGCTCCATGGGATTCACCGAATGTCGTGATATTCAGTGCTTCGCCAAAAACATTTCCACTCATTGCTTCTCCGGCATGGACTGCGCATCCACATAGTCAGACAATTGTTCGAACAGATAGCGGAACGTATCCGCTCTGCCATGGCAATCTGGTAATCTTATCACAAGGCGGGCATGTTTTCCATAGAGCTGATTACGTAAAGAGTAAAGCTGATGAAAGGATTCACGGGGATGTTCTGCATCCAGGAAAGGAGGAATCCCGCCTATGCTGATTCTTCTGAACAGTATGTCTTCCGGTACGGCCAGATATACAAGGGTTCCGTGTGCCGTGACAAAATCCATGACAGGGGCATTGTCACAGGCTCCACCTCCCAAGGATACGACTCCCCGGTATCCTTTCCATGTCACGGTAGGCTTGAAATCCGCGAGAGAAGATAACGCGGCGGCTTCTTTCTCCATGAAACTTTCTTTGCCAAGGAGATGATAGACGGAGCGAATGGTATGGATTCCAGGAAAGGATGCGAGGATTATGTCGTCCGTATCAAAACATGCCAGACCTGTTTCCTTTGACATGAAAGCGGACATCGTTGACTTTCCGCTGTGTTTGATTCCGCAGAAAAAAAGATAAGGCTCTGTCCCTGACATGGAATTTTTCTCCCTGGGCACGGTCATGCGTCCAACAAATCGATCCATTGTCTGGAATATGCAGGAATCCGGGGAACATATGTACGTGGAAGTTCCTTTTTCTTCTTCCTGTACGTGGTAAGTATTTGTCCCCGGAGGCGGCGGTATTCGGCTTCCGGATGTATCTTGCGTCGTTTTCTGTGAGAGAAGACAGGTGCCTTGGACGTGGAAAAAATCCTGACCATGGCTGAAATCAATACGACGACCACCACCCAGAGACCGACCGCCATGGAAAAGTAATGATCCGGGCGTTTTCCTTCTGCAATCACCTCGCCAAGCCTGACGAATGACTCGTAGCCTAATGCCGCCGTCACGATGAAAGGAATGAGCCAGTAGAATATTTTTGACGACAGGAGACGTCTGAGACAGACGATGCCAGTAATCACAAGCAGGACAAAAATGAGAAATGCTTCGATGTAGTCGGGCATAGGCAGCCTCCTTGCACGGTGGAACGCAATGCCATATGATATCATATGCCACGTGAATGAGGAACAACCATGGTCAGATTGATGAATACACTTACCCCTGAGCAATTGCAGGAGCGGGAGCATCCACGGAAGGCTGATGTACGTGGAGCTTATTACCGTGATACCACCGCCATCATCCATAGTTCGGCGTTCCGACGACTCAAACACAAAACCCAAGTTTTTTTCTCGCCAAGCAACGACCATATATGTACCAGGATGGAACATGTGCTTCACGTGGCGTCCATTGCGTCCGCGATTTGCAGGGGACTTGGCCTTGATAATGAATTGGCATGGGCGATAGGCATGGGGCATGACCTTGGACATACTCCCTTCGGACATGTCGGGGAACGGATTATTTCCTCTTTTATGGAGGAGGATGGACTGGGGCATTTCGAGCATGAGGTTCATTCCTTACGTGTCGTCGATTTTCTAGCCGACAAAGGGAAAGGACTCAATCTGACGTATGCGGTCCGTGACGGCATAGTGACCCATTGCGGGGAGAGCTTCATCCAGAGACTGAAACCGCAAGACACGGTGAAAGACCTTTCCACCATCACCAGCCGCGATACTCTGGTTCCCTCCACATGGGAGGCTGCCGTGGTGCGGTTCAGTGATGCCATCGCCTATCTTGGGCGGGATTTTGAAGATGCTGTTCGTCTTTCCATCGTGACAAAGGACATGCTGCCCGAACAGGTCGTGCGGCTCCTGGGAACGACCAACGGCCATATCATTGATACATTGGTGACGGACATCATCACATCGAGTTCCGAGGAACAGGGAATCTCCTTTTCTGATGAAATCTTCGAGGCGGTCGAGACCATGAAACGGTTCAACTATGACTTCATCTATAAATCGCCGGTATTGAATGGTTATGAAAGATATTTCCGTAGGTTGCTCAAATTGATAATCTCATATCTGTATGAGCTTTACGACTCTTTCGGAATGGATATTGCCGGATATGGACAGGAAAGGAATATGCTAGCCGTGGGCTTTTCACAGCATCTGCAAGACATGCATGATGCGTACATGCGTCATGATGGTTCGACGAAAAGACTCATATACGACTATGTCGCCGGAATGACGGATAATTTCTGTCTTGACTGCGCAAACGAAATTCTCAAGCCGGAACATTTGAACGACAGGATTGACGGAACGATTACAGGAAAGTGGTTTGACGCCCGTTGACTCTGGTTGTGGAGGACGTGTCCGTCAGACGTGAACATCCTTGCCGGTGGCGTCAATCATCTGGCTGAGCTTTTCGATTTCCTCTATGAACTGTTCTACGTCGTCAAAAGCGCGATAGACAGACGCAAACCGTACATAGGCCACCTTGTCAACCTTGTACAACTGCCTGAGCGTTTCTTCTCCGATGGCCTTCGATGTTATCTCCCGTTTGCTTCCCGCTTGCAGGACGACTGAATCCTCGATGTTCTGGAGGATTTGCTCGATGGTTTCCGGTGTGACCTTCAGTTTGTCCGTAGCGATACGAACGCCGCGTTCAATCTTGTCCAAGTTGAAATCCTCAATGCGTCCATCCCTTTTGATGACGCGCAGGGGAGTGTCGATGATGCGTTCATAACTGGTGAACCGATGTCCACATTTCAGGCATTCGCGCCGCCGACGGATAGTCGATCCGCTGCTGTTCTGGCGGGAATCAAGGACTTTATCATCCATATAGCCACATCGGGGACATCTCATGAAATCACGCTCCTTCCGGTAGGTACACTACAGCAAAAAAACAAACAAATCAAGTTTTTTGTGGTTTTCTGTCGCTTTCTAAAGGATTTACCTGAATGAATACTACAATATGTAGTTTTTTTCATTTTATCCCACGCTGGTTTTTCATTATGTCCGAACGTTCAGAGTTGTGGGTTTCCGTTCATATTCCAGCTTTATATCACTGCTATGCCAGCTCTATATTCTGAATTGCTGGTCAAAGTCATATTCTGGCGATATACTCTTTCTTGAAGGTATCAATCATCCGTGAGGTATGACGTGGCTGAATCCGTAAGCAGTTGTGTGAAAAAAATAATTGACAGAACCCCATTCATCCAGGAAATGCTTATTGACGGCATCATCAGTTTCAGTAATTACAGCGCTTCAATCTTAGAAGAAACGACGCTGCTTCATGGCGCTCCCGTAAAGCAGGCTGCCATTGTGATGGCGGTGAGGCGGTACGCGGATGAGCTCCGCTGCAAGGGCGCGGAAAAGATTCCGGCAAAGGTTGATTACGAAATTGTCATGAAAACGAATATATTCGACATCAATCTTGTTCGCAGGGATTCTTTCATCTCCCGTCTTTTCCTGTTGTATCAGGACATTTCCACGGAAAAAGGAGATTTCATCAATGTTGCCCTGGGAACTCATGAAATCAGCTTGGTCGTCAGCGAGAAATACCGTGATGCAGTGGAAAACTTGGTCGAGGGCGAACAGATATTGACACGGATGGACGACCTTGTTTCCTTGACCTTGGTTTTTTCCGGCGATTTCCTTCAAACTCCGGGAATCATCCACGAGGCAGTCCGCAGATTGGCGTGGGAAAACATCAATATGATTGAAATAATTTCAACGATGAACGAGCTGACGTTCGTGTTGAAAAGGGAAGATTCAATGAAGGCGTTTTCAGTTCTTCAAAGTTTCCTGGGGAAATGACCTTACATAAGTCAGACTCATTCTGCTATAGTACGGTAAGAACGGTTGTTCTGAATATTTTTCTTTCGTTTCCATCCGGGGAGGTGACATATCCAGGTGGATTCCCTGGGGTCATGTCATGAATGAACTTTTTTCTCTCATCATGCTTCTTTTCAATTTTGCGGTCATCATGTTCGCCTTCCGTCGGTGGGGCAGACTTGGACTGTATGTCTGGATTCCTATTTCTGTCATCATTGCAAACATTCAAGTCACCAAGAATGTCGAACTTCTTGGTCTTGAAGCCACTCTTGGGAACATAGTCTTCACAAGCGGAGCCTTAGCCACTGATCTCCTGAATGAGTTTTATGGACCGCGACATGCCCGTCGTGCCGTCGGCATAGGTTTCTTCTCACTTGTCGTTATGACAGGTTTCATGCAGGTCGCCCTGTGGTTCACTCCAGCGTCTTCTGATATGGCTCAGGAGGCTCTGAGCAGAATATTCGGCATCATGCCCCGTATTGCTGGAGCGAGTCTTGCTGCTTATCTTGTTTCAAACATGTTCGATATCAAGGTGTTTGCAGCGATACGCGGAAGATTCCCCGGACGCAGGTCGCTGTGGTTCCGTAAGAACGTCAGCACATGGGCAAGCCAGTTCGTTGATTCCCTGATTTTTACCTTCGGTGCTTTCTGGGGCGTCTATGAGACATCGGTGCTGTGGCAGATACTGTTGACAACCTGTGTCTTCAAGTGGGCGGTCGCCTCCCTTGATACGCCCTTCATGTATCTGGGAAGGAAGTGGGTTGATGCTGGCTATGTTTCAGCGGCTGACGAGAAGTGCGGCATGACAGTGACTGCTGGCTATGATGGCCGATGATGACGATGGTTCCAGATAGCGTCTGCCGCTTTTCATGTATGCTTTTTAGCTTTCTCAAAATGTAACAATGCACCAGTGTTCTTCGGCAAAACAACCTACCAGTTATGGCATGTCACGGGAAGATTGCTCTGTAGCCATGCCCGTGCATGGGCTGTCCCTGCGTAGATGGGCATAGAGTATGGTTTTCGTTTTGTGACGAACTCATCGTTGTACAGAAATGGGGAACCATCACTATAATTGATATCCATTCCCATGCTCAAAAGGACGGCATGTGAAGCACACATGTCCCAGATGTATGCCCTCTGATTGACACATGCCTCGATGTTGGGATAGATAACCGGACTGATGAGATGGATGATGCTGCTACCGACAGTTCTTACTTTGCCGGAAAAATGTGAGAAGTCGAGATTGGACTGGCCTTTGGAGCTGACCATCACCTGGGCAACGGCATCCTTGTCGCCGATAAGCGCAAGTGGTTCATCATTGACAAAGGGTGTGCCACCGGGGTCAAGGCGGACAAAGAGTTCATCGACACCCAAGCCCCAGCGTGGAGCGCTGATCCATGCGCCGACAGGCTTCCGGACCTTGTCCATCATGCCCAAGGCAACTGCCCATGACGGGAAACCTTGGCTGTACATGTCGGTTCCGTCGATAGGATCAAGGACAAAGCTATAGGGAGCTTCTTCACGCCACGGAGTAGAAATTTCCTCACAGATTATATTTGCCTCTGGCAGACGTTCAGTGAGCAAGCCGACAATGCGGCGGGAGATTTCCATGTCCGCGTCGGTGATGACCGTACCGTCGTACTTATAGTTCCTGCGAACGGAATGCTGGATTGATTTGGCATAACGACCGCATTCCCTGACCTCATCAGCCAGGAGGGCACATATTTCCGTATCCAGAACCATATCCATCCTTGAAATCCTTTCTTGCTCTGTGATAGTGTAATGACGCTTATGCAATTGCAGGTAGTAACGTCGCTTCAATCCTATATCAAATCACTTGAAGCATACAAGGGATTCGTCTCATCCCCTGATGT
The DNA here is from genome assembly GCF_000208385.1 of Parasphaerochaeta coccoides DSM 17374. Classification (GTDB taxonomy): domain Bacteria; phylum Spirochaetota; class Spirochaetia; order Sphaerochaetales; family Sphaerochaetaceae; genus Parasphaerochaeta; species Parasphaerochaeta coccoides. Next base: position 796,118 of record NC_015436.1, on the reverse strand, counting down.
CCCGGTGTATCTTGACAACTTGTCAGGTTATCCTTTGGCCGAGTGCATCCGTCTTTTTGCACGCAAAGTCCCCGGCAGGGTCTGGGTAATCTGCTCGACCGAGGAAGCTGCTTCTCAATTATTGAAAGACGGGTTTGCCACAAGCGGTGATGACGGGAAGACCAATGACCAGAAGTTTCTCTATCTTCCTTCCAACGGCAAGACACTGTACAGTTCGTGGGAAGGAACAAAGCGTGAGTATGTCCAGCTTCTGGCACTCCAATCCGCCCAGAAAACTGAAAAGGGAATCATAGTAACCCATCTGCGTGCATTTGTTTCTCCTGTGGTCGCTTTCAATGCCCTTCAGGAAGCTTCTTTGGAAATAGCAGTAGGAAAACCGTTTGAAACGGAAAAAAGCGCGGAGAAACTAGCGAACGGAGGGTATTTCCGGAGTCCTACCACTGGCTCTCCCGGTGAATTTTCCATCAGGGGAGAAGTCCTCGATATCTTTCCTCACGGTGAGGATGCTCCGGTCAGGATTTACGCAGACTGGGATGTCGTTGATAAGATTTCCTATTTTGATCCGGTGACACAACAGACAAACGGCAGTATGGCCAGGATTAGTGTCGTCCTTCCTGACATGTCAGACAAGAGTGTGACAGGCCCTATACTGCCCTATTTACGGGAAAACGATTATTTCTTTTTCATCGGAGACCAGCGGCTTGAATCATCGTTCCATGCCTTGGAAGTCGAAGCAAAGGCATTGTACCGGACGGCGTTCCATGAAGATAGGTCCGTGGCGAAGCCTGATATCCTGCTTGTCGATTTCCCACGGTTCCGCGCGGCGACATCACGAAGTGCCGTCATAACTGATATCGTAGGCAGACATGCCGGGGCAAGCCATGTGGACATTGCAGGTCCCCGTTCTTTTTTCGGCGACTTCACTATGGTAAAATCAGAACTGACACAATTGTTCAAGAACGGTTGGAATGTCACGATTTTTACAACCACGGAACAACAGAAAGCACGTTTGGCCCAGATGTTGAATGTTTTTCCCCAGATTGTATATGTCGGAACTGAACTTTCAGGGGGTTTTTCCCTGCCGTCCAGAAAAGAAATCGTCATGTGCGACCATGAAATATTCGGTCGCAGGAAACAAGTCATCCAGAGATTGCATAAAATCCAGAGTTCCCCGCTCGATTCCTTTGTCGATTTGTCCGAGGGAGACTATGTGGTACATGCGAACTATGGTGTCGGACAGTTCATCAAGATAGACAGGGTCGGTGTATCAGGACGGGAACGCGACTATATCAAGATACGTTATGCAAGCGATGAGAACCTGTACGTACCCATAGAACAGGCAAACCTCATACAGAGATATATCGGCAGTGCCGGAGGCTCTCCGGCTCTTGATCATCTTGGCGGTCAAGGATGGGAGCATAAGAAGGCTCGCGCACGGAAGTCCGCGGAACAACTGGCGACACGCTTGCAGCAGCTCTATGCACGGAGAAAGAATGCCCGTGGCTTCCCGTTCCCTCCCGATACAGACTGGCAGCTCCAGTTTGAAGCTTCTTTTCCTTATGATGAGACGGAAGACCAGCTGACCTGCATTGAAGATATCAAGAAAGACATGGAAAGTCCCATAGTCATGGACAGGCTCGTCTGCGGGGATGTCGGCTATGGCAAGACGGAAATAGCTTTCAGGGCGGCGTTCAAGGCAGTAATGAGTGGGAAACAGGTGGTATTCCTTGCTCCGACGACCATTCTTGCTGAACAACATTACAATACTTTCATTGGTCGTCTAGGGGACTTTCCCGTGCGCGTCGGTCTTTTGTCCCGCATGGTACCACGGAAAGAACAGTCCAAAGTACTGAAAAACCTTCAAGCCGGACAGCTTGATATTTTGTTCGGGACGCATCGTGTCATCCAGAAAGATGTCAAGTTTTCCGACTTGGGGCTGCTTGTGGTGGATGAGGAACAGCGGTTCGGGGTCAAGGACAAGGAACGCATCAAAGAGATGCGTACCAGCGTGGATTCTCTTTCTCTTTCCGCTACCCCGATACCGCGGACACTGTATATGTCCTTGTTGAGGATCAGGGACATGTCTCTGTTGACCACGCCTCCCATAGCCCGGCGTCCTATCCGTACCATTATACAGCAATATGATCCGGACATCGCAGAAAAGGCAATCAGGAATGAACTGGGCAGGGGAGGTCAGGTATTCTATCTCCATAACAGGATAGAAACGCTTGGGATGGTCGTCAATAAACTGCGGGAACGCATGCCGGAGTTCGCCATAGAAAGTGCTCATGGGCAGATGAACGGAGATGACTTGGAAGATACGATGCGTCGCTTCATCCATGAGGGCATCCAAGTTCTCGTCTCCACTACAATCATAGAGAATGGCATAGACATCCCCAACGTCAACACAATCATCATTGACAGGGCGGACATGTATGGCGTAAGTCAGCTTTATCAGCTCCGGGGACGGGTAGGTCGGAGCGATCGTGAGGCGTGCGCCTATCTTTTCTATCCGCAGGAAGAAATGCTCAGTGAAATCGCGATAAGACGACTACAGACCATCAGCCAGCATACTGAGTTGGGTGGTGGCTTTAAAGTAGCGATGAAGGATATGGAAATCCGTGGAACCGGCAATCTCCTGGGTAGGGAACAGAGCGGACAGGTAGCCTCTGTGGGGCTTGATATGTTTCTCAAGATACTCGATGAGACCATTTCAAAGATGCAGAATGCGGACGATGATTCTTCAAGGGAAGTCTATCTTGAACTTGACTACTCCGGTTTCATACCCGACAGCTATATCAAGGCTCCTTCCGTGAAATTTGAGATATACCGCAAGATTGCTTCAATTTCCACTCAGCAGGAATTGCAGGCACTGGGTGCGGAACTGGCGGATCGGTTCGGAACCATGCCGGAGGAAGTAGCAAATCTTCTCTACATCGCCGAGCTTAAGATTGTGTGTCGCAGACTGTCTGTTTTCCATCTGCTGGAGAAAAACGGCGCGGTTACCGTTGAGTTTTCCCATGTTGCGTCCCTGTCAATCAATAAGGTGCTCGACTTGGTGAAACTATCCGGCGGTGATGTGAAACTTGACCCGAAGCGGCCAAACATGCTCTCTATGAAAACCAGTGCCGTTTCCTTGAAGGACAAGGCACTGTTCATTCTGGAGAAGCTCCAGCGTCTGATGTGAAGGGGGGGGGCATATGCCAGCGGAAAGCCAGAAATCTGTCTATGAGACTGCGCCGGATATCAGGAATGTAGAACTACCGGCGGAAGACAAGAGAAGGGGAGTCAAGAGCTATGTCCTCAGAGGAGGGCGGCTTCATAAATTTCAGGTTGAGGCCTTACGTCTCTATGCCAAGGAGTATTCCCTTCCGTATTCCGGAAAACCGTTGGATTGGCGGGATATATTCCATAATGACAACCCTGTCGTGATTGAAATAGGGTTCGGCATGGGAGATTCAACCGCTCGGATAGCCAGGGAAAATCCCGACATCAACTATGTGGGAATAGAAGTCTTCCTTTCCGGTTTCTCCAAACTTCTCCATGAGGTTGGTACAGCCGGAATAAGGAACGTACGCCTGATGCGTTTTGATGCTGTTGAAGTGCTTCGCGACATGATTCCTGAGAATAGCGTCCATGGTTTCCATATTTTTTTTCCTGATCCATGGCCAAAGAAGAAGCATCATAAGCGGAGGCTTATCCAAGTTCCTTTTGCAGAACTTCTTGTCTCGCGGCTGAAACCGGCAGGTTACATTTATTGTGTCACCGACTGGCAGGAATACGCGGAACAGATGCTTGAAGTATTTGCCGTTGTGCCTGCGTTGCATAACCCCTACCACGGTTTTGCTCCATGCAGGACATGGCGGCCTCTGACAAAATTTGAACAGAAGGGCATGGACAAACAGCATCCGATTAACGAGGTCTGGGTAGAGAAAAACACAACCTCCGTACAGTGAAGCACGGAGGCCGAAGGGTAGAAAAAAGAAAGCCGTTACTCTTGTGATGCCTTTCTTGTTTCAGCATCCTTGATTACTTCATCGGCAAGTTTCCCACTGATTTGCTCATAATGGTCGAACGTCAGTTCGAAAGAACCTGTACCGCTGGTCATTGATTTCAAATCGATTGAGTATGACAGGAGTTCAGCTTGGGGAACTTCTGCCTTGACGACCTGCAAGTGTCCGATTTCATCCTGTCCCAGAACTCTCCCGCGTTTCGCTGACAAGTCCGAAAGGATTTCCCCCAGATACTTGTTCTCGATGAATACCTCAAGTCGCATGTACGGTTCAAGAAGAACCGGGCCTGCTTTCTGCATGGCATCCTTTGCAGCTCCCTTTGCAGCCAGTTTGAACGCCATTTCTGAAGAATCTACAGGATGTTCTTTTCCATCAAGAAGCGTGAAGGCAATGTCAACCATGGGATATCCCGCCAGAAGTCCTTCCGACATGGCTTCATGGAAGCCTTTTTCTATCCCCGGAACATAACCTTTGGAAACCGAGCCTCCTTTTACCGCATTGGTAAAGGCATAGTCACCGCTCCGTGGAAGTGGTTCGACTTCTATCATGACTTTTGCGTACTGGCCATGTCCTCCGGACTGCTTCTTGTGGGTAAATTCACAGATACCGGATTTTTTTGTGATGGTTTCCCTATAGGCAATGCGTGGCAGCCGGGTGATGATGTCGATTTTCTGCTTTTCCCGTATCTTGTTCAATATCTTGTTCAAGTGAAGTTCACCCATCCCTGCAAGAACCGTTTCCTTGGTTTCTTCGTTGAAGGACAGGGACACAGTCTTGTCTTCTTCAGTGACCTTGTTCAAGGATTCGCTCATCTTGTCCATGCTCTTTTTATCATCCGTCGTAATAGCGACGGAATAGACAGGCTGAGGCAGAGCGAGAGGAACATAGCGTATGGCATTTTCCGCATGGGCAGTCAGCGTTGAATTGGTGAAGATATTGTCATTCTTTGCTATGACGCCTATCTCTCCAGAGGAAAGCTTATTCGTTTCAACCAATTTCTTTCCCAGGGCGCAGAACAACTTGCTCGCCCGTTCCTTTCTGCTTGACCCGGATACATAGAAATCAGTTTCAGGAGTGAGAACACCGGTAACGACTTTGATGAAACTGAGTTTTCCGGAGAATTGGTCAATCGTAGTCTTGAAGGAAAGGGCACTGAAAGGCTGTTCATCGTCAAAGGGAACCTGAATGGATGAACCATCAGGCTGCAATGCTTCCTCAGACATGCCTTCCGGAGACGGGAAATTGTTTGCGATGAAAGTCAGGAGTGAAGAAATTCCAGCTCCGTATGCAGTTGCTCCACAGAATACGGGGACAACACGGTTGTTGCGCAAGCCTTCATGCAAGCCCCTGCGTATATCGTCGATGTCGAGAGTACCGGATTCAAAATATTTTTCCATCAGGTCGTCGGCACCTTCGGCAGCGTATTCAATCAATTTCAACCTGTTTTCTTCGACGAAAGAAGCAAATTCGACGGGAATCTCCCCCGAAACTTCTTTTTCGCCGCTAGTGGCAGTATAGGCTTTGTTGTTCATGAGATTGATGACTCCCTTGAATTTTTCCGCGCTACCCATAGGAATGACGACAGGGACGAAAGAGGCGGAGAATTCTTCATTCAGGGAATCAAGTACCTTGGAGTAATCGCTGTGTTCACGATCCATGGTATTGATGAAAATTGCTCTGGGAGTATTGGTGGCATCAAGGCGTCTCCAGAGTTTGATGGTTTCTACTTGGGCACCATCACGGGCATCAACCACCATGATGACTGCTTCAGCCGCCCTGAGAGCTCCGATGGTTTCGCCGATAAAGTCGGCCGTCCCCGGAGTATCAATGAAAGTCAGGGCTTTTTCCTTCCATTGGGCATGGGCGATGGAGGAATGAATGGAAATCTTATCGTTGATTTCTTCTTCAGTAAAATCACTAATGGTTTTCCCTGATTCAACGGATTCCGGTTTGGGTATCGCGTCACAGTAGAAAAGCAGTTGTTCCATCAGTGCCGTCTTACCTGTTCCATTGTGACCTGTGATGGCCACATTTCTCACATTTGTGGTTGCTAGACCCATTTTTCCCTCCTATATTAAAGAAGCCGCGAAACATGATGCCCCGCATAGCTCCTTTCTATTGATGGTAAGTCAGGGTGTGGCTTCTGTCAAACTTTTTCCCCAGTAGGACTGATTGGATTGGTAGGATTAGTTGCAACGAGATTACCGCTATCGTGAACAGCGACATGGATAGGAGCGGGGGAAGTCAGAGATAAATATTTTTCAGCTTCTTTTACTCTTTGCGGGCGTAATGGGAAAACTCCATGGAGAAGTCCCCACGTCCTTGGGTGGCGGAACGCAACGCAGTCGAATAGCCAAAAAGCTGTCGCAAGGGAGCCTGAGCGTGAATGTGGTCGGCATTGGGACGGCTTTCCATGCTAATGACAATACCTCTGCGTGCGGTAAGCCCACCGATGACATCACCGACATACTGGGTAGGAACCATGATGATGACATTCATAATGGGTTCCATCAACAATGGTTCCGCAAGCTGGCAAGCAGCGTCATAACAGGCAGCCGTACATGCTTCAAAGGCAAATGGGGTAGCGGTCAGTTCGCTGTATTCGACGGCATTCAGCTCAACCTCCATGTCACAGGAGGCATAGCCGTAGCGAATGCCTCCCTGGAAAGAATTCATGACGCTGTTGCGTATGGCGTCAAAAAGAACTTGAGGCATGGCATTATGCTTGACAAGGGAAACATAAGATGTCCCTTTGCCCGTGGGGAGAGGACGCACTGTCAAGGTGACACCGGCAGCGTTCTCCTTTCCAGCGATGAGCTTGGAAAAACTTTCAGTGACGGTAGCTTCCTTTGTGATTGATTCCCTGTATGTCACCTGTGGATTGCCGACACGTGCTTCTACCTTCATTTCTTTTGTCAAGCGAGTGACGAGGACATCAAGATGGAGTTCTCCCATACCGCTGATTACCAACTGTCCGGTTTCCGGGTCATCCTTCCATGTAAAGGTAGGATCTTCCATGACCAAGATTTCCAGAGCCTTCTTCAGCTTGTCCTGATCGCTCAAGGTTTTCGGTTCAATGGCAACTGTAATCACGGGAGTCGGGAATTTCATCGATTCAAGAAGAACTTGATAACCTTCGCTGCCAATGGTGTCTCCAGTCTGGATATTCTTGAAACCGACAATCACACCGATGTCACCTTCTGACAGTTCATCCATATCCTCCGATCTGTTGGAGTGCATCCGAAGAATGCGGTTAATCCTTTCCTTTTTCTTTTTTCCGATGTTGAAGATGGCCGTGCTTTTCCTGAAGGTTCCGGAGTAGACCCGTACATAGCAAAGAGGACCGGCTTCACGGTCATATTGTATCTTGAAAATCAAGGCAAGGGGTGATTGCTTCGGATCACTGGGTACTTCGACTTCATTGTTTGTCTTGACGAGCTTTCCTATAGCTGGAGGAATATCATGGGGCGAGGGGAGGAAATCGATGACGCCATCAATTACTGGCTGGACGCCGATGTTCTTCAAGGAAGAACCGGCAAAGACAGGTAGTAGCTTTCTTTCAAGAGTTGCTTTGCGCAAGGCTTCCTTGAGCAGGGATGCGGGGATTTCCTGACCATCAAGGTAAAGCCCAGTGACTTCATCGTTGAAAGCAGCAACGGCATCAATCAGTTTTTCCCGCCATTCACGGGCAAGCTCCAGAACCGTCCCGTCAAGGTCATCGCGAATAACTGTCTGCCCTTGGTCTTCACTGTCAAAAGTGAGACGGCACATGTCAATCAGATCGATTACGCCACTGAATGAGCTTTCCGCTCCAATGGGGATGGTCACAGGTACGGGGGGAATGGACAGTTTATGCTCAATATCCTTCAGGACGGCGAAATAATCGGCGCCCATGCGATCCATTTTGTTAATGAATGCGATGCGCGGGACTTTGTAGGTGTCAGCCTGACGCCAGACTGTTTCCGTCTGGGGCTCGACGCCTCCTACCGCGCTGAAAATCCCGACCGCTCCGTCAAGGACGCGAAGGGAACGCTCCACTTCTGCGGTAAAGTCAACATGTCCGGGAGTATCGATTATGTTTATCTGGTATTCTTTCCAGTAACAGGTCGTTGCCGCTGAGGTGATGGTGATGCCACGATCCTGTTCCTGTTCCATCCAGTCCATTGTCGCTTCACCGTTATCGACTTCACCTATACGATGGTTCACTCCTGTGTAAAACAGGACTCTTTCGGTGGTAGTTGTCTTGCCGGCATCGATATGAGCCATGATGCCGATGTTGCGCATTTTATTCCGATCCATCATATGGTACACCCCTATAGCGGGCACACTGTAGCATGGAAAGGTCACCTTGTTAAAGGGTATGACCTTCAGTGCGACTTTTCGAAAAACTTCTTAAAACATATGGAGTTAACACGCAAATTTAACAATAAACGATATGATCCGTTTCATGGAAGCTGTAAAAAAGTTAATCAGGACTGGATTATGGTGTAAGCATCTTACATAAGATGCCCCTTGGCCAACAGAGTGAGGTCAAGGGGCGCATTGTGGAAAACAAGACTTGTCTTGAGCCGGGATGCCAGTGGTTACTGTCTTTCAAACAATCACTGAATACCGGAGGATGCTTACTCCGGTATCCTCAGACATCTGAGGGCATTGAGGACGGCGAGCAACGTAACTCCGACATCCGCAAATATGGCAAGCCACATATGGGCAATCCCGAATATTCCCAAGATCATGATGATGATTTTTATTCCAAGGGCAAAGCCGATGTTCTGCTTTACGATGCGCATGGTTTTCTGTGCTACGGACATGGCGGAAACCAGTCTGCTCATATCGTTGGTCATGATTACCGCATCAGCAGCTTCGATTGCCGCATCACTTCCCATGCCGCCCATTGCAATCCCTATGTCCGCACGGGCAAGTACCGGGGCGTCATTGATTCCATCGCCGACATAAGCGACATGTCCCTTTTCCTGAGCGGCAATGATCTTTTCTATTTCATCGACTTTATGCTGGGGAAGGAGTTCCGCCCGGACTTCGCTGATTCCCAGAGAATCTCCCACATGTTTTGCCGCCCGTTCCCGGTCGCCTGTCAGCATGATTGATTTCTGGATTCCTTTCTCCTTGAGACGGGTAAGGATTTCCGCCATTCCTTCCCTGATTCGGTCGGAAATCGTAATGCGACCAATGACGGTATCATTGTAAACGACAAAAACTTCTGTTGACGAGCTTTTGTGGAGCCGAGGAACATCCATGCCCCTGCGTTCCAACAGACGTTGGTTTCCGACCAGGATGTGAGCTCCATCAATCTGTGCTTCAAGCCCCATACCTGCATGTTCGGTGATGGATTCGACAGCAAACAGCCCTGTATCACCTGCATGTGCAATGATTGCCCTGCCAATGGGGTGAGTACTCATCTGTTCCGCGGAAGCCGCAAGACGGATGATTTCACCTGTAGAAAAAGAAGCGTCATATACTTCTACTTCATCTACGGCAAAAACGCCTTCGGTCAAGGTTCCTGTCTTATCAAAGACCATGGTCTCGGCGGCAGCAAGGGTCTGAAGGTAGTTCCCACCCTTGAACATGATGCCATGACGCGCGGCTCCGCCAATTCCGGCGAAGAATGCCAAGGGAACAGACACAACTAAAGCGCAGGGACAGCTGATGACAAGGAAAACGAGCGCTCTGTACAGCCATTGGGAAAATGAGCCAAAGCCTGCGACAGGCGGTATCAGGGCGACAAGTACCGCGATGCTGACAACGACCGGGGTATATATCCGAGCAAACTTGGTGATGAATCGCTCACTTGATGCTTTTTGTTGCGAGGATTCTTCCACAAGGGTCAATATCCTATACACGGTTGATTGCGCGTAACTGCTGGTGACTTCGATTTCCAATACGCCATTGGTTGAAATACAGCCGCTGAAAACAACTTCTCCGGCATGAGCGCTGCGGGGTACCGGCTCACCAGTTATGGCACGTGTATCAATCAATGAAAAACCAGAACGGACGATTCCATCCAAGGGGATTCTTTCCCCCGGTCGTACCTGGATGATTTCCCCGACCTGAACGTCCTCAGGTCGAACCGTCAGTTGCATTCCCCCCCGAAGGACTGTCGCGCGGTCAGGCTTGATATCCATAAGGGCAGTGATGGATCGGCGGGAACGGTCGATTGCCAGTTCCTGGAAGTATTCACCAACTTGATAGAAAATCATGACTGCCGCCGCTTCTGTGTATTCGCCAAGAAAGATTGCGCCGATAGTCGCAATGCCCATAAGGAAATTTTCGTCAAATAGGCGGCCTTTCACGATGTTTTTCACAGCTTTCAGCACTACATCGTATCCGGACAGGACATATGCTGCCAACACTAAAGCGGTGGCAAACAAGGAAGGAACTCCAGGGACATTGGCGAACGCGATAAAAAGGAGGGAGACAAGGAACCGAAAAAGGCGAGGGGTCATCCATGTGGAAGCTTTTTGCTGCAATACGGAGGAATGTTCATGTTCCAGATTATCACGGTCTATTTTTTCTGAGAATGGATTGGCTGACGATTCAAGCGGACGGAGGATAATTTCATCATCAGCGGCACGCGCGGTATTTTCGACCGAAGTCCAAAATTCATTCCCTTGGTTACAGCCTGTGGTGACGGTCAGTTTGCCTGTGACAAAGTTTAAGTTTGAAGCTGTGACTCCGGGCATGTCAGCCACGGCTTTTTCTACTTTTGCCGCGCACATTGCACAATCAAGGCCAGATATTGCCCATTCTTTTTTTACTGCTGCTTGTTGCGTATCCATGACATCCTTCCTTCTTCATGAATGACATGATCATATGGACGAACAGGATGATAAATAAATATATGAACATGTAATCATATGTTATATATTATGAATGAGTTTTTTTGTCAATAAATTTTTTCCATTTTTCGGTATTTTGATATCGTGAAGAAAACTGGGAAAGAAAACTCTCATCATGAGTTGACATGATTTATGAGTACCTGCTATATTCCATCCGTTGCAAGGGCCGCTAGCTCAGCTGGTAGAGCAACGCCCTTTTAAGGCGTGGGTCATGGGTCCGAATCCCGTGCGGCTCAAAAACGTGGGGGATGCGTATGATGTGACCCGCCATGGTTTCTTGTCTCCTTCGTCTAGTGGTTAGGACAACGGGTTTTCATCCCGTCAACGGGGGTTCAATTCCCCCAGGAGATGTACTGATAATTCCTTACATTGTAAAGAAAAAGACGATATGCTAAATATCGTCTTTTTGTTATTTTCCCGCAAGTGTCACTAATTAGTCACCTGAATGAGGGAAAAATGCGCTATAAGGAGGCTCAACGCGGAAAGTTGTGGGATGGACGATAAAGTAGCCGAAGAGAAAGGCGGAAAGAACCATTTGGTTTATCCAAGAAAAAGCGGAAAAAGAAAATAATGGCATCCTCCTGTGGGTGTGTTTCTACAAAGAACAGTGCGCAACAACGAACTCTAGGCATGATGCCAGATATTCAGATAATCAAAATCTGCTGGTTTTCTTTGGCCTGTCATATCATGACAGTAAAGGGCGAAGTGCGCTCCGGTGAATCCAGGGGCTTTCTCATCAGAGAGAATCGATATGTCCAGCGGGGTAAAGGCATCTATCCAGTCCCCATCAAGACCGACGGCATAGGAGAACTGCGCTGTCAGCCCGACGACGGAAAGACCCAGATGCAAGGAATCTTCCTTGGTCACGGACAGGAGAATCTCCTGACGTGTCACTGACCCATGGATGCTTGTCTCCAGCCGCAGCACAGACATGTTGGCGTCATTCATTGACAGAACAAGGAGATGATAGTTTTCGTTGTTGTAAATGTAGCACAGGCCGGCGGCTTGTTCAGGAAAGTCAGGATGAAATTCCATGCATGTCTTGACTGTGCATGAGTGAGAAGTCTGCCGTCGCGCAACGAGCGAGACATGGTGGCGGGACGTGATTGACTCTTGACCGAACAGACGCAACCATCCGGATCTCTCTGTAAGAGATATCACTCCATCCAGAGGAATGCGAAGACTTGTATAGAAAGGCTGAAGCACTGGAGAATCAAAGTCATCCATTGTTGGTTCATCAGGAAACGCGCAGGTGTGTAGTCCTTCGGGAGGAGCCACCATTTCCTGTGGAATTCGTCCTCCGACTGGTCGTATCCAGCCATCATCCGTCCATGATATTTTCTGGATTGCGGTTTCCCGCCCAAGGATGCTGATGCCATTTTCCGGTTGACTGCACAGGTGGAACATATACCACTGACCGTTCTGTGTCTTTACAAGGTCGGCATGCCCGGCTTTCTGGAGCATTGCGTGCGAAGCATCCACAGATGAGAGGATCGGATTGTCCGGGTCAATGACATAAGGTCCCTGAATGTCACGGGAACGGGCGATTGTGACGCAATGCCGGTATCCTGTACCTCCCTCAGCGACAAGCAGATAGTACCAATCGTCGTGCCAGTACAGATGAGGTCCCTCGGTAAAACCCCTGTCAGTACCATTGAAAATCGTCCGTATCTCTCCGACAAGTTCCTTACGGGATAGATCGAACTCTTGCAGCAGGATGCCCTTGAAACCATTGCGCATGTTAACGAGATATGTCCTGCCGTCCGGAGCATGGAACAATGAAGGGTCAAAGCCCATGCTGTTAAGGTAGACAGGCTCAGACCACTCGCCGTTGATGTTGTCAGTCCAGACAACGTAGTTATGGGTATTGTAATATGGCTGCTTCTGTGTCTTCACATCGGTATAGACAAGATAGAAGATTCCATCCTTGTAGGAGATATCGGGAGCCCAGATGCCACCATTGTTCGGATTTCCGACCATGTCCAGTTGGCTGCGTCGCCGCAAGGGAGATTGAATCTGCTGCCAATGTTCCAGGTCACGGGAATGCCACAGCCTTACTCCCGGCCACCACTCGAACGTCGAAGTAGCGAGGTAATAGTCATCACCAACCCTCACGACGCTGGGGTCAGGGCAAAAACCTTTCAGTACAGGATTCCGTATCATTGAACATCGCCTCCTTTTTTTGTTCCTGAATGGATTCTTTCATGTTCCCTATGTTTATGGCAACGGCAAGATATTCCTGGTGAGGACTTTCCATTTCCCGTTTTTCGGAAATCCAGGAGCTATGTCCGCACAGCCGTCCCAGCCTGCCGACATCAAGGCCAGGGCAAAAAGCAGCCCACCGTTTCCTGGCAAGTATGCGGGAAGGTCGTTCCGTGATTTCTGGAAGTTGTGTCCGTTAGCTTCGTAGGAATTTTTCGGTGTATCACACAAAAGCAAATCCAGGGCAGTGTCCGGTTTTCCCAGTCGTGTGGCGGTCATGGCCATCATGGCAAAATCCCATCCCCACAAGGATAAGTAATCCCAGCATTCCATTGTCTTTTCCAATGTAGCAAACATGATTGCCGGATTGATTCGCTCTGACGGGATGACACCACATGCTCCCAGCATTGACGGATGGTCAGTAGTGAATTTAGTGAAAGTATCAGGACAGTCTGCGTGGGCGATGTATAAACCCCCATGCTTCGGGACAGGAGCAATGCGTTGCCAGACTTCTGCCCATTTTGGCGGTACCTTGACACCAAGTTCCCGTGCCCATGCACACGCTATGCCGAGAGCGAAATGCCAGTATTCAATCTCGAACGCCGGGTCAGTGACGGCCATGGGAGAATGTGTCTCCTGCACTGGGATGAGGGGCGGCAGAAGATGGTACAATCCGTCCTGTCGAGACAGCATGGCATAATCCGCCATGAAAGTCGCGGTTTCTGACATTACATCCCAATACTCCGCCATAAAGGACGGTTTCATTCCAGAACGGCGGAGAAGTTCGAGCAAATAGATGACATGTGGTTGTTGCCAAACAAGCAAAGGAGCGATGGGTGAGGGGCTGTCGGTTCCTTCATATGCGACCATCTTGGGCCAGCGAGCTCCCGCATAGCCATTGTTCCGTGCGTTTTCCCGTGCTTGGGGCAGAATGCGCTTATACCATCCGAGGCTTCTCATGAGCAGGTTGGCATGGTTCCAGAGGGGAAAGAAAGCACCGTGCCACAGGTGCATTTCAAGGTGGAACTTACCGTACCAGCTATTGCAGAACAGGCCGGTTTCCTGGGGGGGCATTCCTCCCGTGCAGTTTATTGCCAGCAGATAGAGGGAAAGAATTGTCCTCCTTTCTAACTCTCCGGCTCGTATGTCTATGCTGCCCGACAGGTCTATGATGCCTCCTTCTTCCCAGAAAGAGTTCCACCAGTGTTTTGCGCAGGTGAAGACTGTTGAGGTTGTTCCGCTGGAAAGGATGTCGTTTTTATCTTCTTCCTGCTTGTTTTCTTTAAAATTATCCTGGCTTTCATGGATGAAATCGGCGGTAAATTCCAAAGAATACCCCGCAGTGGCGGAGAGCGTGAATTCATGGCTGCCTGTCCGCTCCATTCGGGCTGGCGTACAGGCCTGAACGTTCAGGTGAAAGGTGAGATTATCCATGGCGCGTAAGATTGACCACTGGCGGTCTTGTCGCCGGGAAAAGGTCGAGATATGCCGTTCAGGGCATGACCAGTCGGAACCGGAAATATCGGGACTACCGTAGGGAAAGGAGAAGACGACGGACAGTCTACGGGATGCAAGCAAAGGAGTTTCTATGGAGAATGCCAACATATCCATATGCGGCGCACAGGCTGATTTTACCTGGCAAGGAACTCCCTCCAGAGAGAACTGGCTTTCCAAGAACCCATCGTACATGTACAGTTCCTGATGTATTGCCGAGATGGAGTCAGGCAAAATATCCTTGCCGTCAAGACGGAAGCCGATACGTATGAGATTACACTTGTGCGGATTTTCCCTGAGCCAACCGTAGACTTCTTCATTTCCCGGTTTTTTCTCAACCGGATATTGGACAGTTCTTCCACCGAAGTCGTACTGTGTCATTTCAAGGTCGGACAAGGAATATTTTCCTGTTCCGTTTCCCTGTGCCGGGGTAGTGTGCCAACCCCATTGTGACATGGTGCATAGTGGGACATATGCTTCCCCGTACATGGTATAGAACGTTTGTAGGCCGGTCGGATCGGCAGTGAAGGCAAGCTGTCCGTTGCCGATGGAAAGAGGGGAGACTGTCTTGATTTCCCGCAGTACGGGATTGTTCCTGGCTACCGTTTTTGATGCGTCAATGCCTGATGAATCTTTTGACATGAAGACACCTTTCTTTTCCTTTCCCAGCGCAGTGGAGATTACAAAAATACGGGGAGCCGTGGCTCCCCGTCAAGATAGCGTACAGGTAGAATTACCCCATAGTTTAATTCCATCTCCTGTCTTGCGATAAATCCAGCTTCTTACTTGGAAATCAGCCGGATGAGCAAGTCGTAAATCTGCTGTCCGCCATCAGCCGGAGTAATCTGGCCGAAAGCTACCCTCTGATAAATCAAGTAAAGAGTGCTATTGAGTTCCGTATCATTAGGTACGTGATCTCCTTCGGGCGACGTATGAGGACCTGCAACCTGCATGTATGAAAGGATTTTCTGGTCAGCAGCACTTGCAGAGCCTGCGGCACGTGCTGTCGAGGATGCGGAAGAACCACGATCACTACCCAAGACAATAGCCGCTTCAGGTGAGTTGACCAGGAAATTTATGAACCTGACCGCCAGTTCTGGATTCTTTGCGTCTTTGTTCACCGTATAGTACTGACTCTGTGTTTGCCAAAGCGAATTTTTCTCGGCTGCGCCAGGGAATTCGATGAAGTCAATCTCATCAGTCATGGTTGCCTGCCATCCACCAATCTGGTTAGTCCAGAGGAATCCTATGGCCACCTTGCCCGCTACGATTGCCGAGGAGTCTGCATTGGTCTCTGCATATGCCGCAGCCACATCAGCCGGAGGAATCAGGCCATTGTCCCTGTAATCCTT
Source organism: Parasphaerochaeta coccoides DSM 17374 (assembly GCF_000208385.1). GTDB lineage: Bacteria > Spirochaetota > Spirochaetia > Sphaerochaetales > Sphaerochaetaceae > Parasphaerochaeta > Parasphaerochaeta coccoides. The sequence continues at coordinate 780,203 of NC_015436.1, read as the reverse complement.
GAACAGTTCAAGATACTTCGTGGCATCAGCGGGAGTCACGTATGTTCTGTTTTCCGCTGTCTTGTACAGAGGCGTACCGTTGTATCCCGTCCAATAGCCGAAAGGAGTCGAGTTGCTGGACAGAATACCAATATCCATCATCGGATACACTCCCTTGGGGAGCTTGTCTCTGATGAGCAACAGGTATGCGCGGAACTCATCGTAGGTCATACTTACCTTGGGAAGCGGAGCTCCGCTTCTTTCCAGCAAGGATTTGTTGTAGACGAGAGCTGGCATGTTTGCTCCGGTGGTTACACCATAGAGGTTTCCGTCTCGACTTCCCGCTTCTATGGCTCCGGGATCAATGACTGATGTGTTGAGTATCGTACCGACATAGCCATTCAAGGGAAGCAATGCGCCTCTCTTGATGTAGTCATCAATGTTACCGCCCATCTGGATAATGTCCGGACCGCTTACTGCTGCCAGCTGCGTATCTACCTTCACAAAGTGGTCACCTGAGCCGCCGGAAGGTTCCATGTTCACCTTGATGCCCGGATTTGCGGATTCAAACAGCAGCACCGCCTGTGCGCTGCGGGTTATACGAGCTTCGCCGCCCCAGTACGCCCATCGGACTGTTCCGCTGGCACTGGCAGTGGCAGCTCCCGCGCTCTCTTTGGTTCCGGCTGAGAATACCATGGAGGTAGCAACCAGAAGAATGATAAGAAGCAAAAATGCTTTTTTCATTGTGAAATCTCCTCTTTATTTGTGGGATGATATCATCCCTTGATACCCGTAGTAGCAATTCCCCGTACAAAATACTTTTGTAGTGATACGAACAGAATAAAGCAGGGAACCAGCGAAAGTACTGACATGGCGAACATTGATCCCCAGGAGGAAACTCCTGAGGCATCGAGGAAAAGCCTTAGTCCCATTGGTACAGTATATTTCTGGGGTGAATTGAGGTAGAGAAGCTGGTTGAAGAAATCATCCCATGTCCATAGGAAGGTAAACAGAAGCGTGGTAATCAATGCGGGGACAGTCATTGGCAGAATGATTTTCCCGTAGATTCCGAACTTGCCGCAGCCGTCAATCAGTGCCGCCTCATCCAGCTCCCTGGGTAAGCTTCTGATGAACTGGACGAGCAGGAAGATGAAGAACGCGTCCGTAGCGAAAAACTTGGGTACTACGATAGGCAAGATGGAATCGAGCCAGCCGAAAGATCTGAAAAGGATGTAGCGGGGGATGGTGGTCACATGTCCCGGCAGCATAAGTGTCAGCATCATGATGCCAAACCATATCTTTCTTCCAGAAAATTCGAGCCGCGCGAAAGCATATGCCGTCAGCGAACAGAAGACAAGATTTGCGATGATGCAAAATAAGCTGATGATAAAGGAGTTCCGGAAGAATGTGTCGAATCCGACAATGCCAATGCCTTTCCATCCATTCGTATAGTTCTGCAACGTGAATGCCTCAGGTATCAGCCCTGCATCCCGAAAAATCGTATTGGGGACTTTGAATGAAGCGGATATCAGCCAAAGGACGGGGTAGAGCATCCCGAATGCCATGACAATGATGACGATGTTCACAATGGTGTTGGAGATGTGGTCTTTGGTTATCTTTTTCATGGGTTATTCTCCGCTGCCGTAGGAGACGAGCCTGCCGGAGAACCTGAAAGACAGCGCTGTCAATGCGGCAATCACAATCAGAAGCACCCACGCCATGGCCGATGCATACCCCATCTCGGAAAACCCGAAGCCCTTTATATACAGGTACAGGCTATAGAACATGGTGGAATCAAGTGGCCCTCCCGACCCTCCTGACACGACGAAAGCCTGGGTGAAAGACTGAAATGCACTGATCATCTGCATGATGAAGTTGAACATTATGATAGGGGAGAGACAAGGCAATGTAATGGAGAAAAGCTGCCAAGTCTTTCCTGCCCCGTCTACAGCGGAGGCTTCATAGTATTCTTTCGGTATCTGCTGAAGTCCCGCGAGAAAGATAATCATAGGGGAGCCGAACTGCCAGACGGCCAGTATAATCAACGTGGAAAGGGCATACCGTGGGTCTGATATCCACGATGGAGGATTCGACACGCTGAAGATGTTTTTCAAGATAAGGTTGAAGATTCCGTCGCCGGCGAAAAGGCGTCGCCATAGCACAGCTATCGCCACTGACCCGCCAAGCAAAGTGGGTATGTAGTAAAGCGCGCGGTAGAGGGGCATCAGCTTGAGCTTTCTGTTCATCACCATGGCTATGACAAGCGCAAAGACCAGTTTGAGCGGAACAGAAATGAACACGAACTTCAATGTCACGAAAAGGGAGTTGAGGAATCTTTCGTCCCCCTGATACAGTTTGTTGCCACCGAACATGACAAAATAATTTCGCAAGCCAACCCACTTTGGCGGTTGGAGGATGTTATACTCGGTAAAAGAAAGGTAAAGGGAGTACACCATGGGGTATACGGTCAGGACAAAGAAACCGAGCAACCAAGGAATGAGGAATGCATAAGAAGTCACGTTGTTCCTGAATTTCTTTGACAAACTTCTTTCCATTCCCATTACATATCCCTCCGTTTCAGCCGTGCCGACCAGAAAGCAATTCCCGTCTGCTTAATTTTTAGTCAACATCTGTTCAACGACGCATTACCGAGAGTAATGATGTCGAATTACATATTTAAGGTATGGTATCATTGCCTCTGATAACCATAAATAGGTAATTCCCCCTATAATCTTCTAAGTGTTTTCACCTATAGATGAGGTCATTATGCGGTGTGATACGCCTATGGGTTTAAGTGATTATTGGCTACGATGATTTCATTCAATGATACTTTCGGGTTTATCCACCGTTTGTTGCTTCTCTCATTTTTCAGATGCATCGCCTTGGGTGGACAAAGGTGGACACACGTCAAACATCCTTCACAATGGTCAGTGAAAGATACTTTTTCTGTTATAGAAATACGTTATCATTTCACTCCTGGATGTGGTCTTCAAGCAATGTGCCGATAGCTTGAAGTTTCCGACTGGTAAGCTGAGGAAGTTTTTTGACGATATTGTAAAGTTCATCTTTCTCTACGACAGCCGAAAACGCATTCCAAAGAGATTTTTGTGAGTTCGAAAGGCCGACATTCCCAAACAGCAGCCACTCGACCGAAGTATCAAACTGCCTGGCAAGGAGAACTCCTGAAACAAGATTTGGCAAAGTAGCATTGCTTTTCTGATTGATAGCGGTTCCATAGTTCAGACCGGCTTTCTCACAAGCCTCTCGCAAAGTAATACCTTTCCTTTTCTGGAGTTCTTCGACGCGTCCCCAAAAATCCATTGCGAGGTTCTCTTTGTTCATAGTTAGAAACTATAACAAATTGTCCTCACATATACATGTTTTCTTGTTGACATGCAATGATATCGTTGTTTATTATCAAGGATAACGATATCCAACTAACGGTTTCGTTGGTTTGTTTTTTAAAATGTGTAATGTTTACATGTGGATTAATCCCCGTCCCTGACATGGCGGGGATTTTTTGAATTACAAGTTCCTCCAGAAAATGTCTGTTCCTGCGAACTTGCGCATTCCGATTGCTTCCTCCATGTGGCAAGCACGGATTGAATCACTATCATCCAAATCAGCAATGGTCCGTGCGACAGCCGCAGTACATAATAAGCCGCGTACCGAGAAGCTCGCCGTTGCGGGAAAAGAACGCAGAAGTTTCAGGATTTCTGGTAACTTAGGAAAAAAATCCAGTGCTGGCCCGCGTACAATATCGCCATTCCTATGATAATGTTGAGGACTCTCTGCAAAACGCTCGTCTTGACGGCATACCGCATTGGTAATCCGTGCCGGGAGTTCATCATCCTGTGATGTTTCCAAAGGGACGGAGAAATCTTCCGGTATGATGGGAAGCCTGATATCAAACCGATCAAGGATTGGAGCGGGTACTTTTTTCCAGAAATGGCGGATTTCCTTATCTGAGCACAGGCAACTATTTTTTTCCATGCCCAGACGACCGCAGGGACATGCATTCATGGTCGCAATGACTTGAAAGACCGAAGGATAGACAATATGCCTGCCGTCATTCATTTGCAGGATAGTTTTTCCTTCATCATGTATTTCTTTGATTGTCTCCAGTACTTTCGGCGCATAAGCAGTTATTTCATCGAGAAACAGAACTGAACCATGATGCAGCGCTCCTTGCCCAGGGGAGGCGGTACGGATGGATCCTAACACCTGGCGCGAAGTACAGTCGTGGGGAAGGATTGTACCAATTCCTTCCTGCGCTTCTTGTCTGTTTCTGCATGACTCCCACACAAGAAGTCTTTCCTTGGCTTCCATGGAGCCGAGAGGTGGTATGAGCTGGATAAAACGGGAGGCTATCATAGTCTTTCCAGAGCCGGAAGGACCGAACAACAATACATCATGTCGTCCGGCTGCCGCTATTTCCAATGCTCTCCTTGCTTCTTTCATTCCCGTGATTCCTTGGAAAGGTGACAACGGGGGCAATGGGTAGGATTCATTGTCTTTCTTTACCGAAGTGATTATTGACTTGTGGTTTTTTATATGTTCTTGTGCCGCCTGGAATGCTTCCTTCAAGGTTCGCACAGGGTGCACGACTATAGTATCCTGATGGTTTTCTGGACTGTGATGCTCATTTTGTTCATTGTAACTAAGGCTGGCGAGATGTGATTCAGGCGAAAGAATTGTCCGACATCCGACAAGTCGTGCGCTCTCCACCGCTGAAAGAGACATGTTGCCCCTGATGTGCCCGTCAAGGGCAAGTTCCCCGGTGATCATGAGGGGCGCGGCGGGAAGTGAAAGGACATGAATGCCGGCAAGCAAGATGGCAACTGCGATAGCTGCATCGAGTTCCGTACCGGTCTTGGGAATATGGGCAGGTGCCAGGTTGACCAGTATTCTCTGGGCAGGGAATTTGAAACCACTGTTCCTTATGGCAGAACGAATCCGTTCACGTGCCTCCCTGATTGTGCTGTCCGGTAGTCCCACAATATCGAATCCTGGAAAACCATTGCGTACATCCGCTTCTATCTGGATGCATATGCCCCGATAACCCTGGGCAAGGTGACTGAATATCAACATCTTTCATCTCCATACACATGGAAAAGAAGAAGGTGTGGTTGGTGTTTCAGGATATAATCAGGATATAAGTGGAGCGATGTTGTTTGCAATTCCCTGGATTACTGGCAAAAATTAATCAGGCAGACATCACGTATCATGATCATCTGCCCGATTTTGAGTCTATTTTTTACGATGTTTTTTGCGATGTCAGATTTTTCCGACGAGATCCTTTCCTGGTGTCAAGGTCTTGGAACCTGGCTTCCACTTTGCCGGGCATACCTGGTCACCATGTTTCCGAACGAACTGTGCCGCCGAAATTTTCCTGACCAGCTCCTCAGCATCACGACCTATGCCCATGTCATGGACTTCATAGGCACGTATGATTCCCTCGGGATCAACGATGAAGGTTCCTCTCAGCGCTTGCCAGTCATCTTCCACCAGGATTCCAAAGAATGATGCAAGCTTGCCTGCGGGATCTCCCAGCATGGGAAAGTTTATTTTCTTGATGGTTTCTGAAGTATCCGCCCAAGCCATATGAGCAAAATGGCTGTCAGTTGAAACAGAGTAAACCTCGGTGTCCAGCTTCTTTATTTCTTCATAATGAGCTTGGACATCTGCAAGTTCAGTAGGACAGACAAAAGTAAAATCCGCCGGATAGAAAAAGAAAACACTCCATTTTCCCAAGACATCCTTGCGTGAGATTTGGCGGAAATCATTCTTGTGATATGCCTGGAGCGCGAACTCAGGAAGTTCCTGACCAATAAGGTTATTCATGACATTCTCCTATAATATAGTTTTTGCAAAGCCGAATATGCTCTGCCTTTATCAATATTAATTATCATTAATCATTCATTATTTGTCTACTGCTGATAAAGGAAAATAAGCCTAAAAAGATTAAAAAGACAAAAAAAGCATTGGGAGGGAGGCGGGAGAGGGAAAGCGGAAAAAAGGGGGGAAGAGAGAAAAGAAAGAGGAAAGTAGTTGACTGAGGATGAGGAACCTGCTACAGTAGCCGAGCCCTTGAGAAGGGGCGGGAGGCCGGGACGCCGCGAGGCGTCCGGGGAAACCCTCTGGTTTATGAAAGGTAGAGCGTAGGGAAGAAGAAGGAGCCGCGCAGATGCGCGGCGAGACGAAAGTCTGTGTAAGGGAAGCAAAGGGCTTTCCAGTCAATTCTTTGAAATAATAAGAGGACAGAGCGACAGCTTTGTTCAGCCCCTGGAAGCCAGAGCCCGCGAGGGCGAAGGGGGACGGGGGGGGACTGGGATTGAACAGTTATAGAAGAGGCGGGTTCTTCGGAACCCGTACTACCATGACGGAGAGTTTGATCCTGGCTCAGAACGAACGCTGGCGGCGCGTTTTAAGCATGCAAGTCGAGCGGGAAGGGGCTTCGGCCCTGGAGAGCGGCGGACGGGTGAGTAACACGTGGATGATCTGCCTCCCAGTTGGGGACAGCACCTGGAAACAGGTGATAATACCGGATACGACCGCAGGGGTAGAGCCCTGCGGGGAAAGGGGCCACGGCCCCGCTGGGAGATGAGTCCGCGGCCCATTAGCTGGATGGGGGGGTAACGGCCCACCATGGCGACGATGGGTAGCCGGCCTGAGAGGGTGGACGGCCACATTGGAACTGAGACACGGTCCAGACTCCTACGGGAGGCAGCAGCTAAGAATCTTCCGCAATGGGGGGAACCCTGACGGAGCGACGCCGCGTGAACGAAGAAGGCCGTGAGGTTGTAAAGTTCTTTTCGGGAGGGGGAATAAGCCTGCCAGGGAATGGGCGGGTGATGACGTGAATCCCGGAATAAGCCCCGGCTAACTACGTGCCAGCAGCCGCGGTAACACGTAGGGGGCGAGCGTTGTTCGGAATTATTGGGCGTAAAGGGCGCGCAGGCGGTCATGCAAGTCCGATGTGAAAGACCCCGGCTCAACCGGGGGTATGCGTGGGAAACTGCATGGCTTGAGTACAGCAGGGGGCAGTGGAATTCCAGGTGTAGGGGTGAAATCTGTAGATATCTGGAAGAACACCGGAGGCGAAGGCGACTGCCTGGGCATGTACTGACGCTGAGGCGCGAAGGTGCGGGGAGCGAACAGGTTTAGATACCCTGGTAGTCCGCACAGTAAACGATGCACACCAGGTGTCGGGGGGTAGCCCCCGGTACCGGAGCTAACGCACTGAGTGTGCCGCCTGGGGAGTATGCCCGCAAGGGTGAAACTCAAAGGAATTGACGGGGGCCCGCACAAGCGGTGGAGCATGTGGTTTAATTCGATGATACGCGAGGAACCTTACCAGGGCTTGACATCCGGGGGAACCATGGGGAGACCCATGGGCCGCTTGCGGCCGCCGGACAGGTGCTGCATGGCTGTCGTCAGCTCGTGCTGTGAAGTGTTGGGTTAAGTCCCGCAACGAGCGCAACCCCTGCCGTCTGTTACCAGCATGTGAAGATGGGGACTCGGACGGAACTGCCGGTGACAAACCGGAGGAAGGTGGGGACGACGTCAAGTCATCATGGCCCTTATGCCCTGGGCCACACACGTGCTACAATGGCCGGTACAGAGCGAAGCGGACCCGCGAGGGAGAGCGAACCGCGAAAGCCGGTCTCAGTACGGATTGGACTCTGCAACCCGAGTCCATGAAGTTGGAATCGCTAGTAATCGCGCATCAGCATGGCGCGGTGAATACGTTCCCGGGCCTTGTACACACCGCCCGTCACACCATCCGAGTCGGGGGTACCCGAAGTCGCTGTCCCAACCGCGAGGGGGGAGGTGCCGAAGGTATGCCTGGTGAGGAGGGTGAAGTCGTAACAAGGTAGCCGTACCGGAAGGTGCGGCTGGATCACCTCCTTTCTGAGAAGAAAGGGAGCCTGTGGGACGGAAGTCCTGGAGGCAGACAAACGGACGTTGTCCAGCAGGAGGAAGGACCTGCACGGGCCCTTGCCCCCTTACATCACCTTCTTCTTCCCAAGTTCGCCGATGACCGGAGACCGGGGGCATAGCTCAGCTGGTCGGAGCATCGGCTTTGCAAGCCGAGGGTCAGGGGTTCGAATCCCCTTGCCTCCAGGAGATTTTTGACATCAACGAGAGACGGGCTGGAAGAAAAATATGGTCAAGCGAAGAAGGGTCTACGGAGGATGCCTGGGAGCCGCCAGGCGAGGAAGGACGCGGTCAGCTGCGAAAAGCCATGGGGAGGAGCCAACATCCGGTGATCCATGGGTGTCCGAATGGGGTAACCCGCGCGGGGAAGACCCGCGCATCCGCGCTGTGAATACATAGCAGGCGGAAGGAGACGCAGGGAAGTGAACCATCTGAGTACCTGCAGGAAAAGACATCAAACGAGATTCCCCCAGTAGCGGCGAGCGAACGGGGAGGAGCCCAAACCTTTGGCGCGCATAGCCTCGGGGCGTTGTGTCAGGGGGGTTGTAAGGGCATGCCGGGGGACCGCCGAGGGTCCCCGCACAGAGAGAAAGGCACAGGTGAGCGGAAGGGTCTGGGAAGGCCCGCCAAAGACGGTGAAAGCCCGGTACGCGAAGCCTGGTGCGCTGTGTGGGCGTGCGCCTTGAGTACGGCGGGACACGAGGAATCCAGCCGGAAGCAGGGGGGACCACCCTCCAAGGCTAAACACTGGCGGCTACCGATAGCGCATAGTACCGTGAGGGAAAGGTGAAAAGGACCCCGGGAGGGGAGTGAAAGAGAACCTGAAACCGTAGACTTGCAAGCGGTCACAGCGGGAGCGATCCTGTGGTGGCGTGCCTTTTGTAGAATGAGCCTGCGAGTTGCCGTACGTAGCGAGGTTAAGGGATAGGAGTCCCGGAGCCGTAGGGAAACCGAGTCCGAAGAGGGCGAGAGTTGCGTGGGGCAGACCCGAAGCCAAGTGATCTATCCATGGCCAGGCTGAAGCCGCAGTGAGATGCGGTGGAGGGCCGAACCTAAATCCGCTGAAAAGGGTTGGGATGAGCTGTGGATCGGAGTGAAAGGCTAAACAAACTTGGAGATAGCTGGTACTCCCCGAAATAGCTTTAGGGCTAGCCTCGCATGGACGCTCACGGAGGTAAAGCACTGGATGGATGCGGGCCCTTCACCGGGTACCAAGTCCAACCAAACTCAGAATGCCGAGAGCCAATATGCGGGAGTCAGACGGCGACTGATAAGGGCCGTCGTCAAGAGGGAAACAGCCCAGACCATCGGCTAAGGTCCCCAAGACATGCCAAGTGGGAAAGGAAGTGCGGTTGCGCAGACAGCCAGGAGGTTGGCTTAGAAGCAGCCATTCCTCGAAGGAGTGCGTAACAGCTCACTGGTCGAGTAGCCGCGCGCCGACAATGTAACGGGGCTAAGCATGTCACCGAAGCCATGGCGCAGCGCGAGACGCTGCGGGTAGGGGAGCATTCCATGTACGGAGGAAGGGAGCCCGGGAGGGCTGCTGGACGGGATGGAAGAGAGGATGCAGGCATGAGTAACGAAAAGACGGGTGAGATCCCCGTCCGCCGGAAGCCTAAGGTTTCCAGGGTAAAGGTAATCTGCCCAAGGGTCAGTCGGCCCCTAAGGCGAGGGCGAAGGCCGTAGCCGATGGGAAACGGGTGAACATTCCCGTACCTTCCCATGCACCGACGGGATGACGCATAGAGCGAAGCGCGGCCGGAGAACGGTAGTTCCGGTCCAAGCACGGGTCTGTTGAGGACGCCAGGCAAATCCGGCGTCTGAGGGGAAGTGCGAATGCGAGCCGACCTACGGGGAGGCGAAGCGCGTGGAGCTGTCGTGCCGGGAAACAATCCCTAAGGATATGCATGGGGGGACCGTACCAGAGACCGACACAGGTGGGCGAGCTGAGAATGCGAAGGCGCACGGAAGAACTCACGTCAAGGAACTCGGCAAAATGCATGCGTAACTTCGGGAGAAGCATGGCCCGCGAAGGCGGGTTGCAGAGAAATGGCCCAAGCGACTGTTTACCAAAAACACAGGTCCATGCGAACCGGCGACGGGAAGTATATGGACTGACACCTGCCCGGTGCCGGAAGGTCAAGAGGAGCCGTGAGCCGCAAGGCGAGGCGGCGAATTCAAGCCCCGGTAAACGGCGGCCGTAACTATAACGGTCCTAAGGTAGCGAAATTCCTTGTCGGGTAAGTTCCGACCCGCACGAATGGTGTAACGATTTGGGCGCTGTCTCGACGTGAGATCCGGTGAAATTGAAGTCCAGGTGAAGATGCCTGGTACTTGTGGTCAGACGGAAAGACCCCGTGAACCTTTACTTCAACTTGGTACGGAGAGTTGGACGCGCATGTGTAGGATAGGTGGGAGGCGAGGAGGCGTGGCCGTCAGGCTGCGCGGAGCCAGTGGTGAAATACCACCCTTGCGCGTGCAATTCCCTAACGCGGCCCCTGAAGCGGGGCGGCGGACAGTGCCAGGCGGGAAGTTTGACTGGGGCGGTCGCCTCCCAAAGGGTAACGGAGGCGCGCGAAGGTCACCTTAGGATGGTTGGGAATCATCCGGCAAGCGTAAAGGCACAAGGTGGCTTGACTGCGAGGCCGACAAGCCGAGCAGGTACGAAAGTAGGTCTTAGTGATCTGGCGGTAGCGCGTGGAAGCGCCGTCACGTAACGGATAAAAGGTACTCCGGGGATAACAGGCTGATCTTGCCCAAGAGTTCATATCGACGGCAAGGTTTGGCACCTCGATGTCGGCTCATCGCATCCTGGGGCTGGAGCAGGTCCCAAGGGTTTGGCTGTTCGCCAATCAAAGCGGTACGTGAGCTGGGTTCAGAACGTCGTGAGACAGTTCGGTCCCTATCTGCCACAAGCGTTGGATGTTTGAGAGGGCCTGCCTTCAGTACGAGAGGACCGAGGTGGACGGACCTCTGGTGTACCGGTTGTCGCGCCAGCGGCATGCGCCGGGTAGCCACGTCCGGCAGGGATAACCGCTGAAAGCATCTAAGCGGGAAGCCTGCCTCAAGATGAGACATCCCGTCCCCCACGAGGGGACTGAAGGAACCAGGGAGACTACCTGGTCGATAGGCCGGAGGTGTACGCATGGCAACATGTTCAGCCGACCGGTACTAATCAGCCGTGAGGCTTGACCATATTCTTGTTCCGGCCCGCACACAGCGGGCTGCGCCCGCGCCTCTTCCGGATCGGAGGGAGCGCAGGGGGCAGCCGGCCCGGTGGTCATAGCAGAGTGGTCATACCCGTTCCCATCCCGAACACGGCAGTCAAGCACTCTCGCGCCGATGGTACTGCGTTTTTCGCGGGAGAGTAGGTCGCCGCCGGGCCTTTTTTTATGCCCTCATCCCCGGAGTACCGCGGCGGGGGACGTGGGCAGGCCGGGATGGGGGATGATCACGCCCGCATCGCAATCTCCCCAGCAACATCCCTTTTTTCCTACTCAGGACAGAGATATATTTTCTATGACATGACGAGTATCTCTTGTCTTTCCTGATTGGGCGTGTAAAGAATAACATTCAGACATTGTTAATTCAGAAGTAACGGACATAAAGGCTGAGACGTAATGAGCGGTAATTAAGCATAGATTTCGGTATGCGGACAACCATTTGCGCCTTGCCAATGCCGATGTTCTTGCGTATCCTTGTCCATAGGATTCATGCGCGGGAGGAAGTGATCCATGGCACTCATCAGATTCAGCAAACCTACTTTACGACGAAGTGATATGACTGCCGTCCTGCAAACGATGGTGGATGAGAAAATCGGTCCCGGCGAACGAAAAAAAGAATTTGTCCGGCTTTTTAGCACATTAATCGACCAGTCTGAAAGCCGCGGCATGGCTTTGCGTTCCTATCCGGATGCGTTATCCGTGGCACTGCAAACTCTCGGAGCAGGAGAGGGAAGCATCATTGCAACATCTGTCCTGTCGCCTGGAGTCTATGCACGTGTCGCTTCCATGCTGGGTGCCACGCTTGTTCTTGGTGACATCGATCCAACGACAGGGTGTATTTCCCTTGCTGAAGCAACTCGCTTGGCAGGAGAAGGAGCGCAGATACTCTTGCTCCATGAACCATCAGGTACGCTTCCCTTTGAAGCGGACTATACGACATGCGGCATGAAAATTGTCGAGGATATCACTGAGAGTTTGGGAAGCAAGTTCGAGGAACTTATTCCCGGTGCGCAGGGTGATGTCATTGTCTGTGCCTGTGAGGAATGCAACATAGTTTCGACGGGCGGAGGCGCGGTGTGTATTTTGGCGAAAAAATCAAAAATGACATCTTTTCCGGACGATATCCTGGGTTCTGACCTCGCATTCATTGAAATGCCAGATATGAATGCGGCTCTGGGAATTGTGCAGATTGAAACTTTTGATCTTCAGGTGAAGCGGCGGATGGAGCTGTACAGACAGTTCAAGAAATCATTGATGAAGACTCCTCACAAGGTTTTTGGCATCAAGGACATTGCTTTTGACGCAAATGGACATGATTTCACCGTTCTTCTTGATTCAAAGCCAGAGGATGTCGCGAAATTTGCGGCCAAATACGGTATATCGACACTTAATCCATTTGACGGGTGCGTCGGAAGTGCCTTCACTGACCGGTTCGATATATTTCCCCATGGGATTCCCATGATTCTGCGTGGCATGTCATTTCCCATTTATCCTTTTTTGAAAAGTGATGACATAGAAACCTTGAATCGTGTGATTTCCCATTTACCCTGAAGAAGGAGATACTTATGTCCAGCACGAATATTGCGGTACGTAGGATTGCTTTGGTCGCCAATACGTCAAAACCTGCGGCAGAAGCTATCGCGCGACACATGACATCCTATTTCCTTGAAAGAGGGATTCTCATTGATATTTTCACCAGCGGTCCCGGTGTTTCCACTGATATCGTCGTGCGTCCGGATACCGACCTTGCCATCAGCTTGGGAGGCGACGGTACTGTCTTGTACTGTGCGCGTTCCCTCCTGGTGCATCAAATTCCCATCCTTGCCGTCAACTTGGGTACATTCGGCTATATCACTGAGGTTGCTGCCAATGAATGGCAAGAGGCATATGAACAATACATCTCACGGCAAAGTCATATCTCACAACGCCTGATGATCCAAGTGTCGGTGCTACGCAAAGGAGAGCTGATCTGGCAACGCTATGGTCTTAACGAAGCAGCGATAAATGCTTCCGGAATTTCCAAGATTGTTCACCTGGAACTGTTGGTGAACGGTACAAAAGCAGGACTCTTTCGTTCCGATGGTATGCTGATTTGCACGCCTACTGGTTCCACAGGATATAATCTTGCCTCAGGAGGACCGATTCTCGATGTGGACCTGTCTGCGCTGATAATCACACCAATCTGTCCTTTTACATTGTCCAACCGCCCTCTGGTCATAGGAGAACAGGCAAAAGTGGAAGTCATTGTTCCCCATGGACAGCGGACTGAAGTCATGCTTACGGTCGATGGTCAACAGAATTGCAAGATAGTCGAGAACGATGTGATTGTTGTCCAGAAGGCGGAGAAAAAAGCCTTGCTTGTCACCAGTGAACGCAGAAACTTCATCGAAGTCATCCGAGATAAACTTTCCTGGTCCGGAGGCATGCATGCTTGAACATCTGCAAATAAGCAATTATGCGCTCATCGAGGATGTGCATATAGATTTCACCAGTGGTTTTACGGTGCTCTCCGGCGAAACTGGAGCAGGAAAATCCATCATTCTCGGCGCAATCGGACTACTGACTGGTGAAAAATGCGATGCCACGGTAGTCAGAACCGGCGAAAAAGAAGCTGTCATCAGCGCTGAGCTATATATCAGTGATAACGACCCTGTGAACGAATGGCTCAAGGAAAGAGAACTAGAGACCGATGACGGAATCCTCACTCTCCGGCGTGTTGTCAAAGACAATGGCCGGAACCATATCTACATACAAGGGCAGACAGTCACCCGGCAGGAACTGGAATCCCTTGGCAGTTTCCTTTTTGATATCAGCGGACAGCATGAGCACCAGTCACTGGTTTCACCGGATAAACAACGACGCGTATTGGATGACTTCGGACATTTGGACGATGTACGTGAAAGGTATGGGATGGCATACAAGGAACATGAGCGACTCACCAAGGAACTGCAACAGCTTGAAGCCATGATAGCGGCGGGAGCCCGTGAAACTGATTATCTGAGCTATGCATGCAATGAGATTGAAAAAGCGAAACTTCAGGAAGGAGAGGATGACAACCTTGCCGCCGAGCTGGCACGGGCTTCTCACGCGGAAATCCTTCATGAGAACATGGAACTTGCCGCTGGATTATTGAAAGGAGACGCAGGAGGACAAGGGGTTCTGCCTGCCTTGCATGATGTGGTGGCTGCTCTGGCACGGTCATCACATGTCGATTCCTCCTTGCAAGAACTTGCCCAGCGGCTGGAAAGTCTGAGACTGGAAGCCGAAGATATACGTGAAACGCTAAAAGAGAGGATGGCGACACTATTCTTTTCTCCTGAAGAACTGGACAGTCTTCAAGCACGGCAGGCTGAAATCCAGAGACTCAAGAAAAAATACGGGCCATCCCTCAGTGAAGTCCTGATATTTGCACGGAACGCCCGTGAAAAATTAGAACTGGCTGTAAGCGGGGAGGATAAGCGTGAAGAACTGCGTGCCCGTATGCAAGAACAGGATGAACTCGTACAGAAACGTGCCGACGAACTTTCAGCCGCTCGCGGAGCCTCTGCCTTGGAGCTGGGCAGGGAGATTGAATTTCTGCTCCATCTCTTGGGAATGAAAGATGCTATTTTCCCGATTGAGGTTCACAAAGGGAATCGCCGTCTTTCCGGACAAGATGATGTTGAATTTCTATTTTCTGCCAACAAGGGAGAGATCCCCCGTCCCCTCAAGTCAATTGCCAGCGGAGGAGAACTGTCCCGTGTCATGCTTGCGCTGAAGACGGTACTGGCTCAGGCGGACAGTGTTGACACTCTCGTTTTTGATGAAATTGACGCAGGCATCGGGGGAGCTGTCGCTCATGCTGTCGGGGAGCAGCTCCAACGTCTTGCGGAGCATCGGCAGGTACTGGTCATCACGCATCTGGCGACAATCGCTGCGCGTGCCCATATACAGTTTGTCGTGGCCAAGAAGACCGTCGGAGAACGTACCAGGACAGAAATTTTTCCCTGTACCGGAGAGCCAAGGATACAAGAAATCGCCCGCATGTTGAGCGGCGAGGACACTCCCATCTCACGGGAACATGCCCGGCTGCTTCTTGAGGAATCCGGTGTCAATCCTATGCAAAGTTCAACTCATTCCTGAGTTTTTCCATCATCGGCTGACCGACGGAACTTATCTTTTCATCCGACGCGTATGGATAGAAAGCATTCTGCATGGATGTCATGTCAGGCACCAGATTATGCGTCTTGCTGATTCTCATGAGATCCAGTACATATTCTGTGATTTGATCATCCAGCGTTCCGGCCATGATGGTTTGGGCAACTTTGCGGATTTCGGTTGAAAAGATGGAGGAAACCGTGGAAATCTCTGCCTGCCGACCTCGAATCACGATGAAACCCAGAAGTTGTTCAATGCTTTCCTTGCGTTCTGGCCAAGATTTTTCAGCGGACAGAGCGAATAAACTCCTGATGGTCAGGATGGCAGTGCCGATGTTCTCTACCCATAAGGTTTCGAAAGGTTGGAATTTGGTGTTCTTTACTACAAGGGAGTAATTCGCGATATCATTGGCTATGGAAGGAATATCATTGTTAGTGACCGTAGCCAGTGAATGAGAGATCCATGAATATACGGATTTCAGCAACCGTGCAGGTATATCGTACAAGGTCAATGAGAGGCGGCCACAATCAGTTTCCCACGCATCGGTGACTGCGATGACAAGGTTCAGGGATGCCTCATCAGTCTGTTCTACGTCTGCGGAAAAAACGATCTGCCGGCAGGTATCTACAAAACGTATGGTAGCATTCCTGTCTCCATTCCACGTGCAGTCAAGGAGTCTGAAGTAGCCATACTGCTCCTGTCGGTCGAAAGGTTTTGCCATTTTCGTGTTCAGAAAGAAGAAAAGCGCGGCTTCATGCGAACCGGAGATGCCTCCGTTTTCCTGAATGGCGATTTCAACACCATTGAGACATGGTTTTTCATTGCTACGCGCTGGTTTCAAATCAGCAAGGAAAGGCGCAAGCAAGTCTTCTCCTGATGAGAACCGTGAGAACGTGGAAATGGCGGAGAGAGCATAGGATATGCATTGGCGTGGTTCAATGCCCGCGATGTCATTGAAGAACCAGCCGCAACTTGTGTAGGAATAGAGAAGGTTCTTCATGCCGTCAAGAAGAATGGCAAGGGATGAACGCCGGGAATCGTCAAGGAGTCTTGTGGCATCAAGGTTGTCCAGGAAGGTTTTTCCATCCATTTCTTCTCCTGCCACCGGACCGTAACGGAGCAGTGTATCATCCGCGGCACGAGGATCCTCAATACCGGCAATCTTCATGAAACTTTCCTTGAAGATAGTATCCAGTCGTTTCTCGTTGTTTTCAAATGCTGTTCTCAGAGGAGTGCGCCATTTCTGGTTCCAGGAATCATCGCCACCGGTATGACAGCCACAGTCCTTGTACCAGCGTGAAACTCCATGGAAACACGACCATGATGTCCCTTTGCGACCTTCACCCGGTTTCAGTCGGGCATGAAGTTCCGCAGGATGGGAATCGAGATACGTGGCGTAATTTGTCAGGAAAAACTCCCCACGGTCGTTGATTTTACGGATAAGCGCGGCAAGGGCCATGTCCCCGTATGGTTCGTGGTGGCCGTAGATTTCTCCATCGGTCGCGGTATGTATCAACGACTGACCATCGTCCAGGCGGATTTTTCGTATGCGTTCATAGAGATTGTCCGCATCGTGGAGCAAATGACCGAAGCTGATTCCTTCCGCCAGTCCGGGATGGTAGAAAAACGCCGTAAGCGTGCGTCCTGTGGAACCAGTGATGATATAGGGTCTGCCATATGGAGCCGGAGCTCCGTCAAGGTCGTCCCACGTTCCTTTGCTTGTCTCGACCGCAGACGCCTGCCACGGAGAAAGAATGACAAAACGCACGCCTTCAGCCACCAGAGTATCGATGACATCTCCGTTGATTGCCGTCTCCGGAAGCCAAAGTCCTTCCGCCGCCCGTTTGAAGCGTGAGGAAAAATCATCCAACCCCCAGCGAATCTGCGTCAGTCTGTTGCGGGCATTGTCGAGGGGAAGGATGCTGTGTCCGAATGCTTGTGCCATTGCGTTGCCATGTCCGAGCCTGACTGTACTTTCGGCATCGGCGGCGAGTATGCGCTCATATACCACAGGAGCTTGTTTCTTAATCCACGACAGCAGGGTAGGGCCGAAGTTGAAGGAAATCCAACTGTAATTGTTCGTAATGCTTTCGATTCGTCCTGTGTTGGTCAGATAACGGGAAAAGGCGTTGGCTGAATAACAGTCTGCCAATATACGTTCATTCCAATCAGAATAATGCCGGGCAGAAGGTTGTACGGGAATGATACCTGTGCGAGGGTTTTCACGTGGCGGCTGATAAAAATGACCATGGAGAATCACCGGGACTCCGGCTTTGTTTCCAACCAGAGTGTTCTTCTGTGTCTGTACATCGTCCATGAAACAGATGATACCAGAAAAATCTGTAAGGTGAAAGCCTGGTTAAGGGGAATGGTTTTTGCTCCATGCGCGTCATTCATATCATTCAATGTCATTCATGTCCGGCAAGTCCTGTTGACTAACAAAACTGATTCAACTACGATTGACTACCGACACGTGCTGCGCTTCATATACCTTCATTTTCCAGAGGAGGAACCGCGGTGGTTCTCATCAACATAGAAGCCTTGTCTACTACTGAACTGCAATACATTGCTCAACAGGAAGGCATGAACGATTGGGATTCCCTTGAGCGTCAGAACCTCATTGAGGCACTTGAGGAGCTGTATGAGACCGAAAATGGTGAACTATCCACGGACTATAATGCACGGGAGAGGATTACCCGCAGGAGATACATCAATACATTGACCGATTTCAGAGGCAACTCGGAGCATGTTTCCAATCTTCCTGGTGTCGTGGCGTTGCCATCCGCATATGCTGCTACAAGCATCCACGTGATGCTTCGCGAACCCGGATGGGCGCATGCCTACTGGAATATTTCCCCCCTTGTCCTTGAAAAACTGGGAGACCAGTCTTCAACACAACTGGTGTTCCACCTGAATGTCGAGATAGTGGATCCATCTGACAGGCATAAGATTGAGTCGTTCGATATCGAGATAGGTTCTGAAGACAGGGAATGGAACATCAACATTCCCAATCCCAGGAGCTGGTACATGGTACGTCTCATGTGCAGGACAAGTGAAGGCGACAAGGAGTTGTGCCGTTCACAAGTCGTCACCTTGGTTTCTCCATGGTGGTGGGAGCAGGATCGGACGTTTATCGATCCCCGAACCTTTACGTTGAACATCTGCCCTCTCATCACCAAGGGCGGCACATTGATTGATAACCGCACTATTTCAGACTGGGTATCTGCCTTGGTCCATGGCGCAGTGGAGGCAGGCAGATGAAAAAGAACCATGTCCATTTCATCCTACAGGCACATCTTCCGTTTGTCCGGCATCTTGAATACACAAGGTTCCTTGAAGAAGACTGGTTGTTCGAGTCAATCGTGGAATCCTACCTTCCCTTGCTTCGTGCATTCCGGCGTCTTCGCGCGGATGGCGTACCTTTCAAGGTGACGGTCAGTCTTTCTCCGACTTTGTGCGCCATGCTCGACGACGAACCTCTCCGCCAGAGATTTCTTTCGTATGTTGAAATCCACAGAGAATTAGGCCGGAAGGAAATAGAGCGGTGCGAGGCGGAGCAGCCGGAATGTCTGCCTCTTGCCCGCATGTACAGCGATATATATGAGCAGACGTATTCCGATTATACGGCTTTGTATCAATATGATGTTCTTGAAGGTTTCCGCAACCTTGAGGAAAGTGGGCATCTCGATATCATCACGACCGCCGCTACTCATGCATACCTGCCGTTATACGCCGAATTTCCTACTGCAATCTATGCCCAGGTCGAAACCGCAATCCAGTCCTACATCAGGCATTTCAAGAAGTCACCAAAGGGATTCTGGCTTCCTGAATGCGGATACGTGCCGGGATTCGAGGAATATCTCCGTCGACAGGGAATCTCATGGTTTCCCATTGCGGCTTCATCCCTTGCGCTGGCCGATACTCCTGCTTTCCGCGGCATGTTCTCCCCGGTGATGACGCCTGGCAACGTCGCGGCTTTCCCTCTCAACTATCATCTTACCAACCTTGTGTGGTCCAATGAAGAAGGATATCCTGGAGACCCGGACTACAGGGAATTCTACCGTGATATCGGTTATGACCTCCCCCTTGACTATATCCGGCCTTATATCCATGAGCCTGATGTTCGTGTGTTCACCGGGTTCAAGTATTGCGCGGTCACTGGCCATACTGATCAGAAAAAAACGTATGTTCCACAAAAAGCTCATGAGAAAGCCCAGATGCATGCTGATAATTTTCTCTATGAAATCAGGCGGACAGGACAAAATATTGATTCTCTGATAGATGTAGAGCCTTCCCATACCATTGCCTTTGATGCCGAGCTTTTCGGACACTGGTGGTTTGAGGGCGTGGATTGGCTTGAAGCTGTCATCAGAAAATCCGCCTCCTGTCCTGACATTGTGTTTGATTCCCCCATGGATGTGCTTGGTTCTTCCATGGAAGATTCACTACAAACATTGACTCCTGGTTTCTCAAGCTGGGGAACGGGAGGGTATTCTACCGTCTGGCTGAACGGGAAAAATTCATGGATGTACCGACATATCCATATGGCTATCAAGCGGATGGAGGAAATGGCAGTCAGGTTTCCTGACCAGACATCTTTGAGGCAGCGTTGTCTTAACCAGGCGGCACGGGAACTGTTGCTTGCCATGGCAAGCGACTGGCCGTTCATCATCCATAACAAGACTTCCGTCGAATATCCTGAGAAAAGGGTGAGAGAGCATCTTGAGAATTTCACAGCCGTGTATGACAACATGGCTCGCAATGCCGTGAACACGGAATGGTTAATCAAGGCTGAAGAACGCGACAATATTTTCCCGGATATGGATTACAATATATTCATACCATCCCAACAATAAACACTTTTCACCCAAAGGATTCCCGTCAACGACCGCTGCTTTGGAAGGCAGCGGTTTCTTTATACGTCCTTATATGCCCAAGAAGTACTCCGTTAACGTAGACTGATGGTTTTCTCGTTTCCATCCAGTCTTATCTGGCCAAAGCCTGCTTCCTTTTTTTTGAGACTTAACGTCCGTTAAGCACTATTCCCCATTTGTCACATAAAACCCATCCGTTGGGTTATTACGATTGTTGAGTGTTGGTGGGTGAAGGTGTAGCTTTGTGGTAAGAAGTGGAGAAAATATTTAAAGAAGTGGTGCAAAACCACTCAGAACAGGGAGTTTGTAATGTTGCTGACAGGTGAGTACAGGAACACCCTCGATGAAAAGGGCCGGATACTCATTCCTTCCAAGTTGCGTGCCGCTATTGCTGGCGATACGCTCATTGTCACGCGCGGCGTGGAGAACTGTCTGTGGCTTCTTCTTCCTGAACACTTCGAATCATTGAGACGCCGCATCATGGACGGACCGGGAGCCATGTTCGACAACAAGCTACGCCTCTTACAACATTTCATCATTGCGCGAGCTCAGGAATGTGAGATTGACAAGGCAGGAAGGATAAACATTCCAGCCATCCTAAGAGAGAGCGTACAACTGACTGTCAGAGAAGAATCGGTAATCCTGGGTGTCAGCAGTTATCTGGAACTCTGGAATGTAAAGAACTATGAAGCATATTTCAGCATGAGCGAACAGGACTTCGCGGCAGCTTCCCAGGCTTTAAGCGAGGATCTTCGTGAAGACGCAAGGAGGAAGGAATGAGCGAATATGTCCATCAACCCGTCCTTGCGGAAGAAGTCTTGGACGCCCTTGTCATTCCTTTGGATGTTCCTGCCTTGATGATTGACTGCACTACAGGAGAAGGCGGGCATACAGGCATGATGCTTGAGCGGCATCCGAACTTGACTGTCATCGGCCTTGACAGGGATGAAGCAATCCAGAAAAAAGCCCGTACCCGGCTTGAGTCATATGGCGGACGTTTCATTCCGACTCTGACATGGTTCGATGACTTCCTGACGACATATGAAGGCACTGCTCCAGATGCCATTCTGTTTGACCTTGGTATTTCAATGTTTCATTACGTTGAGTCGGGCAGGGGGTTCTCTTTCCAGAAACCGGAGCCGCTGGACATGCGTCTGGATGCGCAGGATGCTATTTCAGTCGCGGATATCGTCAATACATATGAAGAAAGACGGTTGGCGGACATAATTTATGCTTACGGGGAAGAACGTCATTCCCGAAAGATTGCCGCAGCCATCTGCCGTGCCCGCGCTGAAGAACGCCTGACATACAGTGACCGGCTGGCCGAACTGATTAAATCCGCCGTGCCGCCGGCATACAGATTTGGGCGGATACACCCCGCCACAAAAACCTTCCAGGCTTTGCGCATAGAAGTGAACCATGAGCTTGATAGAATCAAGCCAGCGATTGAAGCTGCCTTGAAGATAATACGTCCAGGAGGAAGGATAGCCGTCATCACCTTTCATTCCTTGGAAGACCGCAAAGTGAAATGGATCTTCAAGGAAGCAGCTTGGGATACGGAGGAAACCAGGGAAAAGAAGACGGCAAGCACGTTCCCACCGTTTGCCATCATCACGAAGAAACCCATTGTCCCTTCAGAGGATGAATGCAGGAGAAATCCTGCCGCAAGAAGCGCAAAACTGCGCGTCATTGAGAAAGCAGGAGATTATGAAAATGGATAAACATCATTCTTACACGTCACATGCCCAAAATTTCAACCGTGGAGAGAAAACTTTATTCGTTATGATGCTCTTGGTCGTGTTTGCCTGCGTTTTCATTCCTGTGTGGCAAGCAGGTGAGAACAGGTCGTTGAACATGCAGCTCCAGAAATCCCAGAAAACCATGACAGCGCTTGAAGAACAGCACAGAATGCTTCAGGCGCGGGTGGCAAAAGCCCGTATGCCAGAAACTCTCAGTGGAAATGCCATCCGGCAGGATATGGTCTTTACCCGCATCGCGCCGATGATTGCTTCCATAATCGGGAGTAAAACTGACAACACGAGTATTGTCGGCAGGCATGTAGAAAAAACGATCGGTGAAGCCGATATTCTGGTGATTGCTGCCCCGCACACAACGCTACAAGCGGATTGAGGTGGAAGATGAAAATTGCGCTGGGTAAGCATGATGCCACGGCTGACTATCTTGCAACGCTCGGCGGCTGCATGCTCAGAAGGCCGCGTTCCCGTCGCAAAGCCAGCTTTATCCGCAATCTTACCATAGACTCTCGCTCTTGTGATGCCGGGAGCCTTTTCATAGCCTTGCCTGGATCCCGGAGCGATGGACACCTCTGGATTCCGGATGCAATTTCCCGTGGAGCCACGACTGTCCTGCTTCATGAATCAAGGTGCGGAGAATTTGCTACTTTGCTGGACAGGACGGGTACATGGGCACTCGTAGCCAAGGAACCCTTGCATGCCCTTTACCGGATGGCAACGGAATATGTTTCTTTGCTGAACGGAGTTACAACAATTGGGATAACAGGAAGCTGCGGCAAGACCACTACGAAGGAAATGTTGGCTTCCATTCTTTCCCAAGAGTTTCCTACGGTCAAGACTCCAGGAAATTACAATTCAACACTCGGATTGCCTCTAAGTCTCATGCAGATTGGGGATCATCATAAATATGGCGTCTTTGAAATGGGGATAGACCATATTGGCGAGATGGATACAATGCTTGGAATGCTTGCTCCCAATCATGCTGTCCTGACTAACATTGGCATTTCTCATGCTGAGAAACTAGGTAGTATCTCTGCAATCATGACTGAGAAAGGTAAGTTGTTGAAAAATGCGCGGAACGGTTATTTCATGGGAATGGATGAGCCGAGCCGCAAGGCAATGGAACACATTGCCGGACACCCTCAGGGTTTCTGGGGAATCCATGCCACCGAAGGAGTAACAGGCATCAGGGATGAGGGGCTTCTTGGCTGGACGATTATATACCAAGGTACTGAGATTCATGTGCCCGCCATAGGAAAACACTCCTTGAAGGATGCTCTTGCGGCAATTTCTGTTGCCCGGCATCTTGGAGTCGGTGAGGAGTTTATCAAGCATGGTCTTGAGAAAGTGGAAAACCTTGAAGGCCGGAGCAGGGTAGTTTCGGGAGATGTCACTGTCATAGAGGACTACTATAACGCAGCCGCGTCATCGACCACTTCAATTCTGGATTTCATGGCGGCTACATCATGGAAGGGTGACAAGAAAGTCGTACTGGGAGACATGAAGGAGCTTGGCCGCTATTCTGACCGTGCGCACGAGATGATTGGCAGACGTTTGCTTTTAGCATCGCCTTCCAGTGTGTTCCTGTATGGAACTGACACAAAGAAAACATGGAATATCTTACGTTCCGGCGGATATGCGGGACAGCTTGTCTACTCAGACGATGAACATGAAGTGAATCGAGCGTTGGAGCGGAACATCCATCGGGGTGACCTGGTGTTGGTGAAGGGTTCTCGCGGCATGGCAATGGAAAAGTTCCTTCCTGTAATCACAGCAAAGAATGCCATCCTTGGAGGTGACAGACAATGTTACGCATGATGCTACAGTATGAATTGAGTTCCATGTGGAAGACAGTGCTGATTTTTTCAGCACTTTTATTATCTTATGTGCTGACATCTTTGGTGTGCCGGAAGATAATCAGCAGGGGAAAAATATCCGCAATCTCTATTCCTATTAAACTTGAATTGGCCGTCTCTCAGATGAAGAAAGCCGGGACGCCTTCCTTTGGAGGAATCGCTTTCATCTTAGGAACGACATTATCAGTTTTTCTCCTTGGAGATTTGCGGGAAAGTTATACGTGGATTCCTTTGGTTGCCATCTGGATTTTTGGATGCATCGGATTCATCGATGATTATGCCAAGCTCACGAAAAACTCAAGCGATGGAATCACATCTCGACAGAAGATGGCCATGCAAATCATTGCGGCAGGCATCGTAATGTTTCTGGTCAATTCATATTCCGGGATGCGTTCTACACACATAAGTCTGCCTTGGAATCCTGCAAAAACAATTGATATCGGCGCATGGTATCAGATTGCCGCCTTGTTTTATATCCTGTATTTCGTGAATGCCGTGAATATCACCGACGGACTTGATGGGCTGGCGGCAGGAACCGGGTTTTCAATCCTTGTGTTGTTTTTTCTTATCGCGATTATTTTTGGACTTGGCTTCGGAAGCAGCGTCATACAATCCGTCATCTCCGGTTCTTCCTTGCATCTTGCCTTGGTTATCTGTGCCTTCCTCGGCGGACTACTGGCTTTTCTTTGGTATAACAGCAATCCCGCGCAGGTATTCATGGGAGATTGTGGAAGCCATGCCTTGGGAACTTTAATTGCTGTGACGGCTTTGTTGCTCAAGATAGAATTGATTGCACTTCTTGCTTCGGGAGTATTCCTTGTTGAGTTCATGACATCCCTTCTCCAGATTGTAACCATACGGGCGTGGGGTCGGAAGTTTTTCAGCATTGCTCCTATCCATCATATGTACGAACAAAAAGGAATGTCGGAAAACAAGATTGTATCCCGGTTCAGGATTCTTGGAATCCTCTGTGTGATTGTCGCATTTATTTTCTTTACATATAAATATTTGTAATATGTGTATAGGGAGGTTCCCCGGCATGGATGGTAATTGGAAGAGAAGCGGACGACATAAAGATGTGTGGGGAAGACAGGAGAGAAGTGAAGGCGTAAGCTGGAGTCCCGGCGATTATGATGATGTGGGTTCCCGTGCGACTTGGGAGTGGTCTTCCTCATTCTTGCGCCATGGAGAGGCTCCCGATGGTGCTGGTAGTGGGAGCTTGGCGCCTTTTACATTTCTCATCCTACTCCTTGTACTCACTGGCTTGGGACTGGTCATGATGTATAGTGCTTCCTATGATGTAGCTCTGCGCGAAGGAGTTCCCCATTATTATTATGTCATGCGACAAGGAATTTTTGCCTTGGGAGCCTGCATATGCTTTCCGCTTTTTCGTTTCCTGCCCATGCGTTTGTTCA
The DNA here is from genome assembly GCF_000208385.1 of Parasphaerochaeta coccoides DSM 17374. Taxonomy (GTDB): domain Bacteria; phylum Spirochaetota; class Spirochaetia; order Sphaerochaetales; family Sphaerochaetaceae; genus Parasphaerochaeta; species Parasphaerochaeta coccoides. Next base: position 755,023 of record NC_015436.1, on the reverse strand, counting down.
AGAAAATATCGCCTGCGCTCTTGCTAGTCGCGGTAATGCTGATGCTCCTGACGCTTTTTACACCATTCGGAAGGACGATAAGTGGCGGACGACGTTGGTTACAGATTGGCCCGCTCCCATCCTTTCAGCCTTCTGAGATCGTAAAGCCGGTTGTAATTCTTTTTCTGTCGTTCTGGCTTGCCGATGAAGGACGGAAAAAGAAAAACAAAGTGATTTATCTGCTTGTGCCTTGTTGTGTCGTGCTCATTTTTGCAGGCTTGATTTTGATGCAGCATGCGTATACGACGGCAGCGTTGTTCACAGGAATCTGTCTGTCCTTGTTCATTGCCGGAGGGGTAGGATTGGGGACGATTCTTTTCTTTTTGGCTTCGATAGGGATGCCTGCGATGATTTTTTTATTTGGCGCACCGTACAGGGTGAGAAGACTTGCCGCTTTTCTCATTCCAGATCTTGATCCTTCGGGTATCAACTGGCAGGTGACCAATTCCCTCAAGGCAATCAAGGCTGGAGGTTGGTGGGGAAGAGGCTTGGGCAACAGTGAATACAAGCTCGGTTTGATTCCAGAAGTGAATACTGATTTCATCTTTTCGGTTATTGCGGAGGAAAACGGATTCATTGGCATCCTTCTTCTTTTCTTTCTTTTTTTTCTTTTCGGGCTGTTAGGCTACAGAACCTACGCACGGATGAAGACTATGGATAAAGGACTTTCCAATGCAGCTTTTGGCATCACCACTATGGTGATATGGCAGGCTCTGGTCAATGTTGCTGTCGTCACAGGGGCTCTCCCTCCTACGGGAATCCCACTTCCATTTTTTTCACAGGGGGGGACAAATCTTTTCGTAATCCTTTGCGAATGTTTCCTGCTCTACCGCATCATGCTCATTGCGGGAGGCCGGGCTGCCATGGAACCGACGGGGCAGAGAAATCGGGATGGAAACGAGAGGTTGCCACAACTGACGGATAGAGGAAAAACATATCTGGATATGGACACGGAGGTGCGTCATGACTGAATCAGTCGGACGCTTTTTCTCCCGTTTGCTCATTTTACTTCTGGTTACTGCCATGGTTCTCCTGGTCGGTTATCTTTCCCTCCGTTGGATACCGTGGTTCACCGTTCGGAATGTTTCCGTCAAAATGGACAGGGACATGAAGATTCCCAATGACATCCTTAGGGTGACAGGGCCTCTCAAAGGTCGTAACTCTTTTGCTTTGGCTTTGAATAAAATGGAAGCCTCAATCATGGAAATTCCCATGGTAGAGGACGTACGTATCTCCAGACGCTTGCCAGATGGCATTGAAGTGGATGTCCGAATGTACATGCCGTCTGTCGTCATTGCTGCGTCTCCCGCAGATAATATGACTCAGCCGGAAACAATTTCCCCGCATATCTGGATTATTAAGAATGGTATGCTTGTGGCAATGCCTGAAGATGAAGTTTCTTACTATGGGGCAATTGTGCCCGTGATTTTTGTTGACAATGATTATGCTCTTGTCTTGCAACGATATGGATTGGATGATGGTTTCAAGAAAGTCGTGACGCTTGTCGGGGCACTGGGGAATGCTGAGGATAGTTCGCATACCTTGATAACGAGCATGAAATACGATAATAATAACAGTAGAGGCTTTGGGCGTCTGGTCATGGAAATTCCATCCTGCTCCGCCCAACTTTGGATAAGGGAAGAAGTAAGCGCCCGCAGAATCATGGATGCCTTGGCAGTCATCGTCAGGAACCATGCGTCGGATGATTTGAGTTTCCTTGGCAACGGTACGGTCCGTTACGACTTGTACTCTGACGCCCTGGTGAAAAGAAGCGCTGTAGATAGGACGGGGAGGTTGTACTGATGGCGGGAGAAAAAGTCATTATGGGGCTGGATATCGGAAGTTCCAATGTGCGTGCGGTCATCGGCTCCGTTTCCAAGGATGGACAGCTTATGGTTGACAGCATCTGTGAACGTCCGAGCGAAGGCGTGAGCAGTGGCGCCATAGTAAACATCGAACAGACTATCCGCACCATAACTTCAGTGATTTCCGAAGCTGAGTTGCAGGCTGGTGCGGAAGCAAAGCATGTGATTCTCGGCATTGGAGGCAGTCATATCGAAGGTCACCCCAGCCAGGGAGTGGTCGGTATCAATGCCAAAGACCAGGAGATCAAACGGGAAGACATATTCAGGTCCCTTGATGTTGCCCGTGCGTTTGAACTGCCCATGGACAGGGAAATCCTCCATACTTTGGTTCAGGACTTCATGGTTGACGGACGAGACGGCATAAAGGATCCAATGGATATGCTGGGGCATAGGCTGGAAAGTCGTGTCTTGGTGGTGACTGGCAGTTCCTCGATTTGTCTCAACCAAAGGAAATGCCTCCAGCGTGCCGGATATCCTGTACAAAGGATGGTAGTCCAACAGCTTGCGGACGCGGAAATAGTCTTGAGTAACGAAGAAAAGGAAATGGGTACTATACTGATAGACATAGGCGGTGGTACGACTAACATGATTGTCTATGTCAATGGTGCGCCAGTCTATGTTGGCGGTGTAAACCTGGGAGGACTGAATGTCACCAATGACATTGCCTACATCCTCAATAAACCGCGTTCCATTGCGGAACAGGTCAAGATTGAATATGGTTGTTGTCATATTCCCTCGGTGTCGGACAATGAATACTGCATCATCCCACAAATAGGGGGCATGCCCTCAATACGGATGCCCCGGAAAGAGCTGAGCAAGATTGCCGAACCACGGATGGCTGAAATATTCTCGATACTCCAGGTAGAACTTGAGAAACACCAAGTCCAAGGCTCCTTCGGGGGAGGCGTGGTTCTTGTCGGAGGAGGGGCGTTATTGAGTGGCGCTACCGAACTGGCAAGCGAGATATTCCGTCTTCCTGCTCACATAGGGTTCCCGGAGGCGTTGCCGGGGCTTGATCGTTCCTACATCAATCCCGGATACAGTACAGTCTTGGGACTTTTGAAGACCGAAGCCAAGAAATTCAAGGAGTTTCCATCTTCAACGTCCTCCCGCGGGGAATCAAAATCAGGAAAGGGTGGAGGCGGTTTCGGCAAAAAGTTCAGAAGTTTCTTCCGTACTGTTTTTTAATGAAAACCCAAAGACAAGGAAAGCTGGCCGACCAGCAAAGGATAGCGCAATGGATTTAGGAATGATCGAAGACCTGTTGCAGGATGAACAGACTCCGCCGACGGACATAAAGGTCCTGGGGGTCGGTGGCGCGGGAGGCAATGCGGTGAACCGCATGATTGCCAGTGGGCTTAAGAAAGTCACCTTTGTCACGCTTAACACGGACATCCAAGCCCTACAGAGGTCGAATGCCCAGGTACGCCTTCCTTTGGGGAAGGAGCTTACCGGAGGTTTGGGCGCCGGAGGCATCCCAGAGGTAGGGCAGAAGGCGGCAGAGGAATCAAAGGAAGAAATCAAGAGGCTGCTTGAAGGTACTGACATGGTCTTCATCACTGCCGGCATGGGCGGAGGCACGGGTACTGGCGCCGCTCCCATCGTGGCCGAGGTCGCAAAGGGCTTGAACATTCTTACCGTGGCGGTAGTCACTACGCCTTTTGCTTTCGAAGGAAAGAAAAAACTTCTCTTTGCCCAAAGCGGGATTGAAAATCTGCGCAAGCATGTCGATACCTTGATTTTGATTCCCAACCAATATCTTCTCAATGTCGTGCAGAACAATACGCCGATAAAACAGGCTTTTCTGATGGCTGACGAGGTTCTCTATCAAGGCGTACAAGGCATCAGCGAGCTGATTACCGAGCCTGGCGAGATCAATATTGATTTTGCCGACGTGCGCACGGTGATGAAGGGCAAGGGTGATGCTTTGATGGGCATTGGTTTTGGAGAAGGAGCAAACAGGGCTGTGGACGCCGCGCGCACGGCGGTCAGCAATCCTTTGCTGGAGAGTACGACGATAGATGGTGCCAAGAGTGTTTTGGTCAATTTGTCTGGTGGAGACAATCTTACTCTCCAGGAATATCAGGATGTGGTGGAGATTGTGACGGAGAGCTGTGCCGAGGATGCTTTGATCATCGCCGGACAAGCCTACAATCCAGATTTGGGTGACAGGATAAAAGTGACGGTCGTCGCAACGGGGTTTGAATCACGGTCCCAAGTCATGGGTGGAGAAAATCTCGGTGCTGAACACGAAAGACGCCGCATGTCCGAAAGTCATGGCACAACGCTTGTCCATGAAGCGAGCGCCAACGTCCGGCAGGGACAGACTCCCGGTTCCATGCAACAGGCATCGCCTCGTATTCCTCTGCCTCCTGACTCCGATGTAATCACCGTGAACCGTTGGCAGGATTTACAGCAGCAACTGGGAAAACGCACCGATGCTTCCGGAGATTATTCTTTCCCTGCTGTCTTGCGCTACCAACGGGGTGAGAAGGAAGACAAGGAGTAGGGCATGCCCTCATCTGCCATATCCCAGCTTCTTGAAGAATACCGCGAGCATCTGCTGCTTGAGCGGCGGCTTAGTCCGGCTACTGTGAATGTGTATGTGCCTGTGGTACGAGAATACGTCAGTTTCCTGGAAACACGGGGCATTGGTGCGGAGGAAGCGCAGGCGGATACAATCAGCGGGTATTTTATCCACAAGGGACAGGCGGGTCTTGGTACTCGGACATTGGCACGGAATATGTCTGCACTGCGTTCATTTCATCGTTTCCTGCTGCTGAATGACATTAGGAATGATAATCCCTTTGAACTTCTTGACAGCCCGAAACTGCCCCGTACCCTGCCACGGACCATGGACTATGATTCGGTGGATGATATTCTGCATGAAATGGAACTGGACGATGCTATATATGCACGACGGGATAGAGCCATCTTTGAAGTCATCTATTCCTGCGGACTACGTGTCAGTGAGTTGGCGTCATTGAGGATTGAGGATTATTCACCTGAATCCCGATTACTCAGAATCACGGGCAAGAGAAACAAGCAGCGGATAGTCCCGGTAGGAGATGTCGCCGCGGAGCTCATTGATGAATATATTATTTCAGTGCGTCCTGCTTTCATTCCCAAAGGTCGTAGCTCTCGTTTTCTTTTTCTTAATCGCTACGGGCAATCCTTGTCACGTGTCATGATTTGGAAGCTTTTCAAGAAATATTGCATGCGCATCGGAGTTGAAGCAAAAGTACACACCTTGCGTCATAGCTACGCCACGCATCTTCTGAAGGCTGGAGCTGATTTGCGCAGCGTCCAGGAACTGCTGGGACATAGCGATATCCGCACTACGCAGATTTATACTCATGTAGATACGACGGACCTTCAAGAACAGTTCAGGCGTTTTCATCCTGACGCAGGTCAGTCGGAGAATGAACAGCACGAAGCATGAAACGCCATGCAGGGTAATCAGTACATTTTATTGTATGAAAAACGAGCAAGTTCCCAGCCCAACTCTGAAGCTGGCGGTCAGCACATCACGTCTTCTGGGGTTTCCCCGGAAGATTGATTTTCTTCTGTTCTCCGCTACCCAACCATCCAAAGAAGAATTAAATCAGTATATACAACGTCTTCCAAAAGAAGAACAACATATTTTCCACCGCTATGAAGCAGGAATCATGGAAAAGGATGTCATGGCGGCATTGGCTTGGCTCGCTCAAAGAGATCATGGACGGGGAGGCGTAGTGTTTCTTGGAGAGAAGGAATGGCCAACAGCATGGGAAACTGAGGAATTTCACACTTTGTTTTATTTTTTCCAAGGGCAACGCCCGAATCTGGGCTCTATTCTGATGCAGGTAACAGGTACCAGGAGGGCCACTCCCGCTGCCCTGAGAGCGGCATATGCCTTTGGTCTGGAAATGGGGTACGCGGGAATACCCTTGCTGACAGGTCTTTCAGCAGGCGTGGAGCAGGCTTCGGCGGAAGGCGTCCTTGATGCCGGAGGGGAAGTCATTGCATTGCTACCCGGAGGACTGTCCTATGAATATCCCTATTGCCCCCGTCTCCGTCGCAAGATACTGGAAAAAGGAACTCTCTTGAGCTGTAATCTTCCCACATATCCCGCACGTCCATGGAGCTTCTCCCGAAAAAGTCAGCTAAGCGGCACTTTGGCAACCATCACCGTGGCAATACAGTATCCGGCTTGTTCTGGAGTACGGTATGTCATTGAAGCCGCCTTGGACCATGGGAGGGAAGTCTATGTGCATGCCGCAGGTACGGAAGATGGACAGGAATCAATCGGAAGCAAAAGACTTGTGGAAGAAGGAGCGGAAGTCATATCATCATACTGCAATGTTGCAAAAAGTCAGGGCAGAGGATTTCCTTTTCCGCAGCTCATGGTATCGTCACAAAGGATGCGTCCATTGGACAGGTGTCCATGTTCTTCGGAAACCCCCGTGCATTATAAGTTCGGAACATGGTACAGTGTACGGAGAACGGATGAGGCGTGAGTGTAGATGAACCATCAGGTCTTTGAGGAATATTGTGATTACATACGGAATGTCAAAGGTCTTTCCGCTCATACGGAGAAGGCATACCGCCACGATCTTTTTGTTTTCGGTGAATTCCTTGAGAAATTTTCCATTTCCGTTCATGATGTTTCTCCTTCGGATATCCGTTCTTTCCTTGTATGGCTACCGGAACGACGCAAAGACTTTTCTCCTGGAACAGTCCAACGTTTGAAAAGTACAATCAACGGTTTCTATACATATGTCGTGCGCAGAGGAAAGATTGAGAAGAATCCGGTCGCCCTTATTTCTCTGAGAAGTGCTTCTCGTCGCCTGCCTACGGTGCTTGAGAAATCAGAAACTGAACGTCTGCTCAATCTTCCCTGGAATGATTTTTCCTCTCTCCGCGATGTTCTCATCCTTAATCTGCTGTATTCCACGGGCTGTCGGCGTTCGGAGCTTCTTGCCATCGATGTCGATGACCTGGAGACTGGGCAGGAAAGGATATTAATACATGGGAAGGGTGGACGGGAACGGTATGTTTTTCTTACTCCCCGCGTGACGAAGTTGCTGGGAAAATACTTGTCGGAGAGGAAAGAGCTGCTCTCTCGCCTGGAGCCGGCGGAGAAGGAAGGGGCAGACTGGAATGCCCTGTTGCTTTCCAACGGAAGAAGAAAAGGAAAAAGGTTGTCGACAGGAATCATCACTAGTATCTTTGGGAAATATAAGAGAGAATTGGAAATTCACAAAGCCTTTACCCCGCATGTCCTGCGCCATACGTTTGCGACGCATCTGCTCGATAATGACGCCGGCATCAGGACAGTACAGGAGCTTCTGGGACATGTGAATTTATCCACAACGCAGATTTACACCCATGTATCGGCGGAAAGGCTCAGGAAAGTATACGATGCCTGTCATCCGCACGGAAGGAAGAAAGAATGAGTTTCAAAGGAACAACGATCATTGCGGTCCGTAGAGGCGGTCATGTTGCCATTGCCGGAGACGGTCAAGTCACAGCCGGGGATACGGTCATGAAAGGCAATGCCCGGAAAGTGAGGACCTTGTATGATGGAAAAATCATCATCGGCTTTGCCGGTGCTACAGCGGATGCTTTTACGCTTTTCGAATTATTCGAGACAAAATTGAAAAAGTTCAACGGAGACCTGACACGTGCCGCCGTCGATCTCGCCAAGGAATGGAGGATAGACAGGAATCTCAGGCGTCTGGAAGCTATGATGCTGGCCAGTGATGGTTCAAAGATATTCCTCATCAGCGGGACAGGTGACGTGTTGGAGCCTGAATATGATGCGATTGGGATTGGAAGTGGTGGTTCGTATGCTTATGCCGCCGCACGTGCCTATCTTGATTCAGACACAAGTTCATCCGCAGAGGAAATAGCAAGAAAGAGTCTTGAGATTGCAGCACACATCTGCATTTATACCAATACATCAATCAACGTGGAGGTTCTTTGACTCATGGACAACAAGATACATATGCTTGACGATATGACGCCGGCGATGATCGTCAGCGAATTAGATAAATACATCATCGGACAGACCGATGCCAAGAAGACGATAGCCGTGGCCATCAGAAGCCGTTCTCGCCGTAAGAAACTTCCGGAAGCCTTGCGTGATGAGATTGCACCCCGCAATATCATCATGATTGGGCCGACAGGTGTGGGAAAGACTGAGATTGCCCGTAGGATTTCGCGTCTGGCCAATGCTCCTTTCGTCAAGGTCGAAGCGACCAAGTTCACTGAAATAGGCTATGTCGGACGTGATGTCGAATCAATGGTTCGTGACCTGATGGGCATTGCCGTCCAGATGGTTCACAAAGAGCTGGGAGATCAGCAGGAAGACATGGTTCGTCAACGTGTCGAAGACCGTTTGCTTGACCTTCTGATACCAGCTGCGCATCAGGAGCCTATGACTGTTTTCCGTGATGGCAAACCGGTTCCTATGGATTCCGTGCGTATACCCCAGTCCGGCAGCTCAGATCAGTCCTTAAGAGAACAGATTCGCGCCCAGCTTCGGGCGGGAAGTTTGGATGAGACAGTCGTTGATTTTTCTGTCTCACCGAAGAAACCTACAGTCGGCATCGACATGATGGGCATGGGAAATATGGAAGATCTTCAGCAGGCCATGAATAGCCTTGGCTCGATTTTCAACAACCGTTCCGCTACCCATAAGAAACTTTCCGTCAAGAGAGCGCGGGAAATTCTGACTGAGGAAGAGCTGGAGAAGATTGTCGATCAGGACAAGGTTGTCGAAATAGCGAAGGAACGTACTGAGCAAATGGGAATCATCTTCATTGATGAGATTGACAAGGTCGCCGGAAACGCAGGCAAGGGAAGTGGTCCGGATGTTTCCCGTGAAGGCGTGCAACGCGACTTGCTTCCCATAGTCGAAGGAACGAAGGTCTCGACGAAATGGGGAGTGATTGACACGACGCACATCCTGTTCATAGCTGCCGGTGCCTTCCATGTATCCAAGCCATCCGATCTTATTCCTGAGCTTCAGGGACGTTTCCCCTTGCGTACAGAACTGTCTGACCTGACAGCTGATGATTTCTACCGGATATTGCAGGAGCCGGAAAATGCCATCATCAAGCAATACTGTGCTATGCTTGAAACCGAAGGAGTCAAGGTGGTATTCTCAGATGATGCGTTACGCAGGATAAGCGTCCTTGCCTACGAAGTCAACTCTACAAGTGAGAATATCGGGGCGCGTCGTTTGTATACTGTCATGGAGAAGTTGCTTGAAGAAGTGTCTTTCACTGCATCGGATCTATCAGGTCAGACTATACCCATCACACCGGCATATGTTGATGAAAGGTTGGGTAAGATCATACAGAACCCTGACCTGTCCAGATATATTCTGTGAACAAGACCGTCAATGGACGGGGGAGTGAACTGTGGAATATGTGACAATCATAGGCAGAACCTATGAAGATGCTGTCAAGAAAGGCCGCAAGCTTTATGGTTCTGCCATGCGCATCCATTCCCGTAGAGATATATCTGTACGTGGAGGCTTTCTCTGGCTAGGAAAAAAGAAACGGGTTGAAATCATTTGTTACCTTGTCGGAACTTCATCTAAGGTGGAAGCAGGGAATAGTGATGCACTGCTGAAGGAATTTGAGGAGGAAGCACAGACTCCCGATCCGCGCACTCTCGGAAAGAAACAGACAGAAGACTCACATTCTGCGGAAAGGAAACCGTCAGTGCCTCCTGTCGCGGAGAAGGCCGGTCGAACTCAAGAATTGACGGATCATATCCGCAGGCTACTCATCCTCAATGATTTTTCCGATACGTATATTCAGAAGATGCTTGACTATCTTGGTCGAGATAGCGATGGCGGTTCCGTCTTGGAGATGGACAAGCCAGCAGCGGAATCTGCTTTGGTCAATCAGATTATGGCAACCATGGCAATCGACCGGGTCGGACAGACGCATCCTGCCCACAACTACGTACTTCTTGGTCCGACTGGCGTGGGCAAGACCACGACCATCGCTAAACTTGCCGCAATTTTCGGAGTCATTCCACCTCCGGAGGAACGGAGAAGTGTAGCAATCATCACCCTCGATTCTTACCGTGTCGGTGCACGAGAACAGATATTTGCTTTTGCCGATGCCCTGAACCTGCCCGCTCATCAGGCTCATGATGAAAACGAGCTGTTCTCAGTTTTGGATTCACTGGAAGGAACCGATCTTGTACTTATTGATACGATTGGCAGAAGTCCGCGTGACAATGAGCTTTCCATAAAACTGACGTCTTTGTTATCTATTCCTACCTCGGAATCGACCGCATTTTATCTCTGCATCGGAGCTTCCATGAAAAAGGCTGACATTGAAGATGCTGTGCGGCAAACGGCTCCATTCTCCTTGCGTGGCTTGATCATCACAAAGTTGGATGAAACCAGGACGGTCGGAAACTTCATCAGCTTGGCCGCAGAAAAAAGCCTTCCTCTGACCTTTGTGACCGATGGGCAGAAAATCTCCGACATCCATCCTATGTCCCACTCCCTGCTTTTACAGCGACTTCAAGGGTTTTCCATTCCTCTGGATACTGCGGGACTGTCCCAGCTGAAAGCCGTACCCTCATTGTGAGACGGGAATGACTTGTGTGGAGTCAGTTAACAGTTTTCCTTGGGAAATCAGGCCGGATATGATGCTTGCGAGGGCTGGAGCCGCGATATCGCTGCCCCAGATTGTCCTTCCTGTGGGATTGGCGGCGGCGATGTAGAGGATGTATTTCGGTGCATCAGCAGGGACAAGCGCAAGCGTTGAGGCAAGTACTGAATCTTCAGAATAGGAATTTGTCTCTGGATTGATGATTTGGGCAGTACCGGTTTTCGCGGCGACCTCGATGCCTTCGACGGCGGCAAGCATCGCGGTTCCTCCCGGTTCTGTTGCGCCGACCATATAGGAAAGTATCTTGCCTGCTACCCCCGGTGACAGGACAGTTCTGATTTCATCCCTTTCGGCTTGATACACTGTCAGTCCGTCTGAATCAATCTTCTTCATGATGATATGTGGAGCAAGCAGAATGCCGTCATTGGCCAATGCTGTCGCCGCCGTAGCCATCTGCAATACGGTGACACCTATTTCCTGTCCGAATGAAATTGTTGGTTTGCTTCGTCCTGACCAGGCAGAAACAGGAGTGAGGAGACCAGGTATTACACCACCTTGTCCGGTATTCCATGACTGTCCGAAACCAAAATCAAGCAACTTCTGTCGGAATAAGTCCGAGTCAGTCTGGAGCGACCAATGGGCAATGGCTCCGTTAGTGGAATACTTGATAAATTCCGCCGGACCAATCAGACCACGGGAAGATGTGCTTTTGATTGTTGCCGTCTCACCATTCGGCATAGTGAAGGTATATGTTCCTGTTTCATTAAATGGAGTCTCAAGGTCGGCCTGTCCGATTTCCATGATTGCGGCGAGTGAAAAGATTTTGAAGACTGAACCAGGTTCATACATATATGAAATGACCCGATTATTGCGTTCATCTTCACGTGATAGATTATAGTGGTTTGCGTCATACCAAGGGGATGAGGCTGAGGCAAGTATCTCTCCTGTCCGCGCATCCATGACAATGCCCATGACATAATCCGGCATGTGTTCATCGACAATATCCTGGATGTTCACATCAAGCAGATACTGGATATCCATGTCAAGGGAGAGATACACGTCTCCGCCATAGGTGATTTCCTGCGAAAGTTCTGGATAAGGAGAAAGGAAATCATCCAGGAAAAGTTCCATGCCTTCAAGTCCTCGGTTCTCTGTATTTGTGAAACCGGTGGTTTGTACAGCGTGGAAAGTGGCAGGATACTCCCTGCCATATTTTTTTTCCAATAGGATACCCCTGCCCAAACCTGATTTTGCCACGGCTGTACGCAGGTCTTCCATGACCGCATCCTGTACCTTTCTTTGCAGCAGCGTATATGTCGTGTTACGGGCAGTCATGGCGAGTATCTCATCAACAGTCAGGAAAAGATACGGTGCTACGATTTCTGCGGCTATCCGCATGTCCGGTATGTATGCATGGAGAAAAGCGCAGGACCAATACGGGACTTCAATGGCAAGCAGACGGCCTTTCCGGTCATAGATGCTTCCTCTGACAACTTGTTTTGCGACATTCGGATTCTTGTAGGATGAATCGGTTCCTGTCTCCCCGTCCACTATGATGTTTCCTATGTGGACAAGCAATAGGAGACACGTCATAATAGTGATGAAGAGAAAAACCCTGACAAGGCGGTTCTTTTTCGTATGTGACATGACTGTCTTATATTATTATGTATGCAAAGGTGATGTCGAGAGCTTATGAACAGAGATGATTATGATGATTCCAATCACTATCACAATGGGCGTTCCCATAGCGGTCGTCGGGTAAATGGCGTGACCATCGGCATTATCCTGACATGTATTTTTGCCTGCGTTCTTGCCGTATTCTTCTGGATTAGAAATTCACCCCCTGTCGCAGATGCTTACCAATCTTCTGGTCTCCCGTCCGCCTCAACTGCCCCTGTCATTTCTGAAGAAACGGCAGGAACTTCCGTCTTGTCACCTGTTTCAGCTGTTTTGAATCAGACTATCTCTGCGCCAACGGCTTCAAATCAAGTTTCAGAGACCACAACAACCCAAACTCCTCCAAATCAAAATACGTCCGGCGGTACGACGGCGCGGGCGTTGGATGCAGCGCGTCCGACTTCTTCAGGAACAACGCCAGTCCAATATAGCAGCCATGTCGTTGCCGAAGGCGAGGACTTGAATTCCATCGCTACTCAATACGGCTTACGTGTCCAGACTTTGAGAAGCGTGAATCAGATAACGAACATTCTGGCGGTGCGTCCGGGAATCACGCTCCGCATCCCTGACAGAGATGGCCAGCTCTATACCGTCCAGAGCGGAGACATGCTCAGCACCATAGCGCGACGCTATAATCCTGAACTGGGGTGGGAGAGGCTGCAAGCTGTCAACGGGTTGAAGGACGACAAGATATACCAGAACCAGCAGCTTTTCATTCCTGACATCTCCACGACCGTATCCCCGATCACCATGATTGCCGCTACTTCCTTCACCTCCCCTGCCACAGGGACTGTTTCTGGATTTTTTGGACAGATGTTCACTAATCCCGCCACAGACAGGCAGGAGCCGCTTGACGGCATTCTCATTACCGGAAAGGCGGGTAGTCCTGTCGTGGCTTCGGCTGACGGCGTAGTCGTAGACATGGGCTTTGAGCGGAAAGGGCTGGGTAAGTTCGTCATCATGACTCATGCCGGTGAATACAAGACTACCTATGGCCATTTGGAAGATGTGGAAGTGCAGATAGAGACTACCCTTGCCAAGGGGGAATCTATCGGAAGCATGGGTACTACCGGCACGGACTATAAGAATCCGACACTGTATTTTGCGATTGAACAGAATGACATTGCACTGAACCCTGCCGATTTCTTCTGATTAGCCAGCTCGGTAGATATCAACGGATTTCCCCAACACAAAAGCAATGCTGTCTCCGTGGGAAAGAGAAGGCATACGGAATTACAGTAATTTCTCCTCGCAGGATTTTCAGATTAATTGACCAAAACGACTTCGGTTGATGGCAGACAATCAGTACGTTCTGCCATGACAGTTCTTGTATTTCTTTCCACTGCCACAAGGACAAGGATCATTGCGACCGACCTTGGGATATATCCGTTTCACTGTTACCGGAGACGTTTCACCGGATGACCCTCCCTGTTGCGGAGCTCCCATGAATTGGGTTGAACCGGAATGTTTCGCTTCCATGGCTCCTACCGGCCTTCTTCTTTCAGATGAGGCTCCGGTGCGGACTTGGACATTCACTATCGTCCTGGCAATCGCCAACTTGATTGCTTCCAGCATGGCATCGAAGATTTCAAACCCTTCGACTTTATATTCGACCAGTGGATTCTTTTGGGCATAGGTGCGCAGGTACACAGCGTCGCGTAGGGCTTCCAGGTTATCAAGATGATCCTGCCAACGCATGTCGATTTGTCGCAGGTAATGGAAACGAAGGAAATCATTGAACTGCTGTTCACCAGCCAAAGCAACTTTTTCAGTGACTTCGTCCGCAATATAGGTCTGGATTTCCTGGGTAAGGGCAACAACATCGGTTCCAATCATCTCCTCAGTGATAAAGGATGGCTTGTAGTTCAGTCTTTCCAGGAAAGCGTCCATGAGAAGGGAAATCGCCTTGTCTTTCCATTGCGGATCATCCATGGAGGAACGTACAATACCGAAAACAATGTCGGCGCAAGACATGAGGGCCCTTCCAATCAGGTTGCCATCCATCAAAATATCATCGCGTTGGACATAGATGATGTTTCTTTGCTCATTCAGCACATCATCGAAATCAAGGAGATGCTTGCGGATTTCAAAGTTTCTTTCCTCGACACGCTTCTGTGCTTTTTCAATCGCATTGCTCAGCATCCTGTGCTCAATTGGCTCCCCGTCGCCCATACCGGCACGACCCAGAAGATTCTTAAGATTGTCATTGGCAAAAAGTCTCATCAGAGTGTCATCAAGGGAAACATAGAACCTGCTTGTGCCAGGATCTCCCTGTCGCCCGCTTCTGCCTCGTAACTGGTTGTCGATACGCCGGGATTCATGCCGTTCCGTTCCCAAGACATACAAACCACCTAATGATTTTACTTCTTCATACGCGGCTTTCCATGCCGGACGGACTTTTTCAAGCGCCTCCTGGAATTCCGCAGGAGAAGCATCCGTACCACAGATCTTCCGCGCCCGAGCCTCAAGGGAGCCGCCCAACTTGATGTCCGTACCACGGCCGGCCATGTTGGTGGCAATGGTCACCGAGCCTTTGGCACCAGCTTCTTCAATGATGTGAGCTTCACGCGCATGGTTTTTGGCGTTAAGTACTTCATGAGGAATGTTCATCTTCCTAAGCATGGCGGAAATCAACTCGGATTTCTCGATGGATACGGTTCCTACCAAGATGGGCTGACCTTTAGCATGAACCTCGGCGATTTCCTTACAGATAGCGGCCAGCTTGAATGGTTCATTGTAGAACACAAGATCGTGGAAATCCTGTCGGACAACGGGTCGGTTCGTTGGAATGACAACGACATCCATGCCATAAATTGAATTGAATTCGGCGGCTTCTGTATCAGCGGTTCCCGTCATGCCGCTTATCTTGTCATACATGCGGAAGAAATTCTGGAAGGTGATGGTGGCAAGAGTCTTGTTCTGGCCAAGGACCTTGATATGTTCCTTTGCTTCGATTGCCTGGTGCAATCCGTCACTGTAACGTCGGCCATGGAGTATGCGTCCGGTGAACTCGTCTACAATCTGGACTTGTCCGTCAGCGACCACGTAGTCAACGTCCTTCTTGAACAGCGTATGAGCTTTGACCGCCTGGGTCACGTAGTGGACGAACTCAAAATTATCATCTTCATACAATGAGCCGGTAATCACTTTGTTCTTCAGAAGCAATTCCTCGATATGTTTGATTCCCGGAGTAGTGAAGGTGATACGTTTCTGCTTCTCGTCTATCTTGTAATCACCCTTCGGATCAAACGCCTGAGCATTTTTGTCGAAGCGGGCAAGAGGATCTTCTTCATAGTAATCATCAGTTTCGGGGTTTTTCTCACATTCCTTCAAGAGGGAAGTAATCCTGTCTGCCGCGTTCACCTGTCGGCTATCGTCCTCCGCTTGGCCGCTGATGATCAGCGGAGTTCTTGCTTCATCAATCAGGATGGAGTCGATTTCATCAATGATGCAATAATGATGCTGTGGTTGGATTTTCTCAGCCGCTGACCATTTCATGTTGTCACGGAGATAATCGAAGCCAAACTCATTATTTGTCCCATAGGTAATGTCGCGACTGTATGCCAGACGCCGCTGTTCGTTGTCCATGTTGGAAAGAATGACGCCGACGCTCAAGCCAAGAAATTTGAATACCGGTCCCATCCATTGGCTGTCACGTTCGGCCAGATAGTCATTTACCGTGATGATATGCACGCCTTTTCCTTCCAACGCGTTCAGATATGCTGACGGCACGCAGGTCAAGGTTTTTCCTTCACCGGTTTTCATTTCAAGGATATTGCCTTCATGAAGCACGACGGCTCCCATCATCTGAACATCGTAATGACGCTCGCCAAGCACGCGGCGGGCGGCTTCCCTTGCCAAAGCGAATGCCTGCGGAAGGATTTCTTCCATGGAAGAAGTATTTTGTGCCAGTTTCTGCCGGAGTATTTCCGTCTGGGCCGGAAAGTCTTCATCTTTAAAGGATTTCGCCCAATCTTCCTGAGCGTTAATGTGTTCCACGATAGGGCGGAGATGTCGCAGATCTTTATCCTGCTTTGTTCCGAAAATCATCTGAAATAAGCCTTTTGCCATTTTTTTCCTCTATGATGACAGGGTGTCCGGTATCAAGTGATACGGCTGAACTGACCATGATGCCACAGTGAAGTATAATCAAAAACAACTCACATGAACAGGTTATCGCCATCATTCATGTCTTTCATGTCAGCAGACTGGTGTGTTATTCTCTCTGGGAAGGAGCATGCCGTGAAAATTTGTTTTACCGGTGGAGGAACTGCCGGACATATCATGCCGGCCCTCGCTGTCATGGAAGAAATACGGAGTAGGAATCCCGCATGCGATTTCCTGTGGATTGGAAGGTATTCTCCGCAGGAGAGAAAGCTGGTCGAGGAAGCCGGTTGCAGATGGTACGGCATTTGCGCAGGGAAATGGCGACGCTATGCTTCACTCCGCAATTTCTTTGACGTATTCCAGGTTCTCGCCGGATTCTTCCAATCTTTGTACGTTCTCCGCCGGGAAAGGCCATCCGTAGTTTTTTCCAAGGGAGGATTCGTTTCCGTCCCGCCGCTCTGGGCCGCCCATCTGTTGGGAATCCCGACAATTACGCATGAATCAGACGCAAGTCCTGGACTGGCAACACGTCTGAACGCCAAGGCGGCGACATATATCTGTTTTCCTTATGAAAGAGCGGCGTGTGCATTGAAGGAAAAATATTCCGAAAAGATACGAGTGACAGGCAATCCGGTACGTAGGATTTTCCTTACTGCCGATGCTTCCAAGGGCAGGGCATTGTTGGGTTTGCAGGAAGGTGAGCCACTCATTGTCATCATGGGAGGAAGCCAAGGGGCGCGTCAGATCAATAATATGATTGATGCATGTCTGCCGTTGCTCACTGAATATGGCTTTGTCTTCCATCAAAGAGGTAAAGGCAACGTGCGTTCAGGGTTCAACCATGAGCGATATATGCAGCTTGAATTCGCTGGCGCCGAGCTGGCTCATGTGCTGGCTGCCGCGGATGTGGTCATATCACGGGCAGGAGCAGGAGCATTGAGTGAGTTCACCGCCATGGGAAAAGCAATGATCTTGGTTCCTCTGGAAGAAAATGCTTCACGCGGCGACCAACTTCTGAATGCAAGAAGGATGGAAAAAGCGGGGGCCGCCGTGGTACTATCCGAGGACAGGGCAAATAGCATTCATCTGATGGATACCATACAGTTGCTTTTTTCTTCTGATAAGGAAACAATAAGGCATATGGAAGCCGCAAGCGTCTCGATGAATGTTCCTGATGCATGCGGAAGGCTGGCAGACCTGATTCTTTCATGTGTCCGGCCAGATATCTCTGATAGGGAAGGGGACTGAAGATGGAATGGGGTTTTTCAGTTGCAGGAACATGGGTGGCCGGTGTTGATTTAATCGTCCTGATTTTTTGTATCCTTGGCGGAGTGTCGGGAGGAATAAACTCCTTTTCCCGTATCCTGGGAAAAAGGGCGGGTGCGCTAATCGGCATCCTTTTTGCCTTTATGTTTTCGCGGTCATTGTCTGTTTATGTCATGCAGGCGTTTTCCTTGGGGACGTTTGTATCCGTCCTTGTGTCATACTGTGTTTTGTTCACGGTCACGTATATCACCGTTTCAGTTTTGGGAACCGTCTTGGGAAACATCCTGGAGTCGGTCGGATTGGATCCGTTGGACAGACTTCTTGGTTTCGTCGTCGGTTTCCTTGAAGCCATCATAATTTGCGTCCTTGTCCTTCATTTGCTTGAAATCCAACGTCTCATCCCTTTGCAGGACTATATCCACCCCAGCATATTTTACAGACGGATTACGGAGCCAATGATCGTCCAGCTTTTTTAAGGAAAAGTAATGAATCAGTACACAAGTGAAAAACTCAACCGCTTTATCAACCTTCTGGGCGCTATTTTTGAACTTGACAAGCGTGAAAGTGATTTTGACCGTGCTGTTAAAGAAATCGTGAAACTCAATAAAGCAAAAAAAAGAATGATGGCTAAGATTTTGCCATGACAACGAACAATTGAGGATGCGTCATGTTTGAAGACTTCATGCGAATGCAACCACGGATCGCCTCTTTGCTGGAAAGTGAACTTCGGCAGGGGATTCTACCCCGTGCGATACTTTTTTCAGGTCCGGAATTTTCCGGCCGCATGAGTATGTCATTGCAGCTTGCCCGTTCTCTTTCCTTGAATAATAACGCTGATGGGACTGACAGGACTGGGGGGGCTCTTGTTCCTGAAAATAATGTCATTGTCATTTCTCCCCGCAATCACAAGCCACGCATATGCGCCGCTTTGCAAGCTGTCAGCACCCACAAGCTTGAAGCGGCAAGAGGACAGGTCATTGAGTCTGTCTCCCTCATGCTTGCGCAATTCCATGGTGCCTTGGCGGATGCGGCGACAGCAGGCATGAAGAAACTGTTTGAAGAAGCCGCGGAGCTTCATGACCGGCTTGATGAATTTTCTTCCCTCGACATGAATGGGAAGATGTTCAAGACAGCGTGTGATGCCTTGGCATCCCTGCTCAAACCATTTTTCGCTTTATCATCTTCTTCCCGCACACTGACTATTGCCCAATGTCGGGAAATCCAGGGGTGGTGCAGATTGACGGCTTTGGATCGGCGTCCCCGTATTATCATCATTGAAGCCCTGGAACAAGCGACGGAAGGAGCTCGGAACAGCCTGTTGAAACTTTTAGAGGAACCTCCTGAAAATTCAAGGTTCATCCTTGTCACATCTCATCCTGAAAGGATGATGGCAACCATCCTTTCCCGTGTCAGGCAGTATCGTTTTGCTTCACTCTCACCAAAGGTTGCCAAGGAAATCATCATATCACGCTATGGATGCGAGGTTGACAAAAATCAGGAGCTGAAAGATTTCATCCTGACAGCGGGTGGAGAGGATGATGCAAAAAAAATCAGTCTGGTACAGGAAGCTGCCCATGCTTTTGCCATAATGATGTCGGAAACAGAGACGGAAGATTCCGTGAATCTTTCCAGTATCATTACCACGGTAGAAGATTCGGATGTGATTCCTTATTTTTTCGAGCGCATGGCAGAAGAATTACGGACTTTGCACAGACAAGATTCGTTACCAGCCCCTTTCCTTCACTCATGTCTTGCCGCCGTTTCACAAGGATACCAACAGTACATTGTATACAATCTGCCATTGAGGAGCCTCCTGGAGTCCTTGTGCTTTGACAGGAGACGGACTCATGAATAAATTTGCAAAAAGGGCAATAAGCAAGATTGGACAGATGGACCCTCAGGATGTCGTTCGTCTTTTCAAACATCTGGTGGCTGAAACAGAACTGCTTGAAAGTGTCCTTGACTCCTTGTCAGATGGCATCATCCTGTATGATTCTTCCCACAAGATTGTTTATCTGAATAGGGTAGTCACTACCTTGATTCCTCTGAAACGCTTTTCAAGCTACCATGGCATCCGGTTGGATGATGCGCTTGCAGACAAGGATATCCTCGGTTTCCTGAAAGAATATTGGGCAGGAAAGATTCATGCTGACCAGAACAATGAATTCAACTACCAGAAAGGAGATACGGTCAAGACAATCCTCATGACCCTTTCAACTTTCAGAGGACAGGATGATGAACTGACAGGCACAGAAGTCTATGAAATGCTTGTAGCGACCGACATCACGGAACGTAAGAGGAATGATACCCGTCTGCGTCGTAGCGAAAGTCTGGCGCAGATGACGACCATGGCGGCAAGTGTCGCTCATGAAATCAAGAATCCATTGGCATCAATGGGAATCCATCTCCAGTTGTTGAGCAAGGCTTTTGAAAGGAAAGGCGAACTCACAGAAGATGAGGCGGAACGTTACATCCATGTCCTTGAAGAAGAAATCGATCGGCTGAACCGTATTGTCGTGGATTTTCTTTTTGCCGTGCGTCCTATGGATGTCCACCTCCGTATACAGGACTTGAACCGTCTTATCTCGGATCTGACATCCTTCGTCATGCCGGAACTTGATGAACAACATGTCGCGCTTCGACTTGAGCTTCAAGACTATCTGCCGCGACTCTCTCTTGATGAGAACCTGATGAAGCAGGTTCTGTTGAATCTGATTAAGAATGCGATGAATGCAATGGAACCACAGGGTGGAATCCTCACTGTTTCTACCAAGTTGGTGGGCAACGTGGTGCATCTTAAAGTCAGTGATACGGGAACCGGTATCAAGCCAGAACATTTGTCAAAGATATTCGAACCCTATTTTACGACAAAATCTTCTGGTACCGGATTAGGACTTACTGTTGTCTTCAAAATCATCAAGGAGCATGGTGGTGATATTTCAGTTTCCAGTGAACCCGGACGGGGTACTACATTCACCATGATTTTCCCTGTTCCCCGCAGCGAATGGATGACATTGCCTGACAGCCTCAAAGATGCGAATTTCTTGGAGGAAATGATCAATGTGGAGGAGGTTAGCTGTGAAGCGCACAATCTTGATAGCTGATGACGAAAAGAACATTCGAGAAGGTCTTGGCATGGCCATGGAACTGGAAGGGTATGCCGTCCTGCTCGCCGCTGATGGTACCGAGGCATGGAATCTCATCAACTCTCAGACTGTCGATCTTGTCATTTCCGACTTGCGGATGCCTGGCCTCTCAGGAGAGGAGCTTCTCAAAAAAATCTCAGGCGCATATCCCCGTCTGCCCGTAGTCATCCTGACCGGACACGGCACGATTGAAAGCGCCGTGACGGCCATGCGTGATGGCGCGGTTGACTTCATCACAAAACCAGTGAACCTTGACCGTCTCACCTTGCTTGTAAAACGTTCCTTGGATAATCGTGACCTGTATGACCAGCATCAGCAACTACAGGAGGAGGTCAAGCAGCTCCGTGCGCGCACGAAATATGATAAAATTATCGGAAAAAGTTCCAAGCTGGTGCGCATGATGGATATGATCCAACAGATTGCTCCGACCAAGGCTTCCGTCTTGATAACGGGGGAAAGCGGAGTAGGCAAAGAGCTCGTCTCAGATGCCATCCATGATTTTTCGACTCGTTCATCCGGTCCTTTCATCAAAGTCCACTGCGCCGCGTTAAGTTCAAGCCTGCTGGAAAGTGAGTTATTCGGTCATGAAAAAGGAGCCTTCACCGGAGCTGTAAGCCAGCAGAAGGGTCGTTTTGAACTTGCTGACGGCGGTACTATCTTTTTGGATGAAATCGGCGAGATAAGCCAGGCTACTCAAATCAAGATACTTCGCGTTCTCCAGGAAAAAACGTTTGAACGGGTTGGAGGAGAGAAGACCCTGAGTGTCGATGTCCGTGTAATCAGCGCTACGAACAGGAATCTCCAGGAAGAAATAGCGAAAGGTAATTTCAGGGAAGACTTGTACTACCGTCTGAATGTTGTCCATATTGATGTTCCGCCTCTCAGGGAAAGAAAAGACGATATCATGCTTCTTAGTACATCCTTCCTGGAACACTTCGCCAAGGAGAACAACAAGCCTATCGTAGGCTTCAGCAACAGAGCGAGGAACGCACTGTTCACCTATGACTGGCCGGGAAACATACGGGAGCTGCGTAACTGTGTGGAGAGTGCCGTCGTCATGTCACGTGGTACGGTCATAGAAGTAGAAGACCTGCCACCTATTGTAGCTAATGCGGAAACTGACGTGCGGATTACCCTGCCGGTAGGGATAACCCTGGCGGAAGCCGAGAAAGAACTGATAGTGAACACAATCGCCCGCAATGGCGGGAATAAGTCGAAAGCAGCGGAAGTCCTTGGGATTGGAAGAAAGACATTGCACAGGAAGCTCCAGGAATACCAGATTGAAAAAGAGTGATATATATGACGTCTTTGATGTAGGAGGCGTTCTCAATTCTCAGTTTCCCGGATACGAATACAGGGAAGCACAACTCATGATGAGCGACCTGGTCAGGGAAGCCATTGAACATGATGCTATCGCAGCCGCGGAAGCTGGTACCGGCATCGGGAAGTCCTTCGCATATCTTGTCCCGGTGTTGCTCAACTTGGACGATGTCCCGGAAGACAGGACGGTGATAGCGACGGCGACCATCAATCTCCAGCGACAGCTTCTTGAAAAAGATATTCCCGCGCTTTTTTCAGCTATGGGAATGAAGAAATCAGTTGCCTTGGTAGTGGGTATATCCCAGTATGTCTGCCTCTACCGTCTTGCCGAAAGAATTTCAGAGACACCACTGCTCGCCCTCGATCCGTTGACGGACATAGGAAAGATGAAAGCGTGGGCGCGTGATACCGAGACAGGACTCAGGTCGGATTATCCGGGACGTCTTGACGGGGAGTTGTGGAGCGATGTCTGCGCGGACGGAGACTTGTGCCTGGGCTACAAATGCCCACATTCCCAGGAATGTCATTTTCTCAAGGCACGCAAGCATGCCTTTGATTCCCAGTTGCTCATTGTCAATCATCACATCCTTTTCACTGACTCACGCATACGGCTTGATGGAGATGAATCTTATGATGAGGAAGCTCTTTTGCCCCCTTTTCATCGTCTGGTCATAGATGAGGCGCACAACATTGAGAGAAATGCAACTGATTTTTTCACTGATGACTATTCACGTTCGACTGTCATCCGCCTCATTACCCGGCTCTCACGACAAAGCGCCGGGGCACGAAAAACCAACTTGATTGAAACCTTGGCTCCTTACATGCCGGAGAAAGACCTGCCGGACAAGATCCTTGACCAGATTGCCATGCTCAGGGAAAAAATTGACGCTGCGGATGATTTTCTGATGGCTTTCATGCGGGCAAGGGATACATCTTCCATACTATTGAAAAAGACTCATCAGGATATCCTTGAACCCTTCTTTACACTGGCAAAGGAAATAGCGGCATGCGGTTCCCGTTTGGACGGTGCATGCAAGAAAGTGATGGAACAGAATACTGCGCCGCAGGAATTCCAGCATTTCCTTACCAAGTTCGAGGTATACATGCGCCGCCTTGTATCGCAGACAGATGTTCTTGGACGCTTTGCGGAATTGTCGGGGTGGGGAGATGATATCCATTGGCTTGAGATGGAATATGATGCACGGAAGAACCAGGCAGGAGGAGTACATGTGAAGATAACTCCGCTGAATGTCTCGGAAATACTCAGGGAAGCACTTTACGAAAAACTTTCCACAGTGGTATGTACCTCCGCAACCCTCGATTTGCAGGATGATTTTACTTTCTGGTCTTCCCGTGCGGGGCTGCCAGTACCAGGCAAGCCATATCTCCGTACCAAGTTCGATAGCCCTTTCGATTATAAGCATAATCTCATGCTTCTTACGCCGATGGATTCTCCCGAATTTTCCGGGAAAAACAGTGAGGAGTATCTGGATTATGTCACGAAAACTGTCGGAGAAGCTATCCTTGCCGCGGGAGGTGGCGCGTTGGTTCTATTCACTTCATATGTCATGCTCCAGGATATTTACAGCAGGCTGGTTCCGGTTTTTGCAAAGAACGACCTGCATGTCGCCTGCCAAGGTGACGCAGACAGATATACTTTGCTCCAGGAATTCAAGGAGGATGCGGACAGTTGCCTTTTTGCCACGGACAGTTTCTGGGAAGGCGTCGATGCTCCAGGTGATACGTTGCGGCTGGTCATCATTGTCAAACTGCCGTTCAAAGTACCGACAGAGCCGGTCTACTGTGCCCGACATGAAAGAATTGATGAAGACGGAGGAAGCGGTTTCTTCCAGCTTGCCCTGCCTGAAGCGGCGATGAAATTGAAACAGGGATTTGGCAGGCTTCTTCGTACCACTGAGGATCGGGGTATTGTCTTAATACTGGATAGTCGCATCGTCCGGAAAAGCTATGGCTCGTGGATGCTCAATGCGCTGCCAGAGAGCCATCATCCGGAAACTCTGGCGGAAAATATACCAGGAAAAATAGAAACCTTCCTTTTTGGATAATCAGACTGATTGATGTGCAAAAGGTTTCAATAGGAGAGGGAAGATCAAGGCTGGTGAAAATGAGAAAAGCCACCCTGCGGCGGCTTTTCTTCAACATGTGTCAGGATTGTGCTTCAGTCAATGACAGCCAGCACATCAGACGCATTGAGAATGAGATACTCAATGGCATCGGCCTTGACGCTCGTCCCGGCATACTTGTCATGTAACACACGATCACC
Organism: Parasphaerochaeta coccoides DSM 17374; assembly: GCF_000208385.1. GTDB lineage: Bacteria > Spirochaetota > Spirochaetia > Sphaerochaetales > Sphaerochaetaceae > Parasphaerochaeta > Parasphaerochaeta coccoides. The sequence goes on along the minus strand of NC_015436.1, from coordinate 730,695 downwards.
GACCTTGACCTTGATGGCGTCCTTGTCATCTCCGACTGCCACGACGGTTGCTATCTGAGTCTTTTCTTGTGCAGTCTGAGGGATAAATATACCACTGGCAGTTTTCTCCTGCAATTCCTCAACCTTCACAAGTACTCTGTCTGACAAAGGCCTGATTTTCATATGTCTCTCCTTGATCAATGATTCTGAATATGGGCAAAAACCTGATGTTTTGCGCTCCACATGGTAATATAGTGAAAAGCAATTCATCTGACAAGAAGAACGAAAAAAATAGAGACGAAAATGGAGACAGAAAGATATTTGTCGTTTGTGTTTTCTATGTGTATATTGGTGACATGGAAAACGTCATAAAGAACGAGCGGCAGTCAGACATCCCTTGTATTCAACCACATGACAAGAGCAAGGATGTGAACTGTAATACAATTCTGTACACACACATAGATGAGGCGGTTACTTGGCTGTACAAGATTGGAAAATCCTTTGCCCGTATGGGAGATATTGTCAATGCTGCACGGTTTCTTTCTGATGCTTTTTTCCTTCGGGGAAGGAGATGCCTGTCCGGGACAATTTCCGACTGGAAGCTTTTCCATGATGTTCAGTTTTCCATGTATCTCATGGGTAGAAAGAATATGATGATAAGCCTTCCGGAAGGAGACATGGTTCATGATTTGATTGAACAGAGGTGGAACCTTCTTCAAGAAGAGAACCAGTGTTCAGAATTTCCTTTTCTTTGCACCGATAAAAAAGCGTGGTACAGCACTATAATCATTGATTTCCCTTGGCAAACACCATGCTCCACGACGCCTTCAAAGGGTTCGGAAGATCAGGAATGTGTGTCGTTGTGTTCCAAGGAATCTACGTTGCGACTTTTTTCTTAGCAGAATTGTATCACTATGACCCAATAATATCCCCAAAAAAAGTGGATGTGTCATAATAACTCATTTTTTGTTTGTTGAGCTTTGCTTGCTGGCATAGTTTCACGTTATATGGCTAAAATATCGGCCATTTTTTTCTCTATAAAGATGAAATTTTTTTACTAAACCGACTTTTTTGTTTCTTGCAATCAATTCTGAATATTTTTTGGTTCTTTCGAACATTCTCCTCCTGTTTCTGGCATGCATCTTGCATCTAAATATATGAACGGAGGTATCACAATGAATGCGACCAAGACAATGCTGAATGGCAACGGAAATCAAAGTGACATGCATGAGGATGTAAACATCCTGTCCATATATCTGAAAGAAATCAACCGCATTCCTATGCTCACGCACGAGGAAGAATACAAGGTCGCGAAACTTGCGGCAGAGGGGAATCAGAAAGCGCGCAACCGACTGGTCGAATCAAATCTCCGTTTCGTGGTTAATATCGCCAAAAAATATCAAAACCAAGGACTTCCTTTGGGCGATCTCATCAATGAAGGCAACATTGGTCTGATGAATGCCATTGAAAAGTTTGACGTTGATAAGGGTTACCACTTCATTTCATATGCTGTCTGGTGGATTAGGCAGGCAATTCTCAAGGCAATCAGTGAAAAAAGCCGCACAGTTCGCCTACCGCTTAATCGTGCCAACGAGTTGATGCAAATTCAGAAAGCCCAGAAATCCCTTATGAACGAGTCGGGCGCGGAACCAACCATGGAGGAAATCGGACGATTGACCCAGCTCGATCCATCGCATGTCGCGGACCTGATAGCCATTAGCAAGGAAATGGTGAGTCTTGATGCTCCTGTGTTCACTGATTCAGGAAACAGCAGTGTCGGAGATTTCATTCAAGATGGAGCTGATTCTCCTGATGATGTCATCATTGATTCTGCACTCAAGGAGGATATCAATAAAGTCCTTGCGACCTTGAGTGAAAAGGAAATGGAAATCTTGGAATTTCGGTTCGGACTCAACGGACAACATCCGATGTCACTGAAGGAAATCGGCGAACTGTATAACCTGACAAAGGAGAGAATCCGGCAAATCGAGAAAAAAGCCATAGAACGCTTACAGCAACCAAGTCGTATAAAGATGTTGGTTGGTTACTCGGCTTGATGGTGTATTTGTAATTTCAGGGATATGACAACGAAGCATATACGCGGCATGGCTGGCTTCCCAACGAAGTGTATCTGAAAGCTCCCCCGAAAAAAGGGGAGTTTTTCATGTCCGGGAACTTTTTGTTCATTCCTGCTGACTGTCCGTTCTTTTAAAACATGAAGTATTGGTTGGCTAAAAAAAGTTTCTTCCATTCCTGTGTTTTGGCATGATGAGACTTGATGGTTTATTGACAGGAGCTTGGTTTTCCCTCTACCATCTTGAGCGGTATATATGAAGAATGGAGGAATGGAATGGCAGTTGCAGATAAAAGCAAACTTGTATATTTCTTTGGAGATGGGAAGGCGGATGGAACGGCTTCAATGAAGGCTTATCTTGGAGGAAAAGGGGCGAACCTGGCCGATATGACTTTGATTGGTCTGCCGGTGCCTCCTGGATTCACCATCAGTACGGAAGCTTGTGCGTTCTATTCTGAGCATGATGGTGCCTATCCGGAAGGTTTGAGGGACGAAGTCCTTACCAACCTGAGGAAATTAGAAAAACTTATGGGCGCAAAGCTCGGCGATCCGAAAAACCCACTGCTGGTTTCCGTTCGTTCCGGTGCTGCCCAATCAATGCCCGGCATGATGGACACCATCCTGAATCTCGGCATCAATCCTGATTCCGTGAATGGTCTGATTGAAAAGACAGGAAACCAGCGTTTTGCATGGGATAGCTACCGTCGTTTCATCCAGATGTTCGGGGATGTCGTAATGGGTGTTCCCCATCATGATTTTGAAGAAATCCTTCAATCCGTCAAGAATGAAAAAGGCGTCACGTTGGATACACAGTTGGATGTTGATGATTTGAAGGAAGTCATTTCCCGCTACCTTGCTCTCTATAAGAAAGTGACAGGCAAGGAATTCCCCACGAATCCGGAAGAACAGCTTTTTGCCTCAATCAACGCAGTCTTCCGTTCATGGAACAATGACCGTGCTATCAAATATCGTCAGATGAATGACATCCGTGGCCTCCTGGGGACTGCGGTCAACGTACAGAGCATGGTGTTCGGCAACATGGGAGATACCAGCGGAACCGGAGTCGCTTTCACCAGGGATCCTTCGACCGGAGAAAACATATTTTACGGTGAATACCTGATGAATGCCCAAGGTGAAGATGTCGTGGCAGGCATCAGGACTCCCGCGCCCATTGAAACGTTACGCAAGATAAATCCAGAAGTGTTTAACCAACTTGTCGATATACGCCATATCCTTGAGACACACTATAAGGATATGCAGGATCTTGAGTTCACAATTCAAGAAGGCAAGCTTTACATTTTGCAAACTAGAAGTGGCAAGCGCACAATCTTCAGTTGGCTGAGAAGCCAAGTTGAAATGGTCAATGAAGGCTTGATATCCAAGGAAACGGCCGTCAGTCGCATTCCTGCGGGAGAATTTGGCAAGCTCTTTGCTCCTGTACTTGATGGTAGCGATATCAAGAAGAAAGGCATCTCAGCTATTGCAAAAGGGTTGAATGCTTCTCCGGGAGGAGCGTGCGGGCAGATATACTTCACCGCTGACAAGGCAGAGAAAGCTGCCGCACAAGGAAAGGCTGTCATTCTGGTTCGTACTGAGACCAGTCCTGAGGACATAGGCGGCATGGCTGCTTCCAAGGGTATCATCACCTGCCGCGGCGGTATGACCAGCCACGCAGCAGTCGTTGCGCGCGGCATGGGTTGTCCGTGTGTATCCGGTGTATCTGCATTGCATATCAATTATGCCAAGAGTACGCTGGAGGTTGCCGGACGTGTCCTGAAGGAAGGTGATTTCATGGCCATGGATGGTTTTACCGGTGATGTCTACGCCGAGAAAATCGCCGTGAAGCCTTCTGAAATAGTCCAAGTGCTCGGTGGAAACCTCAAGGAAGAAGATTCACGTCTCTATCAGGATTACAAGGCTTTCATGAGCTATGTGGATGAAATCAAGGATATGGCGGTTCGCACCAATGCCGACACTCCAGAGGATGCCACCATGGCCGTCAGGCTTGGGGCTGAAGGAATCGGTCTGTGCCGTACCGAACATATGTTCTTTGGCGGACGCCGCATCATCAGCATCCGAAAAATGATTCTTGCTTCCTCGACGGAAGCTCGTGAGAAAGCTCTCGCCGAACTTCTTCCTATGCAGAAGGAAGATTTCATTGGCATCTTCAAGGCGATGGGTGGTCTGCCGACGACAATCCGCCTGCTTGATCCTCCGCTTCACGAATTCCTGCCGAACGACGATGCATCTAAGAAGGAAATGGCTGAACAGCTTGGTGTCAGTATTGCGGTTGTTGAACAAAAGAGCGCAGAGCTCCATGAATTCAATCCCATGCTTGGATTCCGCGGTTGTCGGCTTGCAATCATCTATCCGGAAATTCTGAGGATGCAGGTACGTGCAATCATCGAAGCCGCCTTGGAAGTCAAGAAAGCCGGTATTGCCGTACATCCTGAAATCATGATTCCTCTGGTCGGTATCTATAAAGAATTTGATTATTGCAAAAAGCATGCGGAAGATGAGATTTCAAAGGTATTCGCGGAAAAAGGAACCAGCGTCAGTTACAAGGTTGGAACCATGATTGAAGTTCCGCGCGCTGCTTTGACCGCAGATGAGATTGCTCGTTCCGCCGAGTTCTTCAGCTTTGGTACCAACGACTTGACCCAGATGGCTTGTGGCTTCTCCCGTGATGATGCCGCAAGTTTCCTCGGACCTTATGTCAATGATACGGACAAGCAGTTCTATGATTACGATCCGTTCACAACAATTGATATCGATGGAGTAGGAAAGCTTCTCAAGATTGCTGTTGACCTTGGTCGTTCAGTGAGAAAGGATATCAAGTTGGGAATCTGTGGTGAACATGGTGGAGATCCTAAGACCATTGCTTTCTGCGAGAGTCTCGGACTTAATTATGTGTCCTGTTCTCCATTCCGCGTGCCCATTGCACGTCTTGCGTCAGCACAGGCAAAATTGAGCAAGCGTTCCTGAGTCCTGCCAATGATACGGACCGCCGGAAATTCCGGCGGTCTTCCCATATCCTCCGGAATATGATATCAAGTCCTTGTCTTTTTTGGGTAAAACGGTTATTTTACCCACGCGATACATGAAGTCTGCCAAAATGGCTCAGGGGTAGAGCAGCTCACTCGTAATGAGCAGGTCCTGGGTTCGAATCCCAGTTTTGGCTTTATTTTTTAAGATGCAACTTTATATAATATATAGGGTTGCATTTTTCATTTTAGACTATAGGCAGCCAAAAAGGTATCCAAAACTATCTTTTTGGGAATGTTGTCCGTGAATGTAAGAGCTCTCTGGGACTTCTTTGGGAGTTTGATAAGTTGCCTTGACCAAGCACCCTTAACCGGATAACCTAACAGTCAGGACGAGAATCATCCAGGAAAGAACCTGATTGGAGGTGCCGGCATGGACAAGAAACCCGCTTCATTACAAACCTCACGGATGATTTCCAATGAGTGCATGGTCGAAATACGGATACGCCCCAACAAACAGTCTCCCAAGGCCGGAGTATGCTGGGCACCGGAAGTCGCCCAATTCATGATAGATGCGTTTCCGTATGTCCTTTCACATGCTGCACAGAACGACGAATGGATTAACTTCATGTTTTTTTCCGATGATTCCAGCGTTATGGACGAAGGAGACGAACTGGAAGACTGATTCCAGTACCAGATGAAAGAGAATGACAATACTGGGAATTGAAACCTCATGTGATGAATGTTCCGCCGCAGTAGTGCGTGATGGGACAGAAATATTGAGCAATATTATTGCGACACAAATTGAACTGCACAAACCCTATCTCGGTGTCGTTCCGGAATTGGCAAGCCGTCTTCATACAGAATGGATAGGGCAGGTCGTTTCAGCAGCCATTGCCGGTGCAGATATGAAGGTCGATGATATTGATGCAATTGCAGTGACTAATAGGCCAGGATTGCTCGGAGCACTCCTGGTCGGATTGAATTTTGCAAAAGGATTAGCCGCGTCACGTGGTATTCCGTTCATTGGAATTGACCATATCCGCGCCCATCTCTATGCATCCCAGATGGAGCATCCTTTGGAATATCCGTACATGGGCATCCTTGTATCAGGTGGACACACGGTCATCTGTAAGGTGCTGGGATATGATGAGATAGAAGTGCTTGGCACAACAATTGATGATGCCATCGGCGAAGCCTTCGACAAGGTTGCTAAACACTATGACTTAGGATATCCCGGAGGCGTTATCATCGATAGGCTTGCCAAGAACGGCGATTCCCATGCATATCTTTTCCCTGGCCCTTCCTTGGATCGTACAGAACATCCGTATGATGTAAGCTATAGCGGTCTAAAGACAGCAGTAATCAACCAGAAGGAAAAATTCTGGAACGGAACAAGCGTACAAACACCGGAAAACCTGGCTGCTAGCTTCCAACGCTCTGCGGTAGGGATATTGATGAAACGTGTGATGAAAGCCTTGGAAGATACCGGACTCACCCGTCTGGCCGCAGGTGGCGGCGTGGCTGCCAATTCTTTGTTGAGGAGCGAACTGTCCGCTTTGGAAAAAAATGGCTTGACCGTCGCATTTCCTTCAATGAAACTCTGTACAGATAACGCCGCCATGGTAGCAGGACTCGCATATGAATATCTTAGAGACGGTAGAGCCTCCGGATTTGACATCGGTGCTTCTCCCAGGGTAACGGCATTCAAGAAAAACTGACGGACACTTGCGGAGGTACACGAAAAATGAAATCTTTTGATTTAGATTCTGCTATCAGGAAAATTCCTGATTTCCCCCATAAGGGCATCCTGTTCTATGACATAACCGGAATCCTGACTAATCCCGAAGCCTTTGCCTGGTGCATCGACCGCATGTGTGAGATTTACGCAGACAGGAATATAGATTCAATAGCCTGCATAGAGGCCAGGGGGTTCGTGTTCGCCGCGCCTTTTGCATACAGGATGGGCATACCTCTTGTTCTGGTACGGAAAGCTGGGAAATTGCCCGGCAGAATCATGAAAAAGGAATATTCACTTGAATACGGCAGGGCAACCATTGAAATACAGGCATCCGATATCCTGCCGGGGCAGAAGGTCCTGGTGCTGGACGATTTGATTGCGACAGGGGGAACCCTCAAAGCGGCTGTAGAACTTATCGAGGAAGCAGGGGCATCGGTCGCAGACATCTTCGGTGTAATCGGCCTGCCGTTCCTTAACTACCATGATGTACTGAAAGGCTATTCCATCACAGTCCTTCAAGAATACTATAACGAGTGAAGGGGATGCATTCTCCTGTGGCGTTCTTCTGGCGTTTCTTTGGCGTTTTTTGACACACTTGACAAATCCGCATGCTTTCGTTATCCTCAAGCAGGATTTTGCATTGGGATGTAGTGTAATGGTAACACTGCAGATTCTGGTTCTGCCTTTGGGGGTTCGAGTCCCTCCATCCCAGTCGCTGTCGTGGTCCCTTCGTCTAACGGTTAGGACGGGAGATTCTCAGTCTCTAAATAGGGGTTCGATTCCCCTAGGGACTAAAAACCGAAGCGCAGCCTTGCAGGGGCTGCCTTTTTTTTGCGATACTAGCGCACGAGGAGAAATTCTGTGATTACTGCTTCCAACATATCCCTCTCATATGGAACCCAAGTCTTGTTCAAGGATGTGAACATTAAGTTCACACCTGGAAATTGTTACGGAGTCATCGGAGCCAACGGCGCGGGGAAATCGACTTTCTTGAAAATCATGTCTGGAGAAATTGAACCGGATACGGGAGAAATCATCATTACGCCAGGGGAAAGGCTTGCCGTCCTTCGTCAGGATCATTTTGCCTTCAATGATTTTTCTGTCATCGAGACAGTCATCATGGGGCATAAACAATTATATAGCATCATGAAGGAACGTGATGAAATCTATGCGAAGGAAAACTTTTCTGAGGAAGATGGGCTGCGAGCCGCTACTTTGGAAGGTGACTTTGCCGAGCTGGGTGGTTGGGAAGCAGAGGCTGAAGCCGGACAACTGCTGTCTGGTCTCGGTATTGATGTCAAGCTGCATGAACGGAAGATGTCCGAAGTGGAAGACAACTTGAAAGTCCGCGTCCTGCTTGCCCAGGCTTTGTTCGGTACGCCTGACATCCTGTTGCTGGACGAACCGACGAACCATCTGGACCTCGATTCCGTCCATTGGCTGGAGAACTTCCTGGAGAATTTCAACAATACCGTCATTGTCGTATCACATGACAGACACTTCCTCAATTCAGTCTGTACACATATCGCGGACATTGATTTTGGCAAGATACAGCTTAGCGTCGGCAACTATGACTTCTGGTACATGGCCAGCCAGATTGCGGCAAAACAGCAAAAGGATGACAAGAAACGTAGGGAGGAGAAGATTTCCGAACTCAAGGAATTCATCCAACGCTTTTCCAGTAATGTCGCAAAGGCTCGACAGGCGACCAGCCGCAAGAAACTCATTGACAAGTTGACGGTCGATGATATCCGTCCCTCCTCCCGAAGGTTCCCGTATGTCGGTTTCAAGCCTTTACGTGAAATAGGCCGCACGGTTCTGGAAATCAAGGATCTCACGAAATCAGTGGATGGAGAGGAAATTCTTTCCCATTTCACGCTTTCTCTCAATAATGGAGACAAGATAGCTTTTGTCGGTCCGAATCATTATGCCAAGACCACATTGTTTCAGATACTTACGGGAGAGATGAAGCCTGATTCCGGCGAATATAACTGGGGCGTGACGACATCTGTTTCTTATTTCCCGAAAGATAACACGCATCTTTTCCAGGATGACATGAACATAACTGACTGGCTGTCTCAGTATTCTGAGGACAAAGATGAAACGTACATTCGTTCATTCCTTGGTCGCATGTTGTTCTCCGGAGATGAAGCTCTGAAAAGTTGTCTCGTTCTGTCAGGAGGAGAAAAAGTCCGCTGCGTCTTGTCAAAGATTATGCTTGAACAAGGCAATGCAATCATCCTTGATGAACCGACAAGCCATCTTGACCTGGAGGCAATCACGGCATTGAATAATGGTTTGATTGATTTCCCTGGAGTCTTGCTTTTCAATAGTCACGACCATCAGTTCGTCGATTCAATTGCAAACCGCCTCATCGAGTTCACTCCCAACGGTATCATTGACCGGAGGATGGGATTTGATGATTATATGCGTGATGCCTCCATCCGTGCTTTGCGGGAAAAAATGTATGGGGGAATGAAGCCTGAGCTTTCGCTCTAGGAGGGCACATATGTTCCTTGCCGTGGATATAGGAAACACAAACATAGTCATGTCCTTCCATGATGGAAAGCAATGGGGCAGGACATGGCGCATCCATACTGATACGAAGAAGACTTCGGATGAATACCTTGTCATCATGGAAACCCTCTGGGAAAATTCAGGATTCGACAGGACTGCCGTAAGACATGCGGCAATCAGTTCGGTCGTCCCCAACCTGACCCGTGCGATACAGAAGGATATCCAAAGGATTTTTTCCATTTCTCCGTTGATGCTTTCAATGCAGGTGAAGACCGGCCTTGACATGTCCACCGTACCGTCGGAAATAGGACAGGACATCATGTGCAATCTGGCCGCCGCGCATCAGATGTTTCCTGATCGCGTAGCGATGACCCTTGACTGCGGAACGGCCATGACCTTTTCCACGGTCGATGAAAAGGGGAGAGTACTGGGAGTCGCCATCCTGCCTGGTCTTGTCACGGCGGTCAACGCATTGTTCGGCAATACAGCACAGCTGCCACAAGTAGAGCTTAAGATTCCGACAAGCGTCCTTGGACGCAATACGGTTGATTCCATCCGCGCAGGCATCATGCTGGGTTACATTGAAATGATTGACGGCATGATTGAGCGAACAGAAAAAGAGCTAGGAAAAAAAATTGCAGTCATTGCAACGGGTGGACTTTCGTCAACGATTGCTTCAGAAATACCCCGCATTGATGTCCTTGCTCCGAATCACACTTTAGATGGTCTCCGGCTCATCAGTGAGATGAACCGGGAAACCACCTGATGTCCTGGAGTCTGGTACCCTAGATAACGAAATGTCCTTTTTTTATTACAGGTACTTCTTTTCCTGCCCTGGTTATGGCCGTGACATCAGTTTCTTTTGATCCAATCATGAAATCCGTATGCATCAGACTGGTGTTGCAACCATGCTCATGAAGCTCCTTGTCCGTGACAAGGCTTCTGCCACCTTCAAGGCAGTCAGGATAACCAGCTCCCAATGCAATATGACATGAAGCGTTTTCATCATAGAGAATTGAATGAAATATAAGTCCGCTGGCAGCAATAGGGTTGGATTCATCGACAAGAGCGCATTCGCCTAACCGACTGGATCCCTCATCCACTTCCAAATGCTTTCTGATGACTTCTGCTCCCTTGCGAGCGTTAAAATCAACTACGCGCCCATTCTTGAAGACAAAACGGACTTCCTCGGTAGGAGTATCCATTACCGTGACCGGTCGCGTGCTGGTCACATACCCTTCTGCCCGTGTCATGTCGGGGACAGTGAAGATTTCCTCGGTCGGTATGTTGGGGAAGAAGGGACGGCCGTCGGACAGCATGCTGCTTCCTCCCAGCCAGCGATGTTTTTCATTGAATCCAATGACCAAGTCCGTGACAGGACTGGAAAAATGGAGACTGTCTACTTCCATCTCATTGAGAATGGCGATGCGTTTTTTCAGAAAGATGTCCTTTTGATCCCATGCGTCTTCTGGATCGGACTTGTCGATCATGACTATCGGCGCAATGACCTGCCACAGATGGTCGATGGTCGGATCATCCGAACCGAATATCTGCTTTGCCCATCGAGGGCCTGGCACGCATACGACACACCATGGTAGTTGATGCGTCATACGGAGTCTCTGGACGTCAGTATTGACCCTGCGTGTTGCCTTGGAAAATAAAGCATACTTGTCCGGGTCGAGAGGCCCGTGGTCAAGACTATCCTCGGTCGTCTTGATGGCAATGTACGCCCACTCATCTTTTATTACGCTTTCATTGATACCGGACTGCCACGGAAGATACTTCTGAACCTCGGCGTCATCCTGCGCGGAAAGTCTGGAGGAAAGGATGTCCAAATCCTCAAGGAGAAATTCTACAAGTCCGGCGCCAAGTTCATATGCGCACTTTGCAAGGGAACGGGCAAAATAGTATGTCCCCGGCCCTGTCTTGATGAACAGGTTCTGTCCTTTCTTCAGGTTGATGCCTTTGCGCAGTACAAGCCTGGCATAGCGGTCGATTTTTCCTTCGTACACGTTTACCTCCCAGGACGTTTCTTTTCTTCCAGAAGAAGATCATTAAACTGTCCCTCTTTCATTATGACAAACTTTTTTCCATCTTCTGCTGTTGCCGTGATGGTCATTTTTCTGGTACCGATGGGGCAATCAGCCCGTGCGACCGACATGTTATACTGGACATGCCCTGTGGTAATCGCATCACCTTCTTTCTTACCACCGTCCACACAGTCAACCGGACAACCGCCAAATCCAAGGGTTGTCGTCCTCAGACGCTCAAGAAGGGGCAGGGCGTATGTTTGCTGGACGACATCATTCCGGGAGCCAGCATCGACCAAGGAGAAGGAACCGACAAGCGGAGCATCGGCATCCAGTTCAAGGAATGCTCCAAGCAGGTCTTCACCTTCATCGGCGGCCCATGTGGAAAGCGTACCGTTTTTGAATGAGAAGACGGCTCCTGAGACGGTACCCCCGAACAAGGAGAATGGCTTGCTTGCTCTCATTACGCCGTCTGCGGAAAATTTATCCAAGGCGGTGGTACTCCTGTTTTCCATGATTCCGCTGACAAACTGGCGTCCATTTTCCAAGAGTTGATAACCGCCTTCCCAATGGCTTTCAAGGGCTGTCCTGACACGCAGTGAAGTACCTTCTCCCTCGATGCTCAAGGAAAGCGGCCCCAAGTTGGACAAATATTTGCTTCTGTGGCGTGCAAGACCAACTATGCTGGAAAAATCCGAAATGAAGTTATCTGAATCAAGCGAGCAGAGTGATGAGAGCATGAGCCACAGGGCATCAGTATCTTTTTCATCCTGCCACAATCGTGATGCCCAGTCCTGACTGGGATAGGGGATGACCGACCAAGGTACGCCAATCTTTCTGTCAAAGAATGGAGGATCTGAAAGCATGCCTGTTCTCTGGAGAAAAACAACATCGGCATCCTTTACTTTCCGCAAATCCATGGCTTCTCCGATCAATTCTCCTGCATCGAACAATGTGAGCATCGCCATTCCTGTTTCCGGAGGAAGGAATGCTTCGACACTGCCTTCAGGAAGAATCGTCAAGGTCTCCATATGCCTACCTGAACTTGTCATGACTATGTATGCTTTCTGTCCGGTTTTCTGCGTTGCAAGACGGGCGATGAGCCGGGCAAGATACAACCCACTCTCCGGTGAATTGATTGATAGGATTTCTCCTGGCTGGAGCGATAGGAGCCCATCGGTGACCAACCGTGCGTATGCTGTCTGTATTGTAGTGGACATTGTTTCTCCGTATTAGAGATGATACACCTTTGCCGACCGCTCCGACAAGGATAGTCTTTCCCACTAGAAGACATTGGCAGGAAATGTCAGCGGGAAACAAAAAGAATCATTTTGGATGGTTTGGTAGATTATAATGGATTCGCATTTTTTCGGTGTTGACAGAAAAAAACAAAACAGGTACAGTCACTATGCTTTACAAGATTTGTTAGCTTTGCAAGTCTTACGTGAACGGAGAGGTTCCCGAGCGGTCAAAGGGGGCAGACTGTAAATCTGTTGGCTCCGCCTTCGAAGGTTCGAATCCTTCTCTCTCCAACCGGACAGCCTTCTTCATAAGAGGAAGGCTTTTTTTCTCTTAAGTATTGTTACCGAGGAGCCAGCATGGCGGAATCTTTCTATTCTTCGGGACTCCATTTTTCCTGCATAGGATGCGGCCATTGCTGTGGCGGAGGCAGTCCGGGATATGTTTTCCTTTCTGATGACGATGTAAGCGACATATCTTCCTTCCTTGGCGTTTCCAAAGAAACTTTTCTCTCCGACTATTGCCGAAAAGTCGATACGGGTACATATTACAGGGTGAGCCTTCGGGAAAAGAAAAACTTTGATTGTATTTTTCTTATGGAAAATGGCTGTTCCGTATATCCAGTTCGTCCGGTACAATGCAGGACGTATCCTTTCTGGGATTCCATCGTAGCGACTGTAGATACGTGGAAACAAGAGGGAAGGGAATGCCCTGGAATAAATACAGGAATTTTCCATACTATGGAGAAAATAGAGGAATCCGTGGCATTGCGCCGGGGAGATAGCTTAATCGTACTTAAGAGATGAAGCGTACCAAAGGCAGGAGAAAGCCGTGGCAAAAATTTCTGAATCGGTAATCGAACAGATTAAGTCACGTCTCACCATATCCGAGGTAGTATCCGCGTATGTGAACCTTACGTACCGCGGCGGACGACATTGGGGGCTTTGTCCGTTCCATCATGAAAAAACGGCCAGCTTCTCTGTTCTGAACGAAAAAGGACTTTTCCATTGTTTTGGTTGTGGCAAGAGCGGTTCCATGTTCGATTTCGTGATGGAGATGGATCATCTGACATTCGGGGAATCAGTCAGCGTCCTTGCACGGAAAGCAGGGGTTGAACTTCGAGAGGAAACACCGGAAGACAAGAGAAAACGCACGGAGTCGGAGGCCCTTCAAGAACTGTATGACCGTTTGACCAATTCTTTCCGCTATATCCTTCAAAACTCCGACCGTGCAGCACATGCCCGGCGCTATCTTGAAAATAGGGGAATCAGTCTGGAAATTCAGGAGAAATTCGGTTTAGGTTATGCTCCGGCTCCTTCTCAATGGTTGTATGATTTCCTAACAGACAAGCACTATAGCGCTTCTTTACTTGAAGCGAGCGGACTTTTTTCCAAACGGAATGAACGAGTATCTATTTTTAGGGATCGCCTCATGTTCCCCATCAGGACATGGCAGGGAAAGACAGTAGGCTTTGGCGGTCGCGACTTGACGGGAGAAAGTACGGCAAAGTACATCAACACACCTGAAACAGCCATTTATAGTAAAAGATCAGTAGTCTATGGCTTGTATGAAGCGTTGTCAGAACTGAAATCGCGCAAGCACGCTATTCTCTGTGAAGGTTATTTCGACGTCATGGCCATGCATCAGAGCGGATTCACCACAGCCGTCGCTCCTCTGGGGACAGCTTTCACCACGGAGCAGTGCAAACAACTTCATCGGTACTGTGACAGCATATCAACGCTATTTGATTCGGATGCCGCTGGTCAGAACGCGACAGGAAAAGCCCTTGTAATTTGCCAAGACATGGGAATTGAGAACAATGTCATGCTCCTTGACCACGCTAAGGACGCAGCCGATGTATTGGAGAAAAATGGTTCGGAAGCATTGGGAAAAATGTTGGAAAATAAGACTCCGGGATTTGAATATCTTGTCTTATCCGCAATAAATATGTATGATGTCAAAACGCCTAAAGGGAAGTCCGCTGTTTTTTCACATGTCCGATCGTATCTTGAAGCGACGGATTCGGAAATTGAGAGGCAGACATACATTCATCGGCTTGCTGAAATACTTCATGTAGATGATGCAAGCATAGTTGAAGATCTGCATCACCGGTCGTCTGCGCAGGAAACAAGAAAGAAGGCTCCGGAAACATCTCCGGTGTCCATTCCAAATCTTGCGCGGGTTTCTTCTGATATGTTCCTGATGTTATGCCTTGCAACCAAACGCGAGGAATTTCCCGTTATACGGAATCGGATCAATGTAGCTGACTTGGAAGATTCTTTGGCGGTCGATCTTTTTACCTTGTTGGAGGATGCGACCCGAAACGACTTGGGAAAAACGGACGAAGTATTTTTACAGATGATAGATGATGAGAGACTGAAACAACTTGTTGCCATTAGCTTCCAGAGTGGAGCATTCGGGCACAACCTCCAGAAGGGAATTGACAGTTCTCTCGATCGCATCACCTTGAGAAAGTTTGAAAAGAAGAAGAAAGCCATGGAGGATATTCTTGGTTTTGCCGAGAATGAAACTCCTGATGAGAATTCTTCAGAAATCAGACGGCTTGTTCTGGATATCCAAGAGGTGAATCAGGAAATCATTCGTCTCCGCGGACGCTTGGGCGCCGGTGTGGAAGAATGAGGCTGCGGACATGCACAGGATGACGGCGATGGAAATAGTGTTACCGATCGATGTGTGGGAGAACGTAAGAAACAGATGGCAGTTGATATAGAAAAACAAGTTTTTTTTGAAAAGATCCTGGTTGAAGCCGATTCCGAAAAACATATCGGACAGGAACGATTGAAAGAACTCCTTCCCGTGGACTCTCCGGAATCCTTGATGGGGGAAGTCATTCAATTTTTGATGGAAAGGGATGTCACGGTCGTTTGCGAAGACGATGGTATCCTGGGAGAAGACGAACCAGTGGAGCTTGTAGAAGGCCCTTCACCAGATGATCTTGAAGATTCCGATCTTGATGACGACATTGATGATGACTTGGTGGTCGAAGACGAAGATTCGGATATCCTAATCAGCATTGAGCATCCGGCAGTTGAAGCGGATACGCATAGCGAGGAAGATGAAGACGCTGATGACCTTGACGATTCCGATGAGGAACTCGATGAAGAACAAGAAAAACCCAGTCTGACTTCGGACTTCGTCGATCAAAGCGAGTATGAAGGACCGTCCAGCGGACGTGGATTCGTTGATTTTTCGTCTTTGGATTCTGAAAACAGTGATGGTGATTCCCGGCGGCATGGTGGAGCAATCCTTGGCAGTGAGAAAAGCGACTCAACGATTGATGACCCCATCCGGCTTTATCTTCGTGATATCGGTAAGGAAAGCCTGCTTACGGCCGAACAAGAAAGAGAGCTTGCTCAGAAAATGGAAGAAGGCTCCGGTATCATGCGCGATGTCATCCTCAAGAGTGGTATGATGGTAACATGTTTCGGTGATATTTTTCAGAAAATGACTTTGAAAATTGATGAAGCCGATCCCGAAAGTTTACCGCTGATGACATCCAAGGATTTGAAGGATCTTATTAGTGAACAGAAACGCTATGCGCAGTTCTATAAAGACGGTTTGAAAGATATCCAGGGAGCAATGAAAGCATACCTGGCATTGAAAAAAGAAAAGATTGATACATCGGGCGACAGTATCTTCACAGACGAAAATCTCGTTAAGAAAAGACATGCCCTGATGAAAAAGCTTTCCTTGATTGAGTTGCAACCGGAAGAAATCACTGCTTTCACCGAGAAATTCATGGATGCTGAACGTAAGATATCCTCACTTCAGGCAAAAAAAAGCTCCCTTGAGGCACAGCTTGGTGTTTCCTCGACCCGTGAGCTTCGTCAGATGGGCCGTGACTTGGTCACACCGGCAAAACGTGTTTTGCTTGAAGAAAAATTCGCAATGTCCGCGGATGTCATCAAGGAAAAGATTCGCGATATCCAGCTGACAGAAAAGAAGCTCCATGAGATTGAATCGGATTTTGAAGAAAATACTCAAGTCATCCTTGAGCATGCCAAGGAAATCAAACGTGGCAGAATCATGATGACTGCCGCCAAGGATCGCTTGACCCAAGCCAACTTGAGGCTTGTCGTATCGATTGCCAAGAAATATACCAACCGTGGGCTTCCTTTCAACGATCTCGTTCAAGAGGGGAACATTGGATTAATCAAGGCTGTCGAAAAGTTTGAATTCCGCAAGAACTTCAAATTCTCGACGTATGCCACATGGTGGATACGTCAGGCAATTACTCGTGCCATCAGCGACCAAGGCAGGACAATCAGGGTACCCGTCCACATGATTGAACAAATCAACAAGGTGAAGAAGGAAGAAAACGCCCTGATACAGAGTCTCGGTCGAAATCCGACGGATGAGGAGATTGCCAAGAAACTCGGCTGGCCGGAGGAAAAAGTGAAGGGCGTAAAAAATGTCGCGCGTGAACCTATTTCTTTAGAAACACCGGTCGGAGAGGAAGAAGATTCCTTGCTCAGCGATTTCATTGAAGACAAGGATGCGGAAAATCCCGCCAGCCAGACATCTTATATGTTGTTGCAGGAGCAGCTTCAGAAAGAGCTTGCTACGCTTCCTCCTCGTGAGAAAGATGTACTGAAAATGCGTTTTGGGCTTGATGATGGATTTGCATTGACCCTTGAGGAAGTCGGGTTGTCCTTTAAGGTCACTCGCGAACGTATACGACAGATTGAGGCAAAATCACTCCGTCGGATGCGGCATCCTAAACGCAGTCGGAAATTGCGGGATTTCCTGTAATTTCCGTGCCATGTACTGATTTGGTTGCGCGTCAAGGGAAGTACTCCATTGACTTTTCTTATGCGAGGGTTGTATTGTATCATGTTGGTTTTTCACGGTTGAACAAATAGTTTCAGGAGATTAGTGAATATGCAGGAAAAGATTGAGATTCTTCGAAGTTTGGAAGGAATTCTCGCCCAGAAGTTTACCATAGAGGATGAAATTAAGGAGATTCCCCAGCTTCTGGAGGCACAACAGGAAGTTTTGAACTCCATAAACAAGAAATACTTAGAGCTGTATAATAACAGCGAAGAAGCCGCAGAAGCCTTGAAGGAACTGAATGAACGCCTTCAGCAGACAATTACGCAACGGGAAAACCTTGAAAAACAATTGAGCGTCACGTCTACCTTGCGTGAATATGAAGCAACGGAGAAAGAACGCAAGGATACCGAAGCCAATGAGCAATTCCTCAGGAAAAAGCTTATTGCCAAGGAAAAGGATATGGCAGAGCATTCCCGTGACTTGGAAGACAAGGAAAGCCTGATGAAGGCTCAGCAAGAAACAGTCGCGTTGGCAACCCAAGACAGGGATTCTCGCATGAGTGAGAAAGTTTCTATCCTTGATGGACTCAATGCCCAACGCAATGAGCTTATCACGACTTTGGACAATGACCTCGTCTTTAAATTTGAGCGCATTATCCGTAACAAAGATGGAAAGGGTATTGTTCCAATCCATGGGCTTGTTTGCCAAGGATGCCACATGACCTTGCCGGTGCAGTTCGTGAACACTGTCCGCAAGAATGAAGAAATTGAATTCTGTCCGTATTGTAGTCGCATCCTGTACTATGATGAGGCATACAGCGATATGAAAGACAAATATCTTAAGCGTCCTGATACCTTGGTCATTGAGGAAGGCGGACTTGCGGATTTTGCTTCTGATGAGGGTTTCGAAGAATTCAATTGAATAGGTGATGTGAGGCGGTCAGGTAATCGCGTATGTCCTGTGCAAACAGGAATGTACGAGGAAAGTCCGGGCTCCATAGGACAGGACGCCGGGTAACGCCCGGAAGCGGTGACGCTATAGATAGCGCAACAGAAAACATACCGCCAGCAATGGTAAGGGTGAAAAGGTAGGGTAAGAGCCTACCGCGGTATCAGCAATGATACTGGCAGTGCAAGCCTCGTCCGGAGCAAAGTCAAACAGTAGGCGAGTGGTCCGCTCATGCCTACGGGTAGATTGCTTGAAGGCTTTGGTAACAAAGTCGGTAGATAGATGATTACCATAAACAGAACCCGGCTTATGACCGTCCTCTTTTTTTCCCTTTTTTTCACGGTTTCCTGTTCCTCTACAGGAGTAGGGAATAGAGTTCACGATGGATGATGGTGAGAAGACGACACTTTTACTTCCTCCCACAGTTCATCCATTTCACTCATATGTTCCTTGTCAAGCGGAATATTTCTTTCAACAGCAAGTCGAGCTACGGCCTCAAACCTTCCTGCCAGTTTCTGGTTTGCTCCATGCAGGGTCTGTGCAGGATTGAAACCAAGGAATCGTACTAGATTGACGACAGCAAAAAGCAAATCTCCGGCTTCCTCTTCAATCCGTTCCTGATTCGGTTCCAATGTGTTCGTGGCATCGACAAGTTCATCGAGTTCTTCACAGACTTTGTTAAGTACTCCCTGTACGTCAGGCCATTCAAAACCGACTTTTTTCATTTTCTTCTGAATTTCATACGCACGTTCAAGTGGTGGAAGACTTTTGGGAATTCTGCTGAAAGGATTTTCCTTTTCCGCTTTTTTTCCTTCAATTTCTTCCTTGACGTTATTCCAGACAGAAAGGACTTCCGTGCTGTCATGTGCTGATACAGTATCTGTAAAAACATGTGGATGTCTCCGAATCAATTTTTCACAGACTTCGTTTATAGCGTCGGTTGCGGGAAATGATGCATTATCTTCATGCATGTGCAACAACGTGACAACATTGATCAAGATATCTCCAATTTCTTCCCGTTGACCGGAAATCCTGTGATTTTTCAATTCATCAATATACTCGTATGTTTCATCAATGATTGACTGTGCCGTTCGAGGAGCAGTAAGTTCACGATCCCATGGACAGCCTTCTGGAGACCGAAGAAGACCAATGATGCGATGGAGTTGTTCCATGGCAGAAGGAAAATCCTCTGCCGGATGATATACATATTCAATCATGGAATAGTCATTTCCTTTCTTTTGTTCAGAAGTTATATGATATGGTAGGTAGTATAACGCCTTTGGTAAAGTAAGTCATCGGGCATAAAACTGGGATAATTAGTGGGATTTATAATAAATATTTGATATTCATAAATAATGTACATTCTGTTAATCAAATAGTCACAACATAAATCACTTTACATTTTCTTCCCTAATAATTATTCACAAAGAATCTTCCAGAGGAAATGCTGCAATCCTATAGAGATTGCTCCAGTAATTATTAGTGTAATAGTTTCCACCTTGGCGGTCATTAAGAAAAAATACCGCATAGATGTGGATAGTCGGACTTTGTAAAGGTTCCGATACCACCTGTTTACTGGTATCATCAATTTTATATTTCAGATAATCAAAGTATCCGTTTTCTGTAACGTCATCTGTCTCAGGTTTTTCAATGAACGGCCGGCCTGAGTAATTATAGAGTTCGATTGGAGGATTGCCGTTATGGGACAATTCAAATACCCCACCCTCCCCTATTTTAATATCAAAAGTACTGGAGAGCCTCGTAGGTAGTGAACTAGCATCAAACGGAACTGCATATCCTGATCTGTTTCTGAAACTGTCAGGAGCCGCTCCTGGTACTTCCACAAAGGTGAATGGATAGAGGAATTGGGTCCCTGTTGAATTCCCATACCTGTTACCAATATCCAAGGTAAAGGGTTTTCTTCCTCCAAGAGAAGATCCAGAACTGCCAAGTGTCGTTTCTGTCGTAAAAATGTTCTGCATGGATGACGTGACGGTCGTGACATCGTCCGTAATGGTATAGAACAACATGATTCCGTTACGGCTTTCAGTAGGCGAAATGATGATATCGGACGAAAGAACTATTGTTGCGTTTCCTGTATAGGGTAATCTTACCTCTCCAGTAGAAGCTTGCGGAACCAAAGTGCTGCTTTCTACAAACAAAGGCCGTGGCATTCCACAGGAAACCAACAAAGCGACCATAAGAAAACACAAAAAAGCAGATACTCGTGAGAGTGAGACTGTTCTCGACTTCTCCTTGCATCTGCTTTTCATGTTTTACAACTCAGCTACATTACAAAACCAGAAGACGGTTCTGGGCAATACGGGCAAACTCGGAACTGGGATAAGCGTCAGCCAATTCTTGGAATACGGCTCGTGCAAGGTCGATATCACCAGTCTTTTCATAAATCCGGGCTTCTCCAAAAAGAGCACGGGGAGCAACAGCAATATCCTGTCCATAGGAATCAGCGACCATCTGATACTGTCCAAGCGCAGCAGCATCTTCTCCCAATTCTTCGGAAGCAGCAGCGGCATTGACAAGGGCGACAGCACCTAGATAGATACCACGACCATTCTCATGGACAGCAAGATAATGCTCTCGCGCGGTGGCAAAATCCTTCTGGTTCCATGCAAGCTGGCCAAGAAGATATTCAGCCTTTAATCCAGGATAGGCTTTAGAAGATGAAGCAAGCTCCTGAAGCGAACCTTCAAGTTCAGATAGCGTTGAAGCGTACTCTGTAGAAGTCTCATCAAGAGTATCAAGAGAAGCATAGGTTTCCTGCAAAACATCCAGTCGCATGAAATCCTTCTCAAATCGTGATGAATTGACAAGTGAGACAATCACCACGATTAACAGGCTCAGGATAAGAACTCCTGCACCAATGGCTATCTTTTTCCATTGGGCCTTGAAGAAAGATGCCACTGAATAAAGAAACTTCTCATAAGCGGGAACCGCAGCTTCTTTAGTTTTATTATTCGCCATTGCGGATCACCACCTTAGTTGTCTTCTTCATCCTTGGAGCGAAGCATGTCACCAAAGGTGAAGGTATCCCCTTCATCTTCGTCATCCATGTATTTGGAAATCTCAGAGCGTTGAGCATTCCTAATCAACTCCTTGATGGAAAGGGAAAGCTTCTGTGTAGAAGGATTCACGTCCATGACGGCTGCCGTGACGACATCTCCGACTTTGAAGTTCTTCAAGACGCTGTCATTATATTCTTCATCGGGACCGACAAGATGAAACTTGCTGATCAAACCTTCGATTCCTCCCAGAACCTTTACGAACACACCAAAATCAGTGACATTGGTCACTTCGCCGGAAATGGAGGAATATTTGGGATAATCCTTCTTGAGAGTATTCCAAGGATTGTCCTCAAGCTGCTTGACACTCAGCCGTATGCGACGGTTCTCAGGCTCAACACGGGTTACGACAACATCGACCATATCCCCTTCCTTGGCAAAGGAAGACATGTTGCGCACTTTCTCCGTCCAAGAAATATCATCGATATGGAGGAAACCATCTATCCCATCCTCAAGTCCGATGAATGCTCCACTATTGGTTATCTTGACCACGGGACGGGTCAGTGTCTTACCAACCGGGTAGCGGTCATCAATGCTATCCCAAGGATTTTCCTCAAGTTGCTTCAGTCCAAGTGAAACACGTTTCTTGTCCAAGTCATACCCAAGTATCTTTGCCTCAACCACATCACCGACATCCAGGACATCCTTGGGATTGTTGACCCGTTTTGTCCAGGACAGTTCAGAAATATGCGCAAGGCCTTCGATTCCAGGAGCAATCTCTATGAAAGCACCAAAAGTGGTCAGTTTTGTTACCGGAGCCTTGACGACATCGCCCACATTGAAATTCTTTTCAAAAGAAGACCATGGATCCTCGTGCATGTGCTTGAGGGAAAGGTTCACCTTCTGCGTTTCGGGATCAATGTTAATCAGGCGTAATTCAATCGTCTGCCCTTTTTTCACGAAATCCTTGGGGCGTGTCACATGACCCCAGCTCATGTCGTTGATATGGAGAAGACCATCAAAACCGCCAAGGTCAATGAAAGCACCAAAGGACGTGAATGACTTCACTACGCCCTGGACCACATCGCCGATATGGACTGAGGAGAAAAAGGTTTCCTTATTCTCCTTGATTCGCTTCTCAAGGTATTCACGGCGAGACACAACGCTTTTCAGCTTTGTCCCGGCATGGAACTTGTCAATGATGAAATAATCCGAAAGACCTATCAAGGACTCTGGATCCTCGACGCGGGAAACGTCCGCCTTGGACATCGGGCAGAACCCACGGTATTCACCGCCGAGATCAATCTCATAACCACCCTTGATGACTTTGACGAACTTGCCCAGCACAGGAGACCTGTCTTCCGCTGCTTTCCGCAAGTCTTCGGTTTTTTCCAATGTCACGGCGCGACGCTTGGAAATCTGAATCTGCCCGCCCTTCCCGTCTTTCGTGATGATGAAGACCTTGACCTTCTCACCATCTTCAGGAATGACATCAAATTCGTCCAGGGGAATACGTCCCTCGGACTTATAACCGACATCAACGAACACATACTCGTTATTCACCTGTATAACAGTACCGGTTACGAGCGTACCGTCTTCAATTTCATCAAGAGATTTAAAAACATCGTGCTCTAGCAGGCTTTCCATCAAGGACATTGATGTTTTTTCATCTGTTTGTTTCTCTTCAGCCACTTCTTCTCTCCTGATCCAGGAATTACCCTATTGTTTAAAAGCGTTTTTTCTTACAAATATTGCAGCTAGTACTCTCTCACAAACTTCCTCGATGGTCAAGTGCGAGGTATCCAGCACAATTGCATCTTCTGAGACTTTCAAACCCCCAAAAGCCTTACCTTTATCTATTTCATCACGTTTCTTCAATGTTTCCAGTACTTGGGCATAAGAAGCTTCATCCGGATGCTGCCCGAATCTTCGCCGTGCTCTGATTTCCGGTTGTGCGTCAAAATAAAACTTGAGGTCGGCATCAGGAAAAACCACCGTAGTGACATCCCTGCCTTCTGTCACGATGTCCTGACCTTCAGCGACTTTCCGGAGCAGGCTGTTGACATAAACGCGCAGCCGCGGATCCACGGAAACCTGCGCGACGCACTGGTCTATTCCATGGACATGGAGCATATCCTCGACATCTTGACCATCGACATGTATACGCCCATTCCTGACTGTGATATCAGTAGAGCGGGCAGTATCAAGGACTGAGTCAGCATCAAAAGGATCTTTATTTCTTTTGAGATGGCTCCATGCGACCGCGCGATAGAAGTTTCCGGAATTCAGGAAATAAAATCCGCATCTCTGTGCCACCATATGGGCTATGGTGCTTTTCCCAACTCCTGCGGGACCATCGATCGCTATGATCATCAACGCGCTCCTCCCTGTCCTTTATTCCGGGCATTGCTTACGATGCTCATGATTTCATCTTTCGTAACTCTCCGGAACTGAGCCGGGGCAAGATCTCCAAGTTCAAGAGTGCCAATCCGAATTCGAATCAGCTTCTTTACATCGTAGCCGAGGTATGTGAAAATCTTTCGAATTTCACGATTCCGCCCTTCTGTCAGGATGATGCGCACCCATCTTTTTGTTTCAAGCTTGTAACGTGATATACGGTAAGGTCGACCATCATCGATGCGTATGCCATGCCGGGCTTCCTGAAGATCCTCTATCATGATGGTTCTGTCAGTATTCACCAGATATTCTTTCTCAATCTCATAGGAAGGATGCGTGATGAGCTGGGAGATTTCCCCGTCGTTGGTGAAAAGAACCAAGCCTGTCGATTCCTTGTCCAGACGACCGATGTTGAACAGAAGATTACGTTCCGGGACATCGATGAGGTCGCGGGCAAAGTAGCTTTCATTCGGGTCAGCATTCGAACAAACATATCCCGCCGGCTTGTGAAGTGCATAGTAATATGTCCTCTCATTAGGTTCGGCAAGAACACCATCGACATAAACGGCATCATCTTTATCAACTTTAGTTCCCAACTCACGGACGACCTGGCTGTTTACCTTCACCCTTCCGTCAATGATTAATTGCTCGCAGGATCTTCTGCTTCCCCATCCGCTTTTTGCCAGAAAACTCTGGAGTCGGATAGGATATTCAGTCTTCATATGTTTCCTCCGTTACCGTCGCCTCTGCCACTTCCACAGGGTCTTGTTGTTCAAGCTCCTGTTCATCCAAAACCTGCGATGTCGCAAAACGCTCCCTGTCGATTTCAGAAAGCTTCGGCAGTGCGCTGATGCTGGGCAGGTTGAACTCATAAAGGAATTTGCGGGAAGTTCCATAGAGTATGGGATGACCAGGCACATTCTTTCGGCCGACGGCCTTGATGTATTCCCTTTCACGCAGGAGACGGACTATGGAATCTGAAGATACGCCCCTGATATTGTCAATCTCCCTCTTTGTTATAGGCTGGCTGTACGCCACGATGGAGAGAGTTTCAAGAGCAGCGCGGGAAAGCCGTCTGTCAACTTTTTTCCCATAGCAACTCTGCAACGTTTCATGCAGGTCAGTCGCCGGTCTGAATGCCCATGCTCCGGTACTTTCCGACAGGACAAGACCATGCATGTATGTCTGGAAATGTTCCGACAATTCCTCAAGGGCTTTTCGGATGGCATCCAAAGAAAAACCAGTCATCCTCTGCAACTTGTCAAGGGATACCGGTTCGTTCTCAAGGAACAGAATCACTTCAATGAACCGGGCTTTAGGTGAAAGCAAGACATCCCGCGATTCTTTCCTGGGCTTCTCATCCGGGGCATTGCTTTCCTGGTTTTTTTCCTTGCTTTTCTTTATGGATTCAGCCATGAACAGTCACCTTATTCTTCATTTTCATCATTCGGCAATTCCTTTGAGACATCACCATCGTCGTGCCGAATGGAGAAATCATCTTCATCCCCCGTACCGTCCAAGCCCTGATCCACCAAATTGTCATATTCCTCATCATACTCCGTCGCAAGATTCGCATCGAAATCCTGTGCTTTTTTGAAGATATGGATGTTGCCGTAAGGCTCGTCCTGCCGAAGCGTAATCAAGTTCGCCTTTGCCGCTTCAAGAACTGCAAGAAAGGAACAGATGACATGCAACGGCTGCTCGGGATGAAGGATAAGGTCGGTCAGCATGATTTCCGCACGAAACTCAAACAACTCTGACATCAGGGCTATCTTTTCCTTGACTGTTACTTCTTCATATACGTTGAAAATCTGCGTCGGCGCAATCTTTCCTAGCAACGTAGTAAAAGCAATGAGCAGATCGTCCGCAGTGACATTTGCCCACAATGCCTGATCAGGAAAAGGAAGCATGAATTCTGTCTGTCTGCGGGCGATGTAGAACTCCCCACCCGTGTTCGTTCCGGAAAGGATGTCAGTATACTTCTTGAACTTCTGATATTCAAGGAGTCTCTCGACAAGTTCCTGCCGAGGATCGGCGTATTCTTCGTCAAAGCCGATGTCATCGACCGGAAGGAGCATACGGCTCTTGATGTACAGGAGGTCAGCCGCCATCTTGTAAAAATCCGTCAAGTCTCCCAGTTCCATCTCCTCGGCATTCCTCAGATATTCGAGGAACTGCTCGGTTATCAATGCAATGGGAATATTGTATATGTTTATCTCGGCTTTCTGAATCAGATACAACAAAAGACCCAAGGGGCCTTCAAAGTCCGCGACCTTGACGAGGGCCCCTTGTCCTGTCTGTGTTTCAGTGATTTGCTGTTCGATGCCGGTTGACATGCACGTGGCTCCTTACATCGAAACATTATAGCGTACATCCACCGCGCAATACAATGTCAGGCGTCCGCTCCCTGCATCAGGTCGCCGCAGGCTCTTCGCTGGCAGGAACAAACATCTTCTGCCTCAAACGAGCTTCCAGTTCACTGCTGACCTCTGGATTGGCGACAAGGAAAGAAACAGCATTATCCTTGCCTTGCCCTATCTTCTCACCTTGATATGAATACCATGATCCGCTTTTCTCTATCATTTCATATTTCAAGGCAGCATCCATGATACCCCCATAATAGCTGATGCCTTCCCCGAAAAGCATGTCGAACTCGACCTTCCTGAACGGCGGAGCCACTTTGTTTTTTACGACCTTGACACGCACCCTGCTCCCATAGACATCATCGGCTCCCTTGCTCAATGTTTCGATTTTTCTCACATCAAGACGAACGGACGCATAGAATTTCAACGCATTCCCACCGGTCGTAGTTTCCGGATTGCCGAACATGACGCCAATCTTCATACGTATCTGGTTGATAAAAATTATAGTCGTCCGGCTTTTGGCAAGGATTCCGGTCAACTTGCGGAGAGCCTGGCTCATGAGGCGTGCCTGAAGTCCCATGTGGCTGTCACCCATATCCCCTTCAATCTCCGCCTGTGGTGTCAATGCCGCCACGGAATCCACTACGATGATGTCCATTGCTCCAGAACGCACAAGGGATTCGACAATCTCAAGAGCCTGCTCTCCAGTATCAGGCTGGCTGATCCACAGCCCGTCGGTGTCAACCCCAAGTTTTTTCGCGTACCCAGGATCCAAGGCATGTTCCGCGTCAATGAATGCTGCTATGCCACCCGCCTTCTGTGCTTCAGCGATGGCATGCAAGGCAAGTGTCGTTTTTCCGGAGGATTCAGGGCCATATATCTCAACGATTCGTCCCCGTGGATAACCACCGACGCCCAGTGCTTCGTCAAGAAGCAGGGACCCGGAAGGAATGGTTGCTATATTCAAGTTTGTCGGGTTGTCGCCCAGCTTCATCAATGATCCCTTGCCAAACTGCTTGTCAATCTGCTGACGGGCAGATTCTATAGCGTCGAACTTCTGTTTCTGATTCGGTGTCTCGCCGTTTTCCATGATATTCTTGACTTTTGCCATTCGTGTGCTCCTGAAAGATTCTGTAGTAATAATACATTCCGGCATCACCGCCGTTTCATGTGATTTTCGCCGTTGGTCGTCCAGTCGACCGGGCAGACTCCATCAGAAAGGTCGCAGGACCGTCATTTTCATAGATGACACGCATATGTGCGCCGAAACGTCCTTCCTGTACAATGACTCCTTCGCCTCTACAGGCCACGAGAAACCGTTCATAGAAATCGCGGGCGATATCGGGGGACGCAGCAAAATCCCACGAAGGACGATTTCCTTTGCTCAAATCAGCGACAAGGGTGAACTGACTGACTACGAGGATAGCTCCACCGACATCCTTCACGGATAAGTTCATTTTCCCTTCGATATCTTCAAAAATCCTGAGCCGAGTCAGCTTGCCTGCCATGCGCGGAATATCTGTCCCATCGTCATGGACATCAAAGCCGACATAGACAAGCAATCCCATGCCAATGGTGCCGATGGTCTCTCCATCGACCACCACTCGTGCATCCTTCACCCTCTGGATGACACATTTCACCGTGCCCGTCCCAGCGACAGAAGGTCAGCTACATAAGAAATCTTATCAGGAGCGGAAAAGAAACTGCTTCCGGTGACCAGGACATCAGCACCACTATCGACGGCGTCTCCCGCAGTCTTCGCATTGATGCCGCCATCAACACTGATGAGGAAATCATACCCTTCCGTCTCGCGCAATTCGGCGAGCCGGGCGATTTTTTGCAACATGGAAGGAATCATCTGCTGTCCACCGAATCCTGGATTCACTGACATGACCAGAACGATGTCGCTGATCTCAAGCACATGTTCTATGGCACTGACGGGAGTGGACGGAACAACGGAAACGCCACTTTTGCATCCCAAGGAACGTATCTGCTGAAGGACACGGTACAGATGAACCGTCGCTTCATGGTGAACGGTTATGGCGTTCGAACCGGCCGAGGCGAACTGCTCGATGAATCGTTCCGGTTGT
The DNA here is from genome assembly GCF_000208385.1 of Parasphaerochaeta coccoides DSM 17374. Taxonomy (GTDB): domain Bacteria; phylum Spirochaetota; class Spirochaetia; order Sphaerochaetales; family Sphaerochaetaceae; genus Parasphaerochaeta; species Parasphaerochaeta coccoides. Next base: position 702,519 of record NC_015436.1, on the reverse strand, counting down.
GAAACCATAAGATGTGTGTCAAATGTAAGGGGGCTGAATGGACGTAAAGTCCGGATAAGATCCCAACCAAATGAAATATTCGGCACAAAATGCCCGTCCATGACATCGAGATGCACCCATTGGGCGCCTGAATCGGCAATAGACACCAAATCTTCTTCCAGATGTGAGAAATCTGCTCCCAAGATGGATGGCGCGATAATCAGGTCTTCATTCTTTGTCATGCATTACATAGTATCAGATTGATTGTTCTCATGCAAATCATAAAGTGGTATTCCAGGGCATTCCGGGGGTATCAACCAGCTCTTTGACCATTCCGCCATCATTCCGCCATCTGGTTTCTCCAATCTTCTTTCACATTGCTAAAGCCAATGAAATGTGATATGATGAGCAAGTAAGTTTTAGGAAAGCATACTTCAATCAGCAAAGTTAATTCCGAGCAGAACTGACTGATTCACGACAAAGAGAGTCAATCTGCGCGGTTTTCTTTTGCATTGGCGAATACGCCTTTTTCATGTGATTTGGAGTATACGCATCGTGGATGTACAGGAGGGCGTTATGGCGGAACATAAAATCATGGCCATGCTCACAGCCGAAAAATGGACGAGAACGACTCTCGCCAACTATACCATTTCCAATTTTCATGAATTGGACGATGTATTGTCGTCATATGAACCTGAAGAATTGACAGAAGTCAAAGATGCCTGCAAGGAATATCTTGCCAAAAACAAGAACAGCGTCATCGCCATGTATATCGCGGGAACTATTTCCATAGAACAGAATCCTCTTGACGATACGATTATCCTTCAACTTGCAGAGATGTTCCAGGAAAGCAAGAAGTGGAATATCGTCGAATTCCTGTGTGAGAAAATCCTCAAGGCTTCCGGTGAGAACCGCTATGCCCTGCGCGCCTTGGCTACATGCTATGAAGCGACCAACCGCGAAGATGAAAAATTTTCTGTCTGGGAAAGATTAGTCAAGGTTGACTATGATGAAATTGAAATAGTCGAGAAAATTGCCCGCCATCATGAAGCTAAGAACGACCTTGAGGCTGCGTGCTTCTACTACAAGCGTGCAATCAATAGGTATATCAACGCCGAGAATTTCCCGGCGGTCAAGGAACTGTGGACGAAATTCCTGACTATCATGGGCGATGATTTCGGCTATCTGCTTGGTCTCACTGAACGGGTAAGAAGTCATTTTGATACCTTGGATCGCACAATTTTCCTGCTTAAGGACCTCAACGAGAAGGTTTCGGGAGATGTGGACAAGCGTATCATTGTCCTAAAAAGGATACTGGAGCTTGAACCTCTGGCTCATTGGGCCCGTACTTTACTGGTCGATGCTTACAAGACGAAGTACACCGAACATGGGCGTCTTGCCGCCTGCATGGAAACAAGCGGCATCCTCCAAAACTACAGGGATGTACATACAGCAATTGAAGATTTTGAGAAGAACATATCTTTCGATACCGGTACTTTCGTTTTCCACAAGACGTGGAATATCGGTCGCATCAGGAGCATCGATAACGATAGGGTTATCATTGACTTCTCACATAAGCGAAATCACGAAATGTCGATATCCATGGCTTTTTCATCTCTGCTTGTGCTGCCCAAGACCCATCTGTGGGTCTTGAAAAGTGTCATTCCCACGGAAAAGCTGGCGGCACGTTTCAAGACAGATATCGTCTGGAGCTTGAACACCCTCCTCTCATCCCATGCCGGACAGGCGTCCTTCAAGGAAATGAAGGAGGAACTGGTTCCTTCCATCCTTACTGCTGCGGAATGGTCGAAATGGATGCCTCTTGCCCGCAAGGAGCTGATGAACAATCCTCTGTTCGGAATCAGCGCGACTGACTCCGATACCTTCACGCTCAGAAATACGCCGATAAGCTTCGAGGAAAAACAGTACAACATTTTCAAGAGCGAGCGTAATTTTTATGACAAGGTTCGTCTTGTCCGTGAGTTCATTGAGAGTAAGGGAGAAGTTGAAAGTGATTCTTTCATGGAAATGATTTCTTATTTCAATGACATCCTGGCCAACACGGACGAAACGGATGACAAGAAGATGTCTTCATTCCTTCTCCTTGACGAATTGCGGAACGGAAGGTATCACCTGTCTTTCATCCGTCCCTCCAAAGATTATACCTTCGAGGAATTGTACCTTGGCGCGGACAACATCGTATCGCTTTTCAAGGAGATTAAGGACAGCGAGCTGAACAAGTCTTTCATCACGCAAGTGATGCGCAATGTCGAGGACTGGCCTCAGGTTCTTGTCTCTCTGTTCCCCTATTATCTGACGACCTTCATCCTTGACAAAATGAAAATCAACAACCATAAGGAGCTGGTTTACAAGATACTCAGGGACAGCGTGGATGCGTACAAGGAATTCCCGGAGCAGTTTCTCTATCTTGCCCGGACGTATGCTCCAGCGCAGTGGGAACTTGCAGGAATTTCCCACGAAAAGCTCTTGATTGCGGAGCTTCAGCTTCTGGATTATACGTATCTTTGCATTGAAAATAAGAAGGATGTCACGGAAAACAGGAAATATAACAAGCAGTTGCATGGACTCCTGTTCGAGGACGGGACTTTGATGGATTTCATCAAAAAGCATGATGCAGATACCGCTCGCCGCGTTTACAGTCTTCTCCAAGACATCAACAGCATGGAAATGATGGGAAAGAAAATCGAATTCAAGCATGTGATTGGTGAAACCTTCTCTGATTATGCATGGGGTGATGCGGATTCACGGGCCGACACAGCCAATCTGATTCCGACTGGACTCTTATGTACCCAGGCATCCTTGGATGCGAAGCGTGCGGAACTGGACAAGATCATGAATATCGATATTCCCGAAGTAGCCAAGGAAATCGGTGAGGCCAGGGAGCTTGGCGACCTACGGGAAAATTCGGAGTACAAGTACGGCAAGGAGAAACAGACTCTCCTCAATGCCCAGATAAAGAAGCTCCTGGAGGAGATTGACCGTGCCCAAGTAATCCAGCCTGGAGCGGTAGACACTTCAAAGACTGGTTTCGGCACACGGATTAGCTTGCATGACAACATTGAGGACAAGGATGTCGTTTATACTTTGATGGGTCCTTGGGAGTCTGAACCATCAAAAAACATCTTGAGTTTTCAGGCTCCGCTGGGAACCCAACTGATGAACAAGACTGTCGGACAGAACTTCAGTTTTGAAATCAACGACAAGAAATATGATTTCACGGTCTTGAAGATTGAACGGCACGAATTCTAAAACAAGGTTTCAATCCCATACATGATTTTCCAATAACAATCCGCTGACTCAGTTGGTGGATTGTTTTATTTCTGGATACAAGAGTGCGCTTACTTTTCCTGGTTTTTCTTTATTGCCGCCACAAAATCTATCCGAGCTATCCTGTAGAACACGAAGGAACATCCTAATCCAGCACATCCAAGAACAGCGACAGCGAAAAAATTGCTCATGGATGAACCCCTCTCCCACCACGTGAAATTTCCGGCGACATAGAGAAGACCACAGATGAGCAGAGGGACATTGGCAATCAGGATGCGAGCGGACTTCTTGACCAGTTTCGCATGGGAGAAACCATGTCGTGGTATCAAGACAATACCATATAGGAACAAAAAACCCAGAAACTGGGAAATAGCGGCGGCAAGGGAAAGCGACTGGATACCCAAACCACTCCGGATGAACAGATACGTCAGAAAGATATCCATGCATGTGACTCCCAAAGATACAATAAGAGGCAGACGGTAATCTTTGCGAGAATAACAACACCGTTGGAGGAAGGCATAACAGGCTGAAAAGGTCATTCCTGCCAGATACCATGTCAGAACCTTTGCAGTCATACGAGTATTTTCTGCGGTGAACAACCCTGTCTGCAAGACAGCAGAGATGACCTCGTGACGGAGAAAAAAAAGAATCAGGGCACTAGGAATCATGAACATGCATAAGTTTTCCAAACCTCTGCACACCGCACTATTCCATGACGATTCGTCTTTGCTGGAAAAAGCAACACTCAACTGGGGGAAAAGGACAGTCGCGATAGCAGTGAAAAAGATGCCATAAGGAGTCTGCCAGAAGATGATTGCGTTGGACAAGGCAGTGACGCTCCCTTGCTCCAGAGCGGAAGCAAACCAGTAAGAAACCTGCTGAGCAAGCACAAGGATGATTGAAATGAAGGCCACGGAACTCCATGCACGAATGAGCCGGGAGAAGTCAGGAGTTCTAAACTGAAGGTTCGGCCATAGTCTGTATCCGAGCTTTCTAACGGGTATGTATGTTGCAAAAGCTTGTAAGAACCCTCCTGCCACAACACCGAATGCCATGGAAAAGGCTCCGAGCCGGGAAGAAAGGAACAGGATGGAGAAAATTACGCAAAGACTCATCAAAAGGGGCGCAAAAGCCTGCGCCACGAAACGAGCGTGGCTCTGTAGGACAACAGCAAAAATGTTGGCTATGCTAATCGTCGCCAAGAACAGGACAAACCAAACGAGAAGCTGTGCGGATAGTTCCCGCTGTGCAGGCTCGTGGAAGTCCGAAATGAAGGAAATAATCTCTGGCGCCCATAATGCAGTCAGCACGCTCAGCGGAACAAAAATGATAATCTGCGCAGCAATAAGTGTCCCGAATAATCTCCGAGGTCGTTCCAGCTGGTCAGGATCCGCCTGTATGCCATCACTTATCACAGGAATAAAAGCAGCTGATACCGCCCCTTCGGCAAAGAGCTTGCGGAAATTATTGGGGATGTTGAAAGTGAAGTTGATGACATCTGCCGTTCCACTGGCACCAAAAACAGAACTGATTACACGTGCCTTCACAATGCCAAGCAGACGGCTCAACAAGGTGGCGCACATGACGACGAGGGAGTTCCTTCTCTCCCCTGCACTTCCTTCAGTGTCAGACATTTTTCTTTTCCCCGTAATAACGGGCAAGGTATTCCTTTCGGAACACGGAAAAAGAATTATTTTTGATGGCATTCTTGATGCGTTCCATCAACGTATGGAGATACATAAGGTTATGTTCAGTTGCCAGCATGGGACCGAGCATCTCCCCCGCCTTGAATAAATGGCGTATGTATCCACGGGAATATTGTGTGCAGGCAGTACATCCACACGTTGGCTCGACTGGTTCGCTACTGAACTCATGGATGGCCTTGGTGATGTTCACAGGACCATCATCTGAAAAAAGAAGACCATGTCGGGCTGTACGGGTGGCAAGGACACAATCGAAAAGATCTATACCATTGGCAACAGCATCAAGAATATAGTCGGGACTACCGATGCCCATTACGTAGCGGGGTTTTTCAGGAGTCACCATTTCAGTGGTATAAGCAAGAAAGTCAGAAAACCGGTCGGGTGTCTCACCTACGGAAAGTCCTCCGATGGCAATGCCGGGAAAATCCATCGCGCTGATTGTTTCAGCGCTTTCTTTACGGAGTTCCTTGAAAAAATTCCCTTGGACGATACCAAACAGACATCCGCGAAACTTTTCGCCATTCTCATCACGTCGGATCAAGGACCGTTCTGCCCACAGCTTCGTGACCCTCCACGCTTCCTGTGCTGCCCGATAGTCAATGTCAGGGGGTGTGCAGACATCCAACACCATTGCAATGTCGCTGCCGATAATCGTCTGGATATCAACGACTTTCTCCGGAGTAAATGCATGTCGGCTTCCATCAATATGACTCTGGAACGTAACGCCGGCATCTTTGATCTTCCTGAGTTTTGACAGGGAAAACACCTGGAAACCACCGCTATCGGTAAGGATGTTATGTTTCCATGAAGAAAACGCATGTAAGCCGCCGAAGCTCTCCAGGACATCGCAGCCTGGACGCAAGTACAGATGATACGTATTGCCGAGAATCAAACGATACCCCATCTGTTCTACTTTCTCATGATAGATTCCCTTCACCGTCCCGTTAGTACCGACCGGCATGAATGCAGGAGTCTCGATGGTTCCGTGAGGGAGAGAAAGAAGTCCGCAACGAGCATGGGACCCTGCATCAATATGAGTGACAGTATGGATTGGATGTGACATAGTACCTTCCCTGAAGGCATCATACACGATTGACGCGGAGAAAAAAAGCAGATGAAAGAGCAATCATAAGACCGAGAGGCAGGAATACGCCTGTCAGTGGTGATATGACATACTGCTTTGCAAGAAGCAAAGTCACTAATTGTGTGACATAGAACACGATGGCTATGCCGATACTCGTGAGAATGCTGAAAAGCAGGACATTCTTCTTGTATTGATAATTCATGGAACAGGCAATGATCATCAGGATAAAGGGAGTCAAGAAGCTGTAAGCTCTCTCATAATAATCCGTTGCCGCCGTTGCCCATTGATAAGGATCAAGCCCTTTCATATTGTCCAGATACCAGAGAGCCGTCTTTCTGTCCATGTTTTTTATATCTGTTCCCAGATACGAAAAAAGACCAGGTTCAATATCCAGGATGTCAGACATTAACGTATCTTCATGGAAGGAAAGAACGGTATCGCCCTCAGTGAAGTTCTGGATTGAAACATCGGAAAGAATCCATCTCCGTTCAGTCTCATCCCACTGCGCCATGCCGGCGGAGGTTCTGCCGGTCATCCGGCCTCCTGGCCCGTCTCGTTCAATGAGAACCATGTTCATGATTCTCTGCCGTGTAGCGTCATATCGTTTTGCATGCAGGACGAACCGACCGCTGGCATCGACAAAAGTAATGTTCCTGTTGTCCTTGCTTGTCTGCGACCCAGTATACTCTGTCTGTACTTCAACCCTGTTGACGCGTGAAGGTATCACAATATATTCAGTAGCAGCCAAGGTTGTCATGCTGACGCATATTCCCACCGCCATCATTGGTATGATTACTCGGATATAGGGAATCCCTGCACAGAAAATAGGAATCAGTTCGTTGGAAGAATGGATCAAGGCCAAGGTCAATGTAGCGGAAAAAATTACCGCAGGGCTGATGACCAACGAAACAGCATCGGGAATATAAAGGACAGTGAGTCTCAGTATGGCAAAGAAAGGTACCTCATTCTTTGCATAGGAATCCAGGTTGGTAAACAGATCCACAGCGACGAGCAGGAGCGTACATATTCCAAGGGCGGAAAGAAATACGGTGAGGAAACTACGCATTATATAACGATCAAGAATCTTCATGTGCGAACCTGCCGGGAGAGAAAGGCAAGACCGATGGCAAGGACCAGGACATCCGGAAACCACATAAGCCATCCGGGAGAGAATGAAACGTCGAATATCTTCAGTTGCATGAAAAACAGAATAAACCAATATACACAGGCAATAAGCAATGAAAGTCCGAAACCGATGAGCCTGCCGTGCCTGACCTTGATGAACGAGATAGGCAAGGCTGTGAGTATCAGACAAAAACACGCCGCGGACAGTGCAAGTTTCTTGTGCAGTTCCGCTCGGTAATAGGTGTAATAGAAGTCTTCAATTTTATAATTTTTAAGAGAAGTGATTTTCTGTTCAAGCTGTCTGGCATTAGTTTTCAGTCTTTCCTTCTCAGTTCCATTATCCGTGTCTTCGGCTTTAGCCTTGACTGAAGCGAGTTCATCGGCAAGGGAGTTCTGAAGCCGGAGATTTTCCTGTTTCTGTTCATTGATTTTTTGTTTCCTGACTTCTATTGCCGAAATCAGGTCACGGGATGACATCTGCGCGGGGGTAAGCGTGGCAAGAGCTCCGCTCTGGTCGATGAAGTCAACGGAAAGTCTCGCGGTTCTCGCGGAACTTAGCGACCATGACGAAGGATCAGTGCTGGAAACTTCGAGAACCACAGGATTCTCCAATTCCAGTCGGTAGGTCAAGTTCTGGGAAATGCCTGGGAATATCGTTCCTTGTCGGGCGGATATGGTTCGCGGTTCGGCAGTTTCTTTTGCGTCGAACAAGATGATGTCATGTATGATATTATCTTCGACGCGCCCAGCTGTGATGATTTTATCTCCGACTGTCACGGATGAGTAGCTGGCGACATCCAATGTTGGAATCTTCTGCATGATTTCCCTGTATTCCTTCTGATATCTCACTGAACTGAAAGGAAGCAACATGTCGGCAACGATGAAAGTCAGCAAGGAAAGAACAATTCCTATCACCAGCACTGGAGAAAATATCCTCCGGTAGGGAATGCCACTTGAACGCATTGCAATTATCTCATTATGGGCGGAGAACTCCCCTATCACCATGCTCGCGGCACTCAAGGAGCTGAATGGGAAAGTATAGATAAGAAACTGGGGAATGGAGAGTACGACAAGAGTCAGCATGTCAGCGACCGAAACGTTCTTCACCATGACCCGCTGGATGAGAAGAAGTATCTGGTTGACAAAGAAGATGAAGAAGAAAAATGTGAAAGCGACGGCAAAAGACGCAAGGAATTCCTTGACAATGTATTTCCTCAGCAATGTGTACTGTGCTTTGGCTTCCATCCGAAAACTCCTACCTTCCTGTAGATCCGAATCCTCCAGCACCTCTTTCAGTTCCATCAAGGCTGAGAGCCGGGCGGAAATCGGCCGTCACATGGGATGCTATCACCATCTGGGCGATTCGGTCACCTGACGCTATGGTGAAAGTTTTGTCACCATGATTAATCAAAAGTATGCGTATCTCCCCTCGATAATCGGCATCGATTGTTCCGGGAGCATTAAGGACGGTGACGCCAAATTTTGCCGCCAGACCCGACCGTGGCCGTATCTGTGCTTCGTAACCCTGCGGCAAAGCAATACGCAGACCTGTCGGAACCAATGCCGTAGCTCCGGGAGGAATGAGCAGGTCACTATCTGGCAACCATGCACGCACATCCGCCCCCGCGGCGTAAGCGGTCTCGTAGGAAGGGGCAGAAGCCCCTTCCTCAAGAATAATCTTCACGACAGGTCCGTCAGTCATTATTTCTTCGCATCCTTGTCTTCGATGGCATCGATATAACTCAAATTGAGACGCCCCATCCTATCGACCTCGATAAGTTTGACAGGGACGCTCTGACCCAAGGAAAGGACATCGCCGACGTTATTCACCCGTGTCTTTGCCAGCTTGGAAATGTGGCAGAGACCTTCCTTGCCGGGCAATATCTCGATGAAAGCTCCGAAATCCATGATACGCTTTACCGTACCTTGATAAATGCGTCCGACTTCCGGTTCCTCGACAATTGACTGCACCAGTTCCTTCGCTGTCTGCGCGCTCTTGCTGTTGCGTCCATAGATTGTCACGGTACCATCGTCATCAATGTTGATTTCAGCGCCGGACTGCAATGCGATTGACTTAATCGTCTTACCACCGGTTCCGATGATGGCGCCAATCTTGTCCTCATCAACTTTTATGGTCAGAATCTTAGGCGCATATTCGGAAACTTCGGCACGCGGTGTCTTGAGCGTCTTGCCCATGACATCCAGGATATGCAGACGTCCACGTTTTGCTTGGTCAAGGGCCTTGCTCATGATTTCAGGAGTAACTCCCGCAATCTTGATGTCCATCTGGAAAGCTGTGATGCCATCCTCAGTACCCGCGACTTTGAAATCCATGTCACCCAGATGATCTTCTTCTCCAAGGATGTCGGAAAGAACTACATAGCGAGCATAGTCCTCGCCTTCCGTGATGAGTCCCATGGCAATGCCAGCGACTGGTTTCTTGATTGGGACGCCAGCGTCCATCAGGGAAAGACAGCCACCGCATACGGACGCCATGGAAGAAGAACCGTTGGATTCCATGATTTCACTGACGACACGAACCGTATAGGGGAATTTTTCCTTTGGAGGTACGATGGCCTGCAAAGCACGCTGGGCAAGATGTCCATGACCAATCTCGCGTCGTCCGGTAGAAAGACGGCCAGTCTCACCGACCGAATACGGCGGGAAATTATAATGGAGCATGAAAGAGCTGAAAGATTTTTCTCCGTCAATGGTATCGAACATCTGTTCATCGCTTGCCGTACCCAGCGTAGTGACCGCAAGACTTTGTGTCTCGCCTCTGGTGAACAAAGCACTGCCGTGGGTCATGGGAAGCAGTCCCACCTCACAGGTGATAGGACGAATATCGTCTACCTTGCGTCCATCGGTACGAACGCCATTGTCAAGGATGCTCTTGCGGAGTATCTCATATTCCAAATCCTCGAACAGGGAATCAACTTCACCTGAACGCTTGGAATCCTCACCGATTACTTCCGCGAACTGTGCCTTAATGTCAGATTTCACCGCATCAAGGGCGTCATATCTGTTGGACTTGCCTTTCACAAAGCTTTTCTCCGCGACAAGAGGATATGCCGCGGCACGAATCGGCCCTAACCATGACAGGTCACGATTGATTTGGATGATGGGGAGCTTTTCTTTTCCCACAATCTTCTGAAGTTCAATCTGAGCATCGCACAGGGCGGTAATGACTGGCTGTGCCGCCGCAATGGCTTTCAGCATGACTTCCTCGGAAACTTCCTTGGCTCCACCTTCGACCATGGTAATGCCATCACGGGTGCCGGAGACAACGATATCAAGCTGGGCTTGGGCGGTCTGCTGGAAAGTCGGATTAATGATATAGTCACCATCTACCAAGGCAATGCGGACAGCCCCGATAGGTCCTGCGAATGGAATGTCACTGATCATGACGGCAGCGGACGCCGCATTGATGGCAATGATATCAGGCTGGTTGGCCTGGTCACTTGACACGACGGTAGGGACAATCTGTATCTCACGACCGAAAGCCTTGTCAAACAGGGGGCGCATCGGACGGTCGATGAGGCGGCTCACCAGGATTTCCTTGTCCTTGGGACGCGCTTCTCTTTTCAAGAAGCCGCCAGGTATCTTACCTGCCGCATAATACTTTTCATTGTATTCAACGGAAAGCGGGACGTAGTCCAGTGGTTCAGATGGCGCGGCCCCACAACACACTGTGGCAATGATGGCACTTCCCTCATATGAGGCGTAAATCGAGCCATTTGCCTGCTTGGCGATTTTTCCGGTCTCGAATACCAATTCTCCATCACCAATCTTCACAGAAACTTTTTTTACATCAAACATTCTTTTTCCTTCTTCGTTCTTTTTTGTTCTTTCTCATCCCTGTGCCTGATGAATATAAAAAGAGCTCCACTCCCGTGGCATGGGAGCAAGGAGCTTCTTTTCCACATCCATTGTCAACACATGAATATTCGTACAAAATTACTTTCTCAAACCAAGCTCTCGAATCAGAGCGCGGTATTTTTCAATATCATTATCGCTCAGGTAGCGCAGGAGACGGCGACGTTGTCCGACCATCTTGAGCAGTCCACGACGTCCGGCATAATCCTTTGGGTTTGCCTTGAAATGCTCTTGCAGGTCATTGATCCTGGCCGTCAGCAAGGCAACCTGAACTTCGGTGCTTCCTGTGTTGGCGGTATCGCCACCGAATTTCTCAACCAGTTCTACTTTCTGTTCCTTCGAAATCATTATGTGAAACTCCTCACGAACCCCAGTGAATCCGCCATAAATGACGCGGTTGCTTTTCCGTGAGCCATTTCGCCTGATTGTTCCGGAAGCCTGATATCGATAAATTCAGCGTCAATCGATACATGAGCCGGACGAGCAGTTCCGTCAAGACAACGGAATACCGTCTCATACATGCCTGCCGGAGGCAAAAGCTGCGCAATAGAACTGACACGATACCGCAAGCATCCGGCCTGGGTAGTGAAAGGGTATGGCGCAAGATCCACGGAATAGTCCCTGCCAAGCAAAGGCTTGATTCCCGGGATATTTCCATCGAGCAGCAAAGCACGAATCCTGGAGCTGCTGGCGACCAGACCATCTTCCGTCCTATAGAACGGAGGCACAATCACCTGTCCTCCGGGAGACATCCTTTGAAGATATTCCTGCAGCTGAACAGGTCCGGCAGATTTGTCCGGGGCACCGCAGCGGAAATCCTCTCCAACGACCACAGCCCTGACAGAACAAAATCCGCAGACCAGGCCAAGGAACTCCTCACCAGAGAGTTTACTGATTTCATCAGAAAAGTCAATGATGACATGGTGGTCAAGATCAAATGAAACAAACATTTCATGTTCCAGTCGTGCCGTAATCAACGGAAGCTGGTTATTCTTGCTTCCGTGGGTCATCTTAGGGTTTCGATTGAAGGTTATTACCATGCTCTGCCACGAATCGGCTGTATGTTCATGAGCTAAGGAAACACATTCCTTGAGAATCAACTGATGTCCCAGATGGATGCCGTCAAAAACACCAATTGCGATAACCATGGGAACCTGCCACAGGATGGGATTAGCAACAAGAGACATGAAGTCATGCATCTGCATGCCCTGCTCCTTCCGTCCTGGGATGTCTCCTCCCCTCATCTCCTTCCCTCCTGTACGTCTGAGTTTACCAGGCTCATCCGGCGAATCTGGCCAAAGCTTTCGTACACCTACCCTGTGAATCAATGGCAAGGACAGCTTGCGCGATGCCTTTCCGGTCATAGGCTATGGCGTAATTTTTTCCATGTAGGGTTGCGAGCGGCATTGTGCCAGCAGCCGTCAGATTCCACATATCTTCATCTTCCAGTCTGAGAACGCCACATGAAGACAGGCGTAAAAGCAGTCTATCCGCTTCCCCGACAAGATTCCAGATGCCTGCGTAATCATCTGCCGTGACAGCTTCCTCAAGAGTATAAGGGCCGATTGCCGTTCTGGTAAGGTGCTGGACGAAACAGTGGCTTGCGCAGGCATGACCCAGATCCCGGGCGATGGATCGGATGTATGTTCCTTTGCTTACGTGGATATCTGCGGTGAGAAATGGCGGTTCCCAAGAGACGACATTGAAGGAATGAATGGTGACAGGACGTTCCGGTATATCAACAGGACGACCGCTGCGGACAAGCCTGTGCGCCCTTTCTCCTCCGACATGTATAGCGGAAAAGGCAGGTGGTCGTTGCATGACCGTACCAAGAAAACCACTGTTGATCGCTTCACGTATGATAGCTTCATCCGGTACAGGAGCTTCAGCGACAACATCCCCTTCTGGATCGAGAGTATCGGTTTCCCTGCCAAAATGGAAAACAGCACGATATTTCTTGTCAAGACCACTGAAAACGGGATTAAGCCGCGTCAGTTTGCCTGTCAGGACTATCATCAGACCGTCAGCGAACTTATCAAGAGTCCCCGCATGACCAACATGCGGGGAGACAAGATGTTTTATAGGAAAAAGAGAAGCAAACGACGTCACCCCTGGGGGTTTGCGCAACAGGAGTATGGAGGACTTATTCTCCATTTCCCGCTTTCTCACGTTCCTGGCGCAGGGAGTCTAGCAGCGCATTGATTTCATCTCCGTCCCTCACTGCTACGTCCGCCTTGAATGTCAGACGTGGCGTATTGCGGGTACCCAGGAAATCCCCAACCCTTTTCTGTATGAAACCAGCGGCTTTTGTCAAAGCAGTGATGGAACATTCCAGGTCATGGTCATCAATGGGGGCGGACAGATACACAGTCGCATAGGCATTGTCCTTTGAAACAACAACGCGTGTGACGGAAACCAAGGTATTCAAAAGAGGATTTTTTATTTCCCCGGAAACGATAAGCATACCGACCGCCTCTCGTACCCTGCTTTCTATCCTTTTCTGACTGTGCTCGCTCATATGCTTCTCCTAGGTGTTGAGTGTATCGAGTTTTTTGGCGACTTCCACGGTTTCGACGACTTCGAGGATATCCCCGACCTTCAAGTCTTGGAAATTCTCCAAACCGATGCCGCATTCATACCCAGCGGTGACTTCCCTAGCATCATTTTTGAATCTTCTCAGAGACGTAATCTTTACCAAAGACTTGTTGATTTGGATACTGTCGCGGATAACGCGCACGACGGAATTCCTCTTGACCTTGCCTTCGGTGACATAAGAGCCGGCAATGATACCGACTTTCGGCACTTTGAAGATATCACGTATCTCGACCGTACCGATATCCACTTCCTTAGTGTCAGGCGTCAGCATGCCTTCCATGGCGGCATGGATGTCCGTCACTGCATCATAGATGACGTTGTACTTGCGGATATCAATTTTCTCTTGGTCAGCCAAAGCCTGTGCGCGGGGCGTAGGTCTGACATTGAAGCCGATGATAAGGGCATTGGAAGCACTTGCCAGCGACACGTCGCTTTCAATGATTGCGCCAGCGGAGGCCCGAATGATATTCAGGCGAATCTCGTTGTTCGACAAATCTTCCAGAGCATTCTGCAATGCTTCGACGGAGCCTTGGACATCACCCTTGATGACAACATTCAACTCCTTCACATCATCACGCTGCAACTCACTGTAGAGATTATCCAGAGTGACTTTCTTTACATTGCGGCTCTGTCCGAGACGCTCAAGCTCCTGACGTTTCGCACCAATCTGACGAGCCTGCTTTTCATCCTCGGTGACTTGGAAGGGATCTCCTGCGGAGGGAATGTCTGACAGACCTATGATTTCAACTGGCGTGGAAGGACCGGCTTCAGGTATCTTTATTCCTTTGTCATCAAACATGGCACGCACACGACCAGCGTAAATACCTGCTACATAATGATCGCCTTGGTGCAGAGTACCATTCTGAACAAGGACTGAGGCCACGATGCCACGTCCTTGGTCGATGCGTGATTCAATGACCTTTCCTTCCGCCCTTACGGTCGGATCCGCGGTCAGCTCAAGCATATCCGCCTGGAGCAAGATGACATCGAGAAGTTCATCGATGCCTTCCTTTTTCAATGCGGAAATCTTGCAATATAAAGTCTGCCCGCCCCATTCCTCAGGAACTAGCCCACGGTCGGAAAGTTGCTGCATGACCCGGTCAGGATGCGCGTCAGCAAGATCAATCTTGTTGATGGCGACGATAATGGGTACCTTTGCAGCCTTTGCATGGTCAATAGCTTCCAAAGTCTGGGGCATGACGCCGTCATTGGCCGCAACAACCAGGACGACAATATCGGTGACTTGTGCGCCACGCGCACGCATCATGGTAAATGCCGCATGTCCGGGTGTATCAAGGAACACAATGTCTCTTTTTCCTTCAAGGTCAATCTTGTATGCGCCTATATGTTGAGTAATGCCTCCAAATTCACCCGCAACGACATTGGTCGAACGGATTGCATCAAGCAACTTTGTCTTTCCATGGTCAACGTGACCCATCACCGTCACAATCGGAGCACGAGGGAGGACATGTTCCGGAGTGCTCACTTCTGTCGGGATGAGTGTCTCGTCATACAAAGAAACAATATGTATCTCGCTGCCATACTCACCAGCCAGCAGACTTGCGGTGTCGCTGTCTATTTGCTGGTTAATCGTCACCATCATGCCCATGGAAAAGAGCTTGGCGATGAGTTCGCTGGCCTTGAGATTCATCTTCTTCGCAAGATCGCCGACGGTAATCACTTCAGCCATATCAATGACTTTAGGAACTACATTGGTCTTGATCTGAGCCTTGCGCTTCTGCTGGAACTTATAATTCATCTCCTGTTCCGAGTCGCGCTTCTTGTATGTCGCATCCTTCTTCTTTGCGAAGGTCTTCTTAGCCGGTCCTTTCTGTCCATGGGAGTCCATGGGCGCAGCTTCTTCAGGCCGTCCTCCTCCTGGACGCGGCCCAAAGCCACCGGGTTTGCCACCCTGGTATCCGCCGCTTGGACGTGGCCCTGTCCCACCGGGGCGTCCACCTTGATAGCCTCCACTGGGACGCGGAGCGTATCCACCAGATGGTCTGCCGCCGCCACCTTGATAACCGCCGGAAGACGGACGCGGGGCGTATCCACCAGATGGTCTGCCGCCGCTACCTTGATAGCCGCCGGAAGACGGACGTGGGGCGTATCCACCGGACGGTCTACCTCCACTACCCTGATAGCCGTCGGAAGACGGACGCGGGGCATATCCACCGGACGGTCTGCCGCCACCACCCTGATAGCCACCGGAAGGACGTGGAGCAGAGTCACCAAAAGAACGGGATGGGGAACCATACGTTCTCTCAGGGCGGGGATCCATTGAACGGCCTCCTACCGTGCCAGCGGCACGCCGGCCGGAAGGAGTCGCTGAACTTTCCTGTGCTTCATTCCTGCGGGACTGCCATGCGGCATGGTCGGCAGCCGTCTGTCCCTGACCGGGGACAGGAGGAAGATTCGTCGCAGGACGAGACACAACGGGTCCGTCATGGAGATGAGGATTTATAAGACGCGGAGATGGTGTCCGGGAAGTCTTGGGGGGCTGTGCGGTAGCCTGCCTGACATTCTGAGCGGGACGCGGAGCGGAAACGCCCGCACGTGAAGCAACCATAGCTTGTCTGGCCGGTAAAGGCAGAGCCTCCGTCGGTGGTGCAGGCACCTGTCCAGTTGCCTGTACAGGCGCTTCGACGGATGAAGGCGTCGATGTCTCGTGTACTACGGGTGCTTGCGGAGCCACAGGTTTGTTGACGACGATTTTTTTCTTTATGACCAAACGCTTCCTGCCCTCGGCGGACTCTGGCGCAACCGTTTCCTTTGAAACGCTTGGGGAGGGTTCCCTTTGGGGAGCCACGGGAGCCTTCGGGGCGATCCTGTTATGCTTGATCAATGTTGCCTTTGGCTTGTTTGTCTCTTCGCTCATGCTATCCTTTTCTTTTTTATTCTATCCGATGTTCATTTCATCGTCATTTGTCGTCATCTTCGTAGATATGTTCTTCTTCGATGGACACGAATTCGTTGAAGATTTCATCCAGTTTCTGTTTTTCCTCGACAGTAACATCGTCCAGGGAAGTCAGTTCGGCATCGTCCAGATTGATATACTGACCGACGGTATAGATGCCATGGGAATTCAGCTTGGCAATCAACTCGGCATCAATCGGAAGTTCGGAAAGGTTTAAGTCACCTTCGTCTCCATCTTCTTCCTCGGTCACATAGTCTTCATCAGCAACCTCGCCTTCATCAAAACGAAGTGCCGGCACATCCTCAGTCATTTCGTAATCGGAAACATCCTCGACTTCATCTGCGTCGGTGAACAGCGCCTCGGCACGGGAGCGTGCGGTGGATGCAATGTCAAGCTCAGCGAATTGAGCTTCAGTCTTCACCTCGATTATCCAGTCAGAGAGTTGGTTCGCAAGACGGACATTCAACCCTTGCTTACCTATGGCCAAGGAAAGCTGCGTATCATCGACGATAGCCAGAGCTCGACGTTCATTCTGTTTCAATAGGATGACATCTTTCACCTCGGCAGGCGCAAGAGCGTTGCGGATGAAGACCTCAGGATTGGGATCATACTTCAATATGTCGATTTTCTCCCCTTCTATCTCCTTCATGATAGTCTGAATGCGCATTCCTTTCAACCCAACGCAAGCACCGACAGGGTCGATGTCATCACGATGCGAATACACGGCAACCTTGGTACGGTAGCCTGCTTCGCGTACAATATCATGTATCTCTATGCTGTGATCATAGATTTCAGGAACTTCCAATTCAAACAGGAGTTTGACGAGTTCGGCGCTGGTGCGGGACAGGACGACACGCACTCCATGGTCGGTTTTCTCGACCTTTTCCACATAGAATTTGACCTTGTCACCCTGTCGGTATACTTCCCTGCTGCTCTGGTTACGACGGGGAAGGATACCTTCCGTCGAGCCGATATCAACGTAGAAGTCGTCACCAATCTGCCGTTGTACATAACCTATGATTAACTGACCCGTTTTGTTCTCATATTCCTTGAAAGTCGTATCCTTCTGGATGTCTCGCAGGCTCTGGCGGCTCCGTTGTTTGGCACTCTGGATGCTGATGCGGTCGAACTCCTTCAGGTCGATGGGAACGAGCAGTTCGTCTCCAATCTCACACTTACCTACAAGTTCCTCCGCTTCTTCCAAGGAAATCTCAGTAGTCATATCATAGTAATTCTCATCCTCGACGATGATGCGGCGGGCATTCAGGGTCACGTTGCTCAGGTCGTCGGAAAACTGGACGACAGCGTTTGCGTCGGTTCCGAATTTTCTCTTATATGCGGCACGAAGAAAGTCCTCAATGGTCGAAATGACGAGATCCTGCGAGATTCCCTTTTCCTCAACCATACTTTTTATTGCTTCGCTCAGATTAGTTGACATGTGCCCCATCCTCCCAGATGTAGTCAAGTTTAGCTTTTTTGATTCGATCATACGGGATGTTCATTCTCTCGGCCAGTGGCTCGGCGGTTTCCCCGACTACCTGCGTCAAAATTACTCCAGCGTCGGAAACTTCATCGATGATACCGGATATCCACTGTTCTTCCTGACTGTCAAATATCCTGACCCTGTCTCCAGTAAAAAGTGAGAATTCTTGGACATCCGAGAAATTTCGCTGCAACCCTGGCGTCGAGACTTCCAGCGACAGTTCTCTGTCCTGCCACAGCATCTCCAGCCGAGATGCGACAAGCCTATGAACCTTGGCACAGTCATCGACTGATGTCGGCCTGCCGGACGCCTTGATGACAAGGAACACCGAAGAAGCTCCTTGCCGCACATTGCGGGACACCGAAACGATGTCCAGTCCTAAAGAGCGGACAAGCGGATTGAGTTCCTTGTAAATTTCATTGCTCACTAGTTCATTCTTCAACATATCGATCAAAATCCCATAAAAAAGGGACCGGCTTGCGCGATCCCCAACGTTTGAAACATTAGCTACATTTAATGTAGTGCATTATGCCTAGTATGTCAACCTGGAGTGCGGAATCGTTTTCTTACAGCTCATCATCACATCACCACTTTTTTCCCACGTCATGGTTCATCGCACAAGACAAGTCCGTGTATCGGCATTTGGAAAACATTTGAAAGCAAACCGGCGCAATGATGGAGTGTTCCACCGGACGTCCTGACATCGTCCACAAGGAGCATTGTTTTCCATGGAATACGGGAAATCGCAGTCCTCCTGAAAAAAAGCAGATGCTTCAAAGCATATCCATGGCTGTCAAGCCTCTGTTGACGAGTAAGCCCTTTCTGTTCTTCCTGCAAGTGGATGAGCAAGGAAGCATAGCCACAATTCGTCCGCGCCGCAAGTTCCCGACAGATGCACGCCATATGGTCAAACCCGCGTTTCCTGACATTCTTCTGTTGTGATGGGACAGGGACTATCAGACAGTCATGGGAAGACTGAGCAAGCGAAGGCTCCAACAAATCGGCGCACAGGCCACAGAGTCGGCGATATCCTGATTTTTTATAAGCCAAAACGATTCTCCTGCCAATGCCACGGAAAGGACCAACGCATCGGATTGTTTCTAAGGGGGACTCCCCTTCCGACTCATGACATCGCGGACAGTCTTGCCTCTGCCACAAAAGAAAGGTTCCGCACGTTGGACACTGGTTCCTATACAAGTTTTTCCATTCGTCCAACTCTGCCGTACATGAGGAACATACAGGAACAGAATATGTATCTCCATCCATACCGGAACATGGTAATCCACAAAGGATGCAACGCTTGATAAAAAAATATGTCATCAGGAAAGAATATATTCTTTCTATGTCTCCTGTTTCAGTCTTCGGAGCCTTTCTTTCAAACTTGCGACAAAATCGAGGGCTTCACGTGGAGTCGAGTCGTCAATGGAAAAATCTTCCAGTTCCTCCATGATTTCCCTGATTGGAAGAGACTCGTCATCGTCGGCACCGCCTAAGACGGCTGTGTCATTGTATCCGCTGCGCTGCCTATCATCCATGATGAACAGGTCGAGCTGTTCGGGAGCAGACATGTTGTAATCGGCGAAATGTTTCTTTTGGAAATCAGCGGCATTCCTGACAACATCAACGGGAAGCCCCGCGAGAGCGGCAACATGAAGCCCATAGGAAGAATTTGCCACTCCAGGAATCACCTTCCTCATGAAGATGATTTTCCGAGCCTTTTGCGCGACCTCAAGCGTCAACAGTTGTATCTGTGAAGTATCCAACATCGTCAGTTCATGATAATGGGTGGCAAACAATGTCTTAGTCCGCATTTCCTGAAGCCTCCGCATGATTGCGCAGGCGATGGACATGCCATCCTGAGTGCTAGTCCCCCGTCCAATCTCATCCATGATGACTAAGCTATTCGGAGTTGCCGTCCGGATGATATGGGCGGCTTCCTGCATTTCGACAAGAAAGGTTGATTCTCCGCGGGCAAGGTTGTCTGACGCCCCGACACGGCAGTACAGTCTGTCAACAAGTCCCATCCTGACCGAAGTCGCCGGAACGAAACTGCCGCTTTGTGCAAGAAGAACAATCAGCGCGTTCTGCCTGAGGTACGTGGACTTCCCTGCCATGTTTGGCCCGGTGATAAGGCAGAAACGTCCGGAATTTTCTTCCATGTCCAGGTTATTGGAAACAAAAGTACCAGCCCTCAAGGTTTTCTCAACGACAGGATGCCGACCTTCCGTGATGTGAAGGACATCTGTCATGACAAACTCCGGGCGTATGTAAGAACGTTCCCGTGCAAGCGTCGCATGGCTCTGATAGACATCCAGTTCACTAAGAAACTTACCGACGGCAAGGATTTTTTCCATGTTACGGCGCGTATCTTCCATCACCGCTTCATAAACGTGACGCTCTCGCTTCTCTGCATCGCTTACGGCACGAAGTATCCGTGTCTCGCAGGCAATCAGCTCGTCAGTCGTATATCGCTCTGCATTGACTAAAGTCTGTTTCCGGTAAAAATTCGCGGGAACTTTGTCAACCTGACCTTTGGAAACTTCCAAATAGTGTCCGATAATCTTGTTGTAGGACAACCGGAGCGTCGTTATTCCCGTTTCTCCTTTCACTTTTGCCAGATATTCCTCAAGGATATCAGTTCCGTGGTCACGAAAGCCGCGAAGCTCGTCAAGTACGGCATCATATCCATCCTTGATGACCGCCCCTTCCTCGAACGGCCCCTTGCTATCCTCATTGATTGCCTGTCCAATCGTCATCATCAGGGTTAGCAAAGATTCCAAGTTTTCGTCGCTGACATGGTAGCTGAGCAACATCTGGTATAATTCGTGTTTTTCGGACACAATCCGGAAGAACGTACTGATTGTCTGCTTGATGGAAACAAGATCGTGAGGAACCGCTTTGTTCATGGCCACACGAGAGGACAAGCGGACAGCGTCCAGGACAGTACCCAGTTCATTCCTCACTCGCTTCAATTCTTCCACGTCATCACAAAAAGATGCAATCCAACCATGTCGTCTGTCCAGCTCCGTCATGTCGGTGATTGGAGCGGACAGCCATGATTTCAACAGGCGGGTTCCTCCGGCAGTCCTCGTATGATCGACGGCATCGAACAAAGAAAACTTCTGAGTTCCATCCTGACTATTTACGACTATTTCAAGGTTGCGTCGGGTCGCTTCATCCATCTGCATGAGTCCGCCGGAAGTAACAAGTCGGAATGCAGTAATCTGTGTCAAGGATGAACGTGCTGTATCCATGAGATACCGCATGGCAGCACCACCCGCGGCAAGTGATGGATGGTCGCCAGGAATTCCGAATGCTTTGAGATTCGCCAGTCCAAGGTGACCGCACAGCAGGGTGAAGCCATCATGGACGGAAAAATAACCATGAGGGAGCTTTGTCACCATGGCTTGTCCTTCATCCACAAGCGCAGCGAAATTGGAATGGCTGAAATACTCATCTTCGTCAACCAGGATTTCCTTCGGACGATACTGGGCAATCAGTGAGCGTATCCGAGGAAGATGGTCTTCTTCCAAAACATCCAGGAGAAACTCTCCTGACGAAATATCGGTTACGGCGACAGGCATGCTACCAGCATGAACAGATGCCAGGCACACTATATAACTGGACGAAAGAGCATCAAGATAGTCATCGTCCACGACTGTCGCAGGCGTAATAATCTGCACGACTTCCCGTCGCGCCAAGCTCTTGACATCCGAAGTCATCTCCACCTGCTCGCAGATAGCTATTTTCTTTCCTTCGTCGAGCAGTCGCTTGATATAATTCCGTGCAGCGTGGTACGGAATGCCGCACATAGGGACTCCCGCGCGCTGGGTCAGGGTCAGATTAAGAAGACGGGAAACCTCACGGGCGTCATCCATGAACATTTCATAAAAATCGCCAAGCCTGAAGAACAAGATCATATCTACGTGGCGGGCCTTGATATCAAGATACTGCTGCATCATCGGAGTATTTTTAAGGACTTGTTCTTTCATCATGATGTCTCCTGAAATGGACAATCCCTGTACGGAGTGATCCGTCACAGGGATTGCATATTCTATCATGGATGGAAAAACTAATAAAGGCTGGTAGTGATGGCAAGGACAATGGATAGTCCGTGTCCTTTTTGGTTGTTGGGATTAAAGAGCTGACCACTTTCCCATGTAAAGGAATTACCATCCTTAATTGTCGCGTTCTTCACCAGATACAGTCCCAGCGGGAATCCCGGTATGCTGAGCTTGACTCCAGCACCTCCAGAAAAATACCAGTTAAGTTCAGGGAAGCTTATTTTGGAAATCTGCTGGTCGGATATTGCCGTTGCGCTTGTGAACACTTCAGCGGAGAGGAGATTCTTGACCACAGGCACAGTGAGTTCAAGCATGGTATCCCACATGAAAGATTGTCCGAACACAGGCTGGAAACCCCGGCCAATGGACATTCCGTCAAGATAGAGCATCTCATACCTGGTAGCTCCATCGCGTGGATCATGGAAAGCCCAGCCGCTCCCCTCCTTGTTCCAATATTGGGGCAACATGAGATTGACTGTCGTGGTGAGGCTGACGACGCCTTTTACCGGATTTTCTCCCTTTGTTTCAAATGCCGTCAAATATCCTGCGGCACTGGACGTAGAACGGATATAATTTGAAAGACCGCCTAACAGACCACCTGCGTAGGTGAACGACTGGGAGATGACATATCCTCTTGTAGTATTTTCAATCAAATCACGTCCGTCCCATGTCAGCGACAAGGTCAGCCGGTTGGAGAATTTCCAACCTTCATGATATTGCATGATTAATTTCTCAAAAGCGTCATATTTGTCATCATACTGCGCATGGTTCAAACCAACGGATAAACCTGCTGAAGCCGTAAGCCGTCCGGCATTGAACATGAACGTGTAACCGGTGGTATAACCCAAAGCGACACGATAATAGACATAATCCATGAGATATTGGGAATCAGGCAACTCGCCATTGTAGTCAGTGGTCGTGCCAAGAGGACGTGCTGTGTCTGCCGTCTCCCAACTATAGTATTGCCCCCCGACGGCGCGCTGGGGAACATTGGTTTTCCGACTTCTATCAAAAGAAAGCGACACGCCATTTGACCAGCGTTTGTCTCCCACCCAACCATCAGACAGTCCCACTTCCAAAGATTGTTCGTCAGGGCTGATTTCCGTGGAAATGCTGAGTTTTCTGGCAGTACCGCCAAGATTCTTGTTGTTGAGCATCAGGAAGCCGGAGACAGGAAAGCCATCTACATTACCACCGAAAGTCGCGCCAAACTGAACTTCAATCTGATTGCCTTCCTCAATAGTATAGTCAAGGATGACCTGCCCATCCTGGCTGCCGTAGCGAATATCATATTTGACATCTGAAAGCAATCCTGTGTTGTACAGGTTCTGGGCACTCCGCTCCATCTCCCTCTTACTGAAGATATCTCCTGGAGACATTGTCAGTTCTCTTTCAAAGACATAAGGCTTTGTTTTTGTCAGTCCGTTTATCAGTACGTCTTCTACGATTGCCTGCTGGTATTCTACGACGGAAATGGTGAAATCAATGACGCGGGTCTCCTCGTTCCTCTGTTCCGAGATGCTCAGGTTATTGAAGATATATCCATTGTTCCAATACAGCTCACCGATTCGGGAAAGCTGGGCGTTCACCGTCTGGATGTTCAGGACATCGCCTTCCTGCATGTTTATCAATGAAAGAAGCTGCTCGTCCGTAAATACTTCATTACCTACGACCTGGACGGAGCCCAAATACCATTGCATGCCTTCTTCTATGACGTAAACCAGTCGTAGCTCACGGACATCACTATTATCCTGGGGAAGCTCTTCCTGTTTGATTTCGGTGACCTGAACATCGATGTAGCCGTTTTTACTGTATGCAGCAAGGATATTCGCCGTGTCAGCCTTGAGTGTGTCCTCCCTGAAATTTCCAGGATTGAACAGTGACTTCTGTTTTGTCACAAGCTCCTTGGTCAATGCGCGGGAGGAAAGTGCCACGTTGCCTTCAAAAGTGATTTCCTTTACCTTGCTCTGTCTGTCCTCTGTAATGTCAAAAATGACCTGTAGGGAGTTTGTATCTTCGTTCTCAATGGTTCTGCCGGTCACGACGGCACTTGCGTAACCTTTTTCACGGTAGTAAGCGGTCAGTTCGTTGACCGCTAGGCTCACTTCCTGTTGGAATATGAAATCACCTGCTTTGACAGATATCTTCTGGAGAAGTTCGCTCGTTCGTATTTTCCGGGCCCCTACGATTTCAACAGATGCAACGCCGGGAAATTCCACGAAATCAAAATTAATCACTATCTCGGTATTGTTTATCTTTGATGGAGAGACCGAAGCGGTGAAATAATTGATTCCATTCACTTCATAAAGTTTGTCATGAAGCTCTTGGAAAAGCGCGTTGGTGAATTTTTTTCCGATGTATGGATACGTGATGTCCTCGATGGTGGAATTATTCACACGTCGCAGACCGGTACTGGTGAATCCGGAGATGGTTCTGTCAAGCCACCAGGAGGATGTGTTGTCATCCTGGGCATACACGGGCAAAAGCAGGAAAAGGAATATTCCCATTATCAGGGGGATAATCTTCTTATTCATCGAGCCTCCTCACAGAGGCATCACCATTCCAGACGTTTGGTGACGCTGATACCTATAGTATCCCATATACCGAATAGCGACAACTCGGTGGGTTGTGTGAATATCGTGAAGGTGGCCAGCGGAGTCGTCCATTCCAGTGAAAGTTCCGTGTCAATCCACAGGTCGTCATTGACGAAGCGTATGCGTCGTGCATTTGTTTCGTACTGATCCCGCGCCGTCAGATGTATTGTCCCTTGCAGAAAAAGATCGTTACTCAGGAATTTCCCGAAAAACAGCGATGTATCGTCAAAATATCGAGCCATGGGACTTGCCACTGACGGGACAGAATAGCCAGAAAGTGAAAGAGCATCAAAGAATACATTCTGCACGATATTACTTCGGATGGAGAACATGTCAAGACCAAGGGACTGCTTGATTGAGCGGCTCAAGCCAAATGAAGTCCCTATATCGAAAAATCCCATGCGTGAGAAGACATCGGTCGCAGCAGCGGCAAGTGAGGCAACTGAGGAAAGAGTCGCATCCCCTGCCCCGGTCGTACTTCCGAGGAAATTTTCTCCCATCAGTTGCAATATCTCCGCGGAACTTTTGGCCGGCACGCTCTCGAAACGGGGGTTCAGATTGTCCAAGGATGCCTTGTCCAGTATCAGGAACACATCAACGGCATTCCCGTCAGAATCATATTCTCTGATCTTTGCCCTCAGGTCTATGACAGGGGAAAATCCCGTTCCGCTTCCGGACAGTCTCTCAGGAAAAGAAAGAGTACCTTCGGTAATGTAGAAATCTTTGCGGAAATAATAAATCGTGCCACTTCGTATATCGGCGGATCCGGTCAAAGAAAACTCATCGGCAATCTCATCCAAATGTATCTTGATATTCTGACCAGGCTGGATGTTCGCTTCCAGGATAGGGTTATCGGCGTTGGGGAAACTGAAGGACACATTCCTTTCAGTAATCAGGTCAAGATCAAGGTTTGTCCTGCTCGGACGTAGATACCATGCCGGAAGATCATCGGGAAGTTCAAAGTCAACGGTGGTATCTGAAACAAAGCCTGACCCGCTGATGGCAATACCGTTCGGTATGCCGCTGAAAGTCAAGGCACCCCGTATGTTTCCTGAAATCACTAAGCCAAGACCTGGTATGGGGAATGATACAGGAAGAAGTGCATCTTCCGCGCCAAGAAGGATGCTATAATCGCGGAAACCCAAATCCGCTTCAAACACTGTATATCCTTTTGCTGTCTCACCGGTTATCATGTTGGTGAAGATGACCGGGACCTTTCCGGAAGACAGCGTGCCTTCAGAAAGGATGACGAGAGGGTTTTTCGCCGATGCCTTTGTCCAGGGAGTCCAGAACGAGGTCAGATCCAGCCTATCGGCAGTGAACTGACCGAAGACATCCACGTTATCCTTCGGTCCGTACACCAGCAGCTTTCCGGTTGCGATTCCATCGTGAAAAACAAGGATAGGGGCTGCCATGAGGTATGTCAGCAAACGCAGAGGAGCAGACAGTTCGTCTATTTCCAACGAAATTTCTTCTCCAAAATGCCCTCTCATCTTGAAACCGAGTGGATATGTACCGGGAGTTACACTGACATCGATGACCTCGCCGTCAAGAGCATAGGAACCTTCTATCCGTGAGAACGTAGTTTTATCCGTCAATCCCGTGCCTTGCAGGGTCAAAATCTGATTTTCATATGAAAGGGAAAGCGTCGTGGAACCAAGCATTTCCTGGGAAAACAAAACAGCGTCCTTGATGTTTATCACGGCGGATACTGAGTCAGCAGGTACATTTCCTTGGAAAAGCGTAGCCATCAGGGAAGGAAGGTTGTCAAAGGTCGGCGCGAACCGGATGTCACTTGAGAAACCAAACGACGAAATCCACGGTTCCATTACTGTTTCACGAAGGAATTGCATGTTTCCCGCTACCTGGGCGTGACCTTGTCCCGGCATGATGCTACCATCCAACGCAACTGACATGTTTTCACTTTCATATGCCACGTCTGAAAGAAGGATTCCTGAGTCATCAAGCTTGATCACCGCCGACAGCATGCCTCCATCCTCCGACAATTCATTTTTGTGGAAACGAAGGACAGCATCTACATCCGTACCTGCATTTCCCAGTGAATACGTTCCCAAGGCATTGAATTCGAACGTGACCCCAGGAAAAGCCGTGGTGAATCTTTCCATGTCAATCCCCTGTGCATGGATCATTCCCCCAATCACCGGTTTGTCCGTCCCACTATTCTTTCCCGCCAAAGAAGCAATGAACACCTCATCACTCGCAGAAGCCGCAAGATTCACGACAAGTTCAAGATCCTCGACAAGTTCCAGCGTCAATCCAGGGAATTTTTTGCCAAGACGCAACATTCCATATCCAGAAAGCGGTTCATGGGAATCGTCTTTCCAGAAAACATCCGAGAAAATAAATTCCATCGGAACCGCAGCAATATTAGCTTTGAACTGTCCGAATCTCCCTCCAATGGGGATATTATCCACGATCAACGAGTCAGCGGTGAAATCCCAGTTAAAACCATTCAACGGCAAGATGAAAGTCATCTTGCCATCTACAGTGACGGTACGATCGGACAGTTCCGGGCGTCCGAATGAAGGCACGGCAAAACTGCTGAAATCCAGACCCAGGAAAAACTCGCCTCCTGAAAGGCTTGTGACCATTCCAAGTCCAGCGCTGCTCAACCGGGCATTGAGGTTACGATAGTCAAGGAAAAGATCGGTCGGATATTTCTGTTCCCATGCAGTAAGTACGCCAGAACCGACAAGTGTACCGATTCCCGCAAGATCGACTTCTCCCCGGATGGAAAGCTCCGGAATCTGCGGGAAAAGGATG
Source organism: Parasphaerochaeta coccoides DSM 17374 (assembly GCF_000208385.1). GTDB lineage: Bacteria > Spirochaetota > Spirochaetia > Sphaerochaetales > Sphaerochaetaceae > Parasphaerochaeta > Parasphaerochaeta coccoides. Next base: position 675,027 of record NC_015436.1, on the reverse strand, counting down.
TCAAGCGTATATCCATCACTTCCTAAAACCCCAATTCCAATATCGACAAGATCTTCGTCTTGCGTAATATTCTTGAAAGCAAATCGGCCTACCGGCACAGCCCGCCGGTCAAAAGGTATCCAGCCGGAAAACACCAGGCGATACCCTTCCGTCGTCAAGGAGAATGTATCAACGGTGAATATTCCATTTCCAAGAGATATGGCGGCAGACGTGGCGATGTTCATGACGCGATTGCCGACTCCGAGTTCAACAACAGATATCTCATAGATTACGTTTCCAGAATCAGGTACCCAAGAATCCCCCGCAAATGCGGCATCAGCTCGAAGACTTCCCGCCACCGAAGTCGCGTCATCTATCATCCCTTGGCTTGCAGGAATAAGTCCATGAAGAAAATCAGCAAAAGGAGCCAGGTCGAAATCAGTGAAATCAATCCGGGCGGATATGGTTCGTGAGTCATTTTCATTCCTGTAGCCTGCCCTACCGAAAAATCCATTACTTGAAGAAATCAGGATGTCTCCATATGTATGCGAACCCGTGATATCTACGATGACTGAGGCGTCCATGACGCTGGGAAGCAGGCTGCTTTCAAACGAAATGAGGCGCACATCCCATGCTTGTCTTGCTTCCTTGGTTTCATAGGAAAGCGACACCGTACCACCAAGGATTGGCTCCTGTTCATTTTCTCCTTTGATGGTCAGATCCGTCAAGAAAAGCGCAGACATGTCGTTCAGGGAAGTCCCCGCGACATGGGCAGATGCCTCCTTGAAGAAAAGAATGTCAATCTGTTCGCGTGTGGAGGAAAAATTGATTCCCATGATTTTTTCCAGAACAGCGTAAACACTCGAATCCAAGGATATGCCCGTCTGCGCGAGTTCACCATCTATGGTTATTTTTTCTGACTGGGAAACCAAGGCTGAAAACCGGAATTCCTCCGTTGAAACATACATTGTCCCAGGTAAATCGACGGACAGACCTGTCGTTTCATGGTCTCCGACAGAACCTTTGCCATGTACATCAATATTCAACCCGACATCACTTCGGGATGCTCTTGTCGTGGCTTCCGAAAGATGGAAGGAATATGGCGCCGTTGAACCATCAAGAAGAAAATCGTTGTTGGAAAACTCCACGGCTAGATTCCATTCAGTTTCCAGTGGTTCTCCTGCCTGTACGATGGAATCATCGAGAAGCCCAGTGAGGGATGCCTGTTCCCTGGAAATGGTTCCAATCAGCTCATTGGTAAAGGATATGATGTCCGGAGCAAAAGAATCCATTGTCAAACGTGCTTCAATGCCATACGAGGATATTTCTCCTTCTGAAAACTCAAGATGAGGCTTATCAGTTGTCTGGTATACGACCCATCCGTTTCCTGATTCATCCGGCCTGATGCCTCCGGTAATGCTTTCGGCATCAAGGCGGCGCAAAAAACCTGAAATCGTACTGGCATCAAGGAATGTTTCTCCTGCTTTGAATGTGATTTCTCTTGGTGTAAAGGACGGAGCCACTTCAACTCCGATATCAAGTGACGAAAGCCCGGCAGAAACTCCGTCTCCCGTATAAATGGCATTAAAATCCGTCAGGTCGAGGCTGAAGGAATTGGTCATGAAATTTGCAATGAAATTTTTAATGAGAGCATCAAGCGACAATCCACTGAAAAGTGATGCCTTGTGAATCTGAACAGTACTTTCAGCCATTTCCGTGAATCGGTCGTCATCCCTTGGAGCAGAGAATGCATCCATGATTACCGATACAATCCTCGGACTAATCGTAACCGTTCCGGATTCCAGCGCCAGCTTCAACGCTCCGTGACCGGAAACAAAAGCACCCGCAAGATCGGGAAAAGATCTGTCGATACGCAGGGAATCGGCCGTGAGGAAATCCATCCACTGCCCATCGATATTCCCGGCGACAATGATTTCATGCATCTCGACGGTTGAGGATGTAGTCTTGACATATCCATAGGTGACGCGGAGGCGACCGTCGCTGACAGAAGATTTGGTTACCAGTGTCGCCAAGGGATCGGCGACTTCGCCAGTGTTGAAAAAATACACTCCGAGCACAGAAATTACAAAACAGACAGAGAAAATAAGTATGGCCGTCGTAATGGAAGAAAATGTCTGTCTGTATTTCATCACGCTTTTTCCCTTATAGCAGTATACAGGCTGTTACCCAGATGGAACAGTGTATTATACGTGCATTATGAGATTCTCGTTTGAAGTTCTGAGGAAGTTCTTCATTCCGGCTGTTGTAAAAAACCTCTCTGACAGATTATGCTCTAGGAATAATCACCGGGAATTACGCCTTCGGCTTTATTCCCTTTCCGCGCGGCAGGGTTCTGCCATATTCATGGTATCCGCTGCATTACTGTTCAGGAGGTAGGCATGGAAGTTTCGCTACTGGAAAATTGGATTGTCCTGGAAGGTTTGGATGGTTCTGGAACCACGACACAAAGTGAACGTATCTGCCACTGGTTGGATGAACTGGAGGTCCCGGTCATCCCCACCTGCGAACCTACCGGCGGACCTATCGGCAGGCTTATCCGTTCCTTCCTGCGTAAAGAAGCCGTAACGACCCCGCTGGCGATTGCTGGTCTGTATGCCGCCGACCGGGACGACCACCTCCATAATCCACAGACCGGCTTGGCTCTCCATCACAAGGACTCACTGATTATCAGCGACAGGTATTTCTATTCTTCCCTTGCTTACCAGTCAGTTCAGGTTCCCTTTGAGACGGTGTCCATGATGAACCGCTACCCCCACCCACGATATCTTATATACATCGACACTCCGGTTGAAATCTGCCTTGCAAGGATGAAGAAGCGAGGCGCCGCCCAGGAGCTGTTCGAATACAAGGAATATCTGGAAGAAGTCACGTCATTCTACGAGAGAGCGTTCTCGGAGCTTCCGGAGGAAGTGAAGTTCCTTCGGGTAGACGGCAGCATGGAAATCGAAGATATTTTTCTCCACATCAAGGAATTCATGCAGCGGGAGCCTGGCATACGCGCCTTTTTCTCCACTTCCACGCCGTAGGACACAAGGACAAGCCTATGAGATATGCTATCTGATGAACATGGCATCGCCATATGAGAAGAAATGATAGCGTCTTTCTATGGCATGGTGGTATGCAGAGAAAATCAGGTCTTTTCCGGCAAATGCCGACACCAAGACAAGCAGCGTGGATTCCGGAGTATGAAAGTTGGTCAGCAGATGGTTTGCCACGCGATAGGTGAAGCCCGGAGTGATGAATAGGTTTGTCCTTCCTTGACCGGGAGTCAACATGCCATGCACGCTGTCCCAGGCGGATTCCAAGGTTCTGATGCTGGTCGTGCCGACTGCTATGACAGGGCGGTTGTTGGCTTTGGCGTCAGTCACTATCCTGGCGGTGTCCTCCGGCACTTCATACCTTTCATAGTGCATGTGATGGTCTTCAATATCATCTACACGCATGGGAAGGAAAGTTCCCGGTCCCACATGCAGCGTGACTGGAACGACCTGCACTCCTCGCTCTCTGATGGAATCAAGGATTTCTCCGGTAAAATGCAGGCCGGCGGTAGGCGCAGCGACAGAACCTTCAGGACGGGCATAGATTGTCTGGTAACGGCTTTCATCGGAAAAGGTATCCTCACGCTTGATGTATGGGGGCAGAGGCACATGTCCGCATTCCTGAAAGAACGCTTCCGTAATCGGGGCATTGAAGCTTACTGTCTTGGTCCCGTCAGGATTCTCACGGATAATCTGAGCAGAAGCCCCAATCCTCCCATCGGGTGCATGAAAGACATATTCCTTACCACTCTTTTGCTTTTTGCTCTTGGTCACCATGACATTCCACGTCTGATCTGCGTTTTCTTCAAGGAAAAGAAACTCAACCTTTCCTCCTGACCCGCTTATCCCATATGCGCGGGCCTTGCGTACCTTGCTGTTGTTGATGACCATGACCGCGTCTTCCGGCAGGAAGGAAGCAAAATCCTCCATCGACGAGTCTGTAAGTTTTCCTGTAGTTTTATCCAGTACGAGAAGATGGCTTGCTCCGCGGCGTTCAGACGGCGTCTGGGCAATCAGCTCCTCTGGAAGGTCAAAAAAGAATTCCTTGGTCTTCATCCATTTTCCTTTCGCATGGTATGCCCAAAAGCTCGTATGCCTTCCGTGTGACCATTCTCCCGCGTGGAGTCCGTTTCAGATATCCTTTCTGAATAAGATAAGGTTCATAGAAATCCTCAAGGGATTCACTCGCCTCACCTACGGAAATGGACAGGGTATCGGCACCGACAGGTCCTCCATCATAAAATTCAATGATAGTGCGGAGTATGTTCCTGTCCTGTTCGTCCAATCCGTTGAGATCAATGCCCAAACGTTTCATTCCTTCATGGACGATGTCCACATCAACTATTCCTGTACCTATGACATCCGCAAAATCCCTGAGACGCCGGAGCAAGCGGTTGGCAATGCGGGGAGTTCCCCTGGAACAACGGGCAAGCAGAGAAACCGCGTCAGGGGTAATCTCCGTTCCCACTATTCCACTGGAACGGAGAATAATTCCCGACAGTTCGTTTTCATTATAAAAATCAATATGACAGGTGATGCCGAAACGGCTATGGAGAGGAGAACTGACTTGACCCGCCTTTGTCGTCGCTCCAATCAAGGTGAAACGTGGCAGCGGAATCCGCATGGTTCGTGCTGCCGGTCCTTGGCCGATGACCCAGTCTATCTCATAGTCTTCCATGGCAATGTAAAGCATTTCTTCCAAGGCGGGCTTCAGGCGATGTATTTCATCTATGAAAAACACGCTATTCTCACTGATATTGGTCAAAATGCCGGCCAGATCCTTCGGTTTGTCCAAGGCCGGAGCGCTTGTCATGCGGATTTCAGCGTTCATTTCATTTGCGATGATGGTGGCAAGCGTTGTCTTCCCAAGGCCAGGAGGACCAATCAGGAAGACGTGATCCAGAGCTTCATTCCGCTCCCTTGCAGCAGTTATGAATACCGAAAGGTTGTCCTTGAGTTTTTGCTGTCCTTGGAAATCCTTAAGCCGTTGGGGACGGAGAAGGTTTTCCGTCTCATCCCCCTGGCGCTGGAAAGTCATGGACAGGACAGAATTCTGCTCAAGGGACTCAACACTTTCAAAGTTTTCTCCGGTGATATCCATATTTCCTACCCCAGCGCAATGATGGCATTGCGGAACATCAGTTCTTCAGTTTGGTGCGCCGTCAGACCGGACATCTCTGACTCATGTTCCTTTTCAAGACGGGCAAGAATTTCCATCACCTTCTTCCGGTCATAACCCATTTCCTGCAAGGCTTCGGACAAATCAGTCCATCTGCCAGTAGCAGATGGAGACGGAGCTTTGCCGGGCGTCGCATCATCCTCCAGCACCAAAGTACCCCGCAACGCGAGAATGAGTCTTTGAGCAGTCTTGCTACCGACGCCGGGAATACGGGACAGGGTTTTCACATCACCTTGGTCAAGGGCTGTGAGCAGAGTGACCAGACTCATGCCACCAAGAATTTTCACTGCTTGCTTGGCTCCGATCCCTGGAACAGTCTGAAGCTGTTCAAACACGATTCTTTCCTGTTCGGAGAGAAAACCAAAGAGAACCATGGCATCCTCTCTGTGCTGGAGATAAGTCAGCAATCTGACATGTTGGCGTTTTTCCGGAGAAAGCTGACTGAGCGTACTGGCAGTCTGCGCGGAAATAATTATCTCAAACTCCATGTGGCCGCAGGCAAGTACCGCTTGATGAGCGGTGACGGAAACCAAGATGCCGGTAAGCGCATGTATCATTGCTCAGAAATCTCCTTCCTTTGACTCCAATATCGCAAGCAGTATAGCCGAGAAACGGCAGAATGAACACCAATCAGTACAAACAACTCAGCCTCCCAGGCGTCTTTCCGTTGAGCTGTAGGATGCACAGCAGACAGCAACTGCCAGAGCATCGGCACTGTGGTTTGGCTTGGGTATTTCTTTCAAATCAAGCATCAGTCTCATCATCTCCTGTACTTGATGCTTCTCTGCGCTACCATAGCCAGTGACCGCTGTCTTTATCTGGGGAGGACTGAACATTTTTACGTCAAGCCCCTGCCCTGCAAGCTGATGCATGATGGCTCCGATTACTTTGGCAACCGGAATGGCACTGCTGATGTTCTTTGTAAAGAAGACATCCTCCATGGCAACCATAACAACTTCATGCTCAGCGGCCAATCGTCCTATGTTGGAGGCAATGTAATGGATGCGCAGGCCAAGGTCTTGGCTTGTCGCAGTCGTCACCACCCCAAACGAAACAGGCCGGTAGCGTTGGTCGATGATATCGACCACACCCCAGCCTGTCTGTGCCAATCCTGGGTCAATCCCAAGAATGCGCATACTATTCGTCTTCGTCAGTAAAGTCATCAGGAAGTTCCAGATTGGTCGCAACCTGCTGGACATCATCAAGATCCTCTAGTTTCTCGACAATACGCAGGACTTTGCGAGCCTTTTCGGAATCCAGGGCGATAGTGGTGTCGGCAATCTTGGACACTTCCGCGCTCATCTGTTCGTAACCGGCAGCCTGCATGGATTCCAGGACATTGGCGAAATCCGCCGGAGCTGTGGTGACTTCAATGACTTCTCCATCTCCTGATACATCCTCGGCACCGACATTCAACGCGGCTTCAAGGATTTCATCTTCGGTGTACTTACCTTCATCATAGGTGATGACGCCCTTGGTCTGGAACTGGTACGATACCGAACCTGTAGCTCCGAGAGAACCGCCAAGTTTGGTCAGAGTGCTTCTGACATCAGCGGCAGTCCTGTTCTTGTTGTCGGTCAACGTATCAATGATGATGGCCACTCCTCCCGGAGCGTATCCTTCGTATGTCAGCTCATAGAATATTGCATCGCCCATTTCACCAGAACCTTTCTTGATGGCTCTTTCAATGTTGTCCTTCGGCATGTTCGCAGCTTTAGCCTTAAGGATGGCAGTACGAAGGGCGGCATTGGTGTCAGGGTCTGCCCCATTCTTAGCCGCTACAGTGATTTCCTTGATAACTTTCGTGAATGCTTGGCCTCTTTTGGCGTCAGCTATTCCTTTCTTGTGTTTGATGGTTGCCCATTTGCTATGGCCGGACATTATATAACCTCTCGTTACGTATGGCATCAGCGAAAAAAACGCTCTGGCGCGCTTCAGCGCATCCGGTTAAAACTAGCATGCCCCAAAATTGTCTGTCAAGATAAGGCCCTCTTATCTACCTGGAGGGCAAAATCAAGGACAATGGCATCAAGAATCATCATACCTCTTTCCGTCACAACAAAATGAGAGGAACTATCCTTATATGTTCCTTGTTCCATACGCGCGATTGAGGGAGAAAAAATCCTATCAAAATCAAGACCTGTCCGGGCTGCAAAGGCATTCTTGTCGATACCTACGGATGTCCGCATCTGAGTAAGAAGAATTTCTTCCATGATTTCTCCCGTCCCAAGCTCCTCTCCAGCATAGCCAGTCCCGGAAGCTCCCCTGACATACCGATGGATGTCGGGGGGATATGTCCATCGGACTGTCCGTCCGGAAGGGGCTAGCGATGTCCCGCTTGCGCCACTTCCCAGTCCTATATATTGCTTTCCCGACCAGTAACAAAGATTATGGATACTCTCATGTCCGGGACGGGCGAAGTTGGAGACTTCGTAGTGCGTGTATCCCTTCTCCGCCAAGACATTCCAACACGCTTGGAGGATATCCGCCTGGGAATCCTCATCAAGGGGCGTGACATCTCCCCTGTCAATCCTTTGGGCAAGCGCGGTTCCTTCCTCTACGGTAAGATTGTACAGGGAAATGTGATCAGCCTCATGTCCAGTTGAAAGAATCTCCTGCATGTCGTTCACAGCGGAACGTACATCCTGGCCGGGAACACAGGTGATGATGTCAAAGTTCAAGGCGAGTCCAGCCCTGCCATGAAGAAACAGCGCCTTTTCCATTCCTTCCAGGGTTCTGTCCTTGCAGCTGTTCCTGCCAAGAACCGACAGGGTAAACGGCGACAGGCTTTGTACGCCCATGCTCAGGCGGGTCGCATGCATGGCGAGAATATCCATCCGACGCTCATCAAGGGACTCCGGATTCATCTCGACGGTCAGTTCCGCTGGCATGCCATGGCACGTTGTTTCCTTGAGAATGGAATGCAGGACATCAGGTTCCAGGCAACCAGGGTTCCCCCCTCCGACAAAAATACTATGGAAAGGCCGTCCCATCCAGCTTGTCACTGTTCGGATTTCTTCAAGCAGTCTCCTTGCATAGACATCTTGCGCTCCCATGAACCAGTCATGTCGTCCCAGAGAATAAAAAGCGCAATACGAACATCGGGTATCGCAATAAGGAATATGAAGGTAGAGAGAAATATCCATGTCACGGGAGAAAGAAGAAAGCATGTCTGTCATAAGAGTGTCGTGAATCTATTGAGCGGCCATATCCTGTAGAGAACCCTGCCGTTTATCGTAGCGTTCGACACAGGCCCAAAATATCTGCCGTCATGTGAATTATCCCGGTTATCTCCCAATGGTAAGGTGTGGTTTTCGGGGACGAAGATTCCGATGTCTGCTTTTGTACGTTCACTACGTGCTTGGCGGTCAGCCGGATCAAGAATAGTAGCCGTTATGTTCCTTGCGTGAGTGAAAGCGTAGAAATCAACGGGAGAATTTCCAAGAAGGGAAGCATTACTTTGGTATGTCGTAATAAGGCGGGAAGGAATCCTTGACGATGGAATATTCCGTTCCTGATATTCATAGAGAGCGCCCCATGCTTTCAACGCAGGATAGATTGCTGATTCAACTGTCCTGTGGGGAGCACGGGATAATCCATTCGCTATCCTGAAATCTTCTTCGTTGACATATCCTGACGTCCCTGCCGCTCTGATGTTGACATTACCGTCAATGAACCTGACCACATCACCACCTAAGCCTGCGGCACGCTTGACGTACAGCCGTTCACGAGGGTTCCTGTCAGCATCCACGTCTATATTCACCAAACTAAAAGTCGCCATGTAAAGCGCTTGGGCCAAGATATCAAAGACTGGCCCGCGAGAATCATATTCCGGATTATACAAGGTAATGACGTCATCACGCTGCGGCATGCGATGCTTTGAGGCCAGCTTGGGACCTCCCGGATATATCTCAAGCCCGTAGACATTCTTATCAACGAATACCCTCTCCCCTATCCGGAAGGTATCGACCATCGATGGAGTCGGTATGACAAAAAGCTGGAAGATGAACTGGTTCAAAATCAGCATGAAGATGACGGCGAACAGCAGAGCGTCCAGCCAGCCTTTGATTTCTCCCCAGAAAGTCCTTGGAGCTTTCCGTGCCTGTGCGGTCACACGTTTTTCCCTGCGGGCAACAAGAAAGGCAACGGTGCGTTTTTCAATTGAATCCAGGAAATTTTCCATGAGGGAAAACTAACACAATAGCCGTGAGTTGACAAGTTATTCGCTCACAGGTACTTTTTAACAATCATGAAGAAAAATATAGGGAAATCTGTGGAGGATCCAATAGTCCTTCCGCATGTTTTCGGGATGCGTCCCGGCATTTATATATCTATTATCCTTGCGTTCATCATCATTCTTGGGATATTCTTGGTCGCTTTTCTGCCAGGCATTCTCAAGGGAGGAAGAAATTATCGTTTCACCAGTACTTCCGGTCCTGTTTCCGTGACTGTCGATGGGAAATACCTGGGGGGAACGCCTTTTGAAACCTTTATTCCCAGTGGCAGGCATGAGGTCGTCTATGGTCGGAACGGCATCATTGTCGCCTCCGAGACATTCACCACCAAACATCCGGTGTTCTTGACGTGGCTGTTTCCTCGGCGCACGAATGTCGAAGTACCCGTGCGTGTTTTTTCATCTGATGAAATCACTCTTCTGACTGATGACTTCCTTTCCACCCTCGCCCGTCGTTCCCTCATCCTGTCTTTTGACGCCAGTTATCCTTTCGCTCCCGTTTTTACTCCGTGGGCACGGGATATGGCAGCTTTCGCGACTTCATCATCAGCGGATATGGTTTCTGAAGTTTTTTCCGTTGGTGTTGCGTTCATCACGTCACCCGAACTCCTTGAAGATGCGAAACAAGCCATGCAACTGCTTATAAAATATGGTTTTATCATCAAACAAGACATTCTTGAGAATGCTGAAAGTGTTGTATCCGGAACCGCTGGCAATGACACGCAAAATACAAAAAACATTGTTTTTTCTGTCCCAGTACCAGTGAAATTATCTTCATCCCTTTTCACCGTAAGCGGTTTTGCTTACGCAGCCGGAGACTTCATCATGGGTGACGGCATTGAACTTGCCCTGCCGGATGTCATTGAGAAACAAATCAATGTTTACACAAAGGCATTTTCCTTGGCATCTTCCCCTGTGACGGAATACCAGTGGGCCCTTTTCATGCAGGAGAATCCGTACTGGTCCGTGGATAATAAAAAGCAGTTAGTCGCGGATGGCATGGTCGATGAGAGTTATCTTGCCGGCATCTATCCCAGTGTCAGCGTTCCCTCGCACAGGCCAATACGCGGTATCAGCTTCCACGCCGCAAAGGCCTTCACGCAGTGGCTTTCCGTGCTTTCCGGGCGGCATGTATACCTCCCTGACGAAGTCCAATGGTCACGTGCGGCGGAACAGGTTCCCCAAGGGGATTTCTTGACTTCATTGTCAGCTCTGACTGAAACGAGCTTATATCCATCCGGAATGCTGGGAGGCGTATGGGAAATGACCCAGACTGTCTTCATGCCCTTGGCACGTGCCATGGATTACACAGAACTCCAAACATTATCGACACTTATGCCTGATGACGTTCCCATCATCCTGAAGGGCGGTTCCTATATTTCAGATTCTCGTAACATCACTCGCCATACCGTAGGAGTTGCAGGTCCTGATGAATGCTCTGACTACATGGGTTTCCGTGTGGCATGGGAGTAAGAACATGGCAAAATTTGGAAAAGATGATGTCAAAGTACTACAGACAAATAGGAAAGCATACTTCAACTATGAGATGGTTGAGGATCTTGAATGTGGCATTGCTCTCACAGGAACTGAAGTAAAATCTGTCAGGGAAAGTCGTTTCAGTTTCTCCGATAGCTACGTGAAGATTGATCCCGATGGACTGAAACTTATTTCATTCACCATACAGCCCTATACTCACGGCAACATCCATAATCACAAGAGTGATCGAATCCGTCGTCTTCTTGCCAAGAAACAAGAAATCAAGAAGTGGCGGCGCAAGGTTGACGAAAAAGGATTTACTCTTGTTCCTACAAAGGTTTATCTGAGAGGAAATCTTATTAAGATGCAAGTTTCACTTGCACGCGGCAAGCAGTTGCATGACAAACGTGCCAGTCTCAAGGAAAGAGATATGGACAGAGATGCCCGCAGGGAAATGAAGCTGTCGAATTACTAAGGGCAAGGGATTTCATTCTGACATTCTTACTGTCTCATTTTTCACCACTCTACGCGGTGATTTCTTCGTCTTTTTTCTCCTGGATGGTCAAGTTTTCTTTATGATAAAGAAAAGTCAAAATGAATATTTTTTAAATATTCATAATTATGCATACATTATACTATTTTTAGTGTTTGAATTATAATTCATATTTCCAGCTTATATTATCTTAAAGCATGATTTAATATCTGATATATAAGGAATATTAAATATAATTTGTACAAATTATCAATTTATTAGTTTAATTTTTTGAGTAAATTGCAAATGAAATCCCAGTTTAAATGTCAATTGGTGTAAATATTATTTATATAGATAATTTTTAACAAATTACATAATCATAATATATTCATAAAATCTGTTTTTATTAACTTACTTGATATGAGTAAGTATATACCATTTGTTATAGTTAGCATAATGCAATATAATTTATTATATATAAACTAATTACATTAGACATTAAAACATTGATTTATTTATTATAAATTTAGTATTGAACAAATATATGAACAAATGTAAAATGACAGAAAAAGGAAATCTCACATGAAAGTAAACGTATCATTCACATTGTGCCGAATCAAAGGCAAGGACAGATACCGTTGGTACGTACTTTTCAGGAATCCGGAAACAGGAGAACGCATGACCAAAAAAAGCGTGGAAAATCTCCGCAAAAATTTGGGAGATTTCTCTCGCACGCCTATCCTTCGGAAAACGGAAGCATATGAAATTTGCATCCAAGCACTTGACGCTGGAGTAATATTCTCTCCAAACAGCCTTCATGGTTCGTTTAGGAATTACCTGGAATCCTACTGGGACTGGGAAAACAGTCCAGCAATCCAGCGTAAAATCACCATCGATCCGGGAAGCATAGGACCAGATTACGCGGCCACGAGATTCTCGCTCCTGAAACGACATGTCATCCCTTTGCTTCCATCATCTCTCAGCATAGCCAACGTGACGAGCAACCATCTGAGGCAGCTCCAATATGAACTGGTGAAAGAAGGCCAGCTTGCCAATATCACCATCAACCAGATGATGAGCGCTGTATTCACTGCCCTAAAAGACATCCGGGAGGGCAGCGGCATTCCTTTTTCCCACATACGACCGCCCAAGGCATTGTCAGTTTCCCCACGGAACAGGGGCATACTTTCCGAAAACGAGCTGCGTACACTGCTTGCGCGTGCCACCCGGAGTACTGATAGACGACTGTACCTGGCCGCTTCCCTCTCACTTCTTACAGGAATGCGGGCGGGAGAGCTTCGCGCGTTGACCATGAAATCAATTGGAAATGGCCTGATTACCGTTGACAAGGCATATGCGGACAAAGCGGGAGAAAAACCACCGAAAGGAAAACGTTCACGCCACGTGCCCTGCCCTATTTCACTGTGCAATGAATTGAAAGACTTTGCCGAAACAAATCCGTATCTCAACAGAGAAACACTTGACCCTTTGGTATTCTGGAGCAGACGAGGCGGCGGTCATATCTCAAGCCATTTCCTTCCTGCCAAACTTCAGGCTCTATTGCTCACCATGATGAATAAAGATGAACTCACCACAAGGAACATAACATTCCACAGTTTCAGGCATATGGCCAACACTCTTCTCAGAGGTACTGTTGATGAAAGCACCCTGCGCATGACCATTGGACATCAGTCGGAAGAAATGAGCGACATCTATACGCACATGACACAAGGAAGGCTGGAGCTTGTCCGCTCCGCACAAGAACGGAATATCCTTCCTTTCATCCTTGAAGCAAAGAAGGCCGATGCCGCGACATCATAATCAATACAGTTTGGAGACAATCCATTCAACAAAACGGGAAGGCAAGAGGCGTTTTGCCATCATCAGCAGCTTGTAGCTCATTCCTACTGCTACCCGAATCGGAGGATTTTTCCTGCCAGCCAGAGCATAGGCTACCCGTGCCACGGATTCAGGCGGTTTGCCGTTCATTTCGTCTTTTTCCATCCGGCTCACAGCTACCCTGCATCGTTCCCTGTATACGGACGGTGCGTCATTCCACACGCGGTTTGCCGTGAAACCGGTACGGGTGTCACCTGGCTCTATGACAACTGCCCGAATACCATAGGGACGGCATTCAATCCTCAATCCTTCAATATAGGCTTCCAGAGCAAATTTAGTTGATGAATAATGGGACTGAAACGGAATGGAAACCCTGCCTGCTATCGAACCAATCACCATGACCAGCCCGCTTCCCCGATTACGCATGTGAGGCAGGACATATGAGTTAAGGGAAAGAATGCCGAAATAGTTGATTTCCATTTGGCGACGCACCATGTCCATCGGAGTGTCTTCAGCGGCTCCGGCAATGCCAAAACCAGCGCAATGAACGATAATCCCGACATCATCCAGATAGGAATCCAGGGCGCAATACGTCTCCGGCCTTGTCACGTCCATGGCACAAGGCGTCAGGCTGCCGTTCCCTATGCGTTCTATGTCACCTCCAGCCTTGCGGGATACAGCAATTACATCATATCCACGGGAAGCGAACATGCGAGCGCATGCCAAACCTATGCCACTGCTTGCGCCGGTTATGAGGATTTTCCTTCCATATCGGTATTTTTTACTCATGGGTGAAGTTAATCATGAAATCCTCACCCGTTCAAGGCTTGGCAGAAACCTTCCTTTAAAACCTTCCCTTGACCAGCTACAGTGGCATAGGTATCCTAGTAGTGTCTGTAGACTACTTGAAAATTTTCACGGGAGCCGCACATGAGGATTTCAACGCGCGGGCGCTATTCATTGGAAGCATTGCTGTTTATTGCCCTGGTTCAGGATGCGGAAAGCATTGTCAGCGCTCATCTGATCTCGGAAAAAACTGGTATATCCTACGGTTACCTGGAACAGTTGTTCATTCCCCTTAAGCGGACGCGCATTATCAAAGGTTCAAGGGGTGCAAAGGGAGGATATCGGATTGCATCTGATTTGGACAAGATTACTGTCGGAGATATCCTGAGAAGCGTGGAAAACAGTCTCAAGGATTCATCCCGTCCAGATTCCGCAGTTCGACAAGACATTTCCAATCCCATTCCGAAGGTCAAAGAGACGTGGGCGGAGTTACATGATACAATCAGCGGATTCATCGACTCCCTGACTCTTGCTGATGTCGTATCATCCTATCACAAGATGAATGATGGGGAGTACATGATATGAAGATTTCCACCCGTACCCACTATGGTGTAAGACTTTTGGTGGATCTTGCGTCCCAGGATATGGCGGATCCCGTGCCGTTGGCGACTACTGCTGGACGACAAGATATCCCTCTGCGTTATCTGGAACAAGTCGCGGACATACTCAGATGGTCAGGTTTTCTGCTCTCAGTCAAAGGAGCCTCTGGCGGTTACAGGCTTGCCCGTCCTGCCCAGGATATTCTTCTTGGTGATGTACTTCGCGCCCTCGAAGGAGACCTTAACATTGTCGATCCCCTCCAATCCCATGAAGCAGAAAACCGCCTCCAGCAGTGCCTCAGGCTGACTGTCTACAATAAACTGGAGCATGCCATTGCCAATGTGGTTGACACCATCTCCCTTGCCTCGCTCATAGGCAGTTCAGATGAAAATGAAGGACATATGTATTTCATTTGATGAAGCTGGTAGTAAAAGATATGACTTTTTACCATAAACACATTTTTTATTCATCTTTTTTGTGATTACCCTATTTTTTACATGATTGATATTTAGGTATACCGATAATTTACTATTAAGAGGCAATGAAAAAATTAGTTTTTTTGTGCATAATTATTGAATAATCATTCTTAAAACGTATAAATTTCTCCCTAAGCATCATGGAGCTTGGCCTGCATGGGCAAACAGGAGACGTAAGCATGGGGAAAACTGCGAGTGAAGATGGCCAGCGACGGGGACTTTATGACAGGAATTTCGAGCATGATGCCTGTGGTGTCGGCGTAGTTGCGAACATTGACGGCAAGGCGTCACATGAAATTGTATCACTTGCGTTGACGACATTGGAAAAGCAGGAGCATCGCGGGGCGGAAAGCTGGGACGGACTCACCGGTGATGGCGCGGGAATCATGATTCAGATTCCTCATGCGTATTTTTCCGATATCATCGCGAATCTTCCAGAACCAGGAAAATATGCGACCGGACTTGTATTCATGTCCCAGGACAATGAACAATCACAGACTGCGTTGGACATCATTCACCATCAGGCACAACAGTGTGGGCTTTCAGTTTTCTCGTGGAGGACTGTTCCGACATCGCCCCATATACTCGGACCTATCTCTCGAAACTGCATGCCTGCAATCCACCAGATGTTCGTCAGGAACAACGACCCAGCGGAGGATGACTCCCTGACCGTCTCCCGTCTGTATGTCTATCGTAAATCCGTGGAGAATGCCGCCAGGGAGGCCGGTGTCGGTTCACCTTTCCACATCCCTTCTCTCTCGACAAGTACCATCGTTTACAAAGGGATGATGATGAGTCGCCATCTGCGGCTTTTCTACCCTGAGTTGGAAGACCCTCGCCTTGCCTCAGCGGCTGCTCTGGTGCATTCACGTTTCAGCACCAATACCTTTCCTTCATGGGAACTTGCCCAGCCGTTCCGTTATCTGGCGCATAACGGGGAAATCAATACCATCCAGGGTAACCGCCAATGGATGCGCGCCCAGCAGTCAACGCTTTCCACGAACGCTATTCCTGCCTTGGAGAAAGTCTTCCCAATCATAGAACCGGGCAAGAGTGATTCCGCAAGCCTGGACAATGCCACTGAATTGCTGTATACCGCCGGAAGATCCCTGCCTCATGCCCTCATGATGCTTGTGCCGGAATCCTTCAATGAAAGGAATCCCATTCCTGATGAGTTGAGGGCATTCTATACCTATAGCGCATGTTTGATGGAGCCTTGGGATGGTCCGGCTTCCCTTCTGTTTTTCGACGGACGTTTCATTGGAGGTACTCTGGACAGGAACGGCCTGCGTCCTTCGCGTTTCACCATCACACAGGACGGAATGCTCATCATGGCCTCGGAAGCAGGCGTCCTTGATTTCCCAGCCTCACAAATCCTACAGAAAGGTCGTCTTTCGCCGGGCAAGTTTCTTCTGCTGGATCTCAAGGAGCATCGCATCATTCCTGATGCCCAGGTCAAGCATGACATCTATGTCCGCAACCCTTACCCAACATGGATTCAAGACAATCTCATCAATCTGGCTGATCTGCCTCATCTCCCTGTAAAGGATGATGATATCTTTGAAAACCAGCAGCAGTCGGACAGAGTGCAGAAACTGTTTAATTTTAGTCTGGAAGACAGGGAATCCCTTTTCCCCATCATGGCGCTCTCAGGTCAGGAGCCGACCAGCTCCATGGGAACAGACACCCCTATCGCTCCACTCTCCCAAAAACCTCAACTGCTGTTTTCATATTTCAAGCAGCTTTTTGCCCAAGTAACGAATCCTCCGATTGATTCAATTCGTGAGGAATTGGTCATGACATTGACTAGCTTCACTGGGCGCAGAGGGAATCTGCTTCAGGATAGTGAAACGCATGCCAAGCGACTGATGGTCAAGAATCCGTTGCTCAGTACGGCGGATTTGAGGAGCATCCAAGCCATGCAGGACAAGGACTTCTCCTCTATCGTCCTTGATGATTTTTTCCCTGTACCGGAAAATCCAGGGAAGGACGATAGCACGTCTCTGGAGGAAAATCTTAAACGTCTGCGCCTGCAAGCATGCGCCGCTGTTGAAAATGGCTACACTTTCATCATCCTGAGCGACCGCAAGCTCCTTTCAGACACATCGCTCTGCCCTATTCCCTCCCTCCTTGCGGCCGGAGCGGTGCATCAAGGACTACTGGAAGCCGGGAAAAGACTTCAGGCAACCATCATCGTCGATTCTGGAGAACCGCGGGAGGTCATGCACCATGCCCTCCTTTTCGGTTTCGGCGCCGACCTCATCGTCCCGTGGGGTGCTTACGCAATGCTCCATGACACCATAGCCCGACAGAGTGAATTGAAGAACAGGACATATCAGACGGTGGTGGAAAACTATCAGAAGGGAATTGCCAAGGCACTCCTGAAAATCATGGCAAAAATGGGCATTGCGACACTCCGTTCATACAGAGGAGCCCAGATATTCGAGGCATTAGGGTTAGGCAAGGATGTCATGGACATGTGCTTTACCGGATGCCAGTCCCGCATAGGCGGAATATCTTTCACCCACATTCAAGAAGATGCGCTTGAGCTATACCGGCAATCACGTAATCTTGATATCTCGCTGCCTAATTCCGGTCAATACAGATGGCTTAAAGGCGGCGAGATTCATGCGTGGAACCCCGATACAATCCGTCTGCTCCAACAGGCAGTCCGTGAAGGTCGCTATGAGATATTCAGAGAGTTCACCGCAAGTTCGGATAAACTCAACGCAACTCCTCATGTACTCCGCGGAATGCTGGAGTTCTCCGCTGAAGCCCTCTCCCATCCCATTGCCATATCCGATGTTGAAAGTGTCGAAAGCATCATAAGAAGGTTCACCAGCGGAGCGATGTCCTTCGGTTCCATTTCCAGGGAGGCGCATGAGACAATCGCGGCGGCGATGAACTCTCTCCATGCACGTTCCAACTCCGGTGAAGGCGGTGAAGATTCGGAACGCTTTGCAAAGCGTGGTTCACTCCCGTGGACACGGGGAGCAATCAAACAAGTGGCTTCCGCCCGTTTTGGCGTGACAAGCAACTATCTTGCCAATGCCGATGAATTGCAAATCAAGATTGCCCAAGGTGCAAAGCCGGGAGAAGGTGGTCAGCTTCCCGGACATAAGACTGATGCCTCGATTGCGCGTATCCGTCATGCCACGCCCGGAGTGACGCTCATCAGTCCGCCGCCCCATCATGATATTTATTCAATAGAAGATCTTGCGGAACTGATATACGACTTGAAGGCGGCTAATCCTCATGCCAGGATTGGCGTCAAACTGGTCA
This sequence comes from Parasphaerochaeta coccoides DSM 17374, assembly GCF_000208385.1. Classification (GTDB taxonomy): domain Bacteria; phylum Spirochaetota; class Spirochaetia; order Sphaerochaetales; family Sphaerochaetaceae; genus Parasphaerochaeta; species Parasphaerochaeta coccoides. The sequence goes on along the minus strand of NC_015436.1, from coordinate 656,645 downwards.
GTGAGGCAGGAGTCGGCACTGTCGCCGCCGGTGTTGCGAAAGCGCATGCCAACAGCATACTGATAAGCGGCTATGACGGTGGAACCGGAGCCAGTCCTCTCAGCTCCATCCGCTACGCCGGTCTTCCGTGGGAACTGGGGCTTGCCGAGACGCATCAGACGCTTGTGGCAAACAAGTTGAGAGAGCGTGTACGTCTGATGACTGACGGCCAGTTGAAAAGCGGGAAGGATGTCGTCATTGCCGCAATGCTCGGTGCTGAAGAATTTGGCTTCGGAACTTCCGTACTTGTCACGCTTGGTTGTGTCATGATGCGGAAATGTCATGTGAATACGTGTCCTATGGGTGTAGCAACCCAAGACCCTGCCCTGAGAAAGCTCTTTACCGGCAAAGTCGAGCATATCGTGAATTTTTTCACATTCCTAGCTCAAGAAGTCCGCGAAATCATGGCATCGCTTGGCATAGCGAAGTTTGAGGACATGGTGGGGAGAAGCGACCTGCTTGTGCAGAAGAAGAATCCGACAGGAAAAGCCGCGACACTCGACCTCTCCCGCGTCCTCTATCCTGCCCACCTTTCCATGGATGAACACGATGTTGTGCTTCATTCTCTCGATGCACCCGTCACTGCCCCGTTTCCTACCATGGAGCAGAAGGTTATATCACGAAGCATCCAAGCCATTGAGGAAAAAATCCCGGTATCTTTTGCGTTCGCCATCAGGAATACTGATCGTGCCATCGGTGCCGGACTGTCCTATGAAATTTCCCGCAGGTATGGGGACGATGGTTTGCCAGACAATTTCGTTACTGTTGATTTCATGGGATCGGCAGGCCAGAGTTTCGGGGCTTTCCTGGCTCGTGGCGTGACTTTTCGTCTCCATGGAGAGGCAAATGATTATTTAGGCAAGGGGTTGTCAGGAGGGCGAATCATCGTGAATCCCCCGACAGGAGCTTCCTATCCCAGTTACAACAACATAATCATCGGTAATACGGTCCTCTATGGCGCGACAGATGGTGAGGTATTTGTCTCCGGTCTGTGCGGAGAACGTTTTTGCGTCCGTAACAGCGGCGCGACCGCAGTCATTGAAGGCACCGGCGATCACTGCGCCGAATACATGACGGGTGGTACGTTGGTAGTCCTCGGCGCGGTCGGTCGGAATTTTGCCGCCGGCATGTCAGGCGGTATAGCTTATGTCCTGGATGAACACGGTCAATTGGAAGGTAAAGTCAACAAAGGCATGGTGGAACTGCTTGCCCTTGATACTGCTGAAGATGAGAAGATTGTCAAGGATTTGATTCGCAGGCATGTCTATTGGACAGGCTCTACGTATGCCCAAAGTATCTTGGACAACTGGGATGTAAAAAAGAAACTGTTTATCAAGGTCCTTCCTGTGGAGTACAAACGGGCACTCCAGCAGATGCAGATAGCAGAGATGGACAGAAAACTGAATGAAATTCGTGAAAACGAAGACATAGCGGCGAGGGCTTAAGAATGGGCAACCCAACTGGATTCATGAAGATTCCCCGGAAGACGTCAGGATATCGTCCTGTGGAAGAACGCGTCAACGATTACAGCGAAGTGGAGATGCGCCTTGAGGATGATGAGCGACGGCTTCAGGCATCACGATGCATGGACTGTGGCATTCCTTTTTGTCACTGGGCTTGTCCTGTCGAGAACATCATGCCCCAGTGGCAGGATTTCCTGTACAAGGGTGACTACAGGGCGGCATGGGAACGTCTCACGTTGACCAATCCTTTCCCTGAATTCACCGGACGTGTCTGCCCTGCCCTTTGCGAGGCATCGTGTGTCCTGGGAATCCATGATGAGCCTGTGACAATCCGGCAGAATGAGTTGGCAGTCATTGAGAAAGCCTTTGACGAGGGTTTCGTAACCCCATGTCCGCCAAAGTCTCGTAATGGCAGGAAAGTAGCCATTGTCGGCGGTGGTCCGGCAGGACTTTCCGCGGCTGTTTATCTGAACCGTGCTGGTTTCACCGTGACAGTCTATGAAGCGGATGATAAGCCAGGCGGCTACCTTCGCTATGGCATTCCCGACTTCAAGCTAGATAAGCGTTTCATAGACAGACGGCTGGAATTGATGAGTGCGGAAGGCATCATTTTCAAGACTAATACAGTCATCGGCGACCATGCCGCCTTGTTTGGAAAAAAAACGGTAGCATCCGTCGTTAGCGCCGAGACGCTTGAAAAAGAGTTCGACACCATCGTGCTTGCCATTGGAGCGCGTTCAGCGCGCGACCTGATCATTCCGGGACGAGAAGCCAATGGCATCCATCAGGCCCTGGATTTTCTGTCCTTGCAGAACAGAGCGTATGAAGGGAAACTCCACGGTACGGATTCCAAAGATTCCTTGCAGGCTTACGGCAAGAAGATTGTGGTCATTGGTGGCGGTGATACCGGCGCAGACTGCGTAGGGACGGCAAATCGACAAGGAGCGCGTTCCATTGTCCAGATTGAAGTGATGCCACAACCGCCTTCACACCGACCCGTGAATCAACCGTGGCCTCTCTGGCCGACTGTGCTTAAGACTAGCAGCTCCCACATGGAAGGTTGCGAGAGGATGTGGAGCGTCAACACCAAGAGCTTCAACCTGACTGACGGAAAGGTATCCTCACTGAACTGTACGCAGGTTGAATGGGTGACATCTCCCCAAGGTGGGCGTCCGACGCTTCGGGACATTCCCGGTTCTGAGTTCACGGTGGAAGCAGACATAGTGCTTCTCGCCATGGGTTTTACTCATGTCGTCCAGGAGGGCATTGTCAAGAATTTCAACCTTGCGTTGGATGACAGGGGGAACATCAGGACATCGGGAACCTTCCAATCCTCCAATCCAAAGGTGTGGGCTACAGGAGATGCCCGCCGAGGAGCAAGCCTGGTCGTCCATGCCATAGCGGACGGGAAAGCTGCTGCGAAAGCAATCATTGCTAAAGTGGGATAAGCATTTCACTTAGGAAGAATATATGAACATTCTCCACAAGTTCTTTCTTATCAAGAAAACATTGTTTCATGCCCGAACCCACTCAAAACTACCCGCCCCAGCACCAATCTCGAAGTGGTACTTCACGATTCCGAGATCGACATCAGAGAACGCTCCGCCGAGCGACTCAGCCTTGACGCGTCCGTCAGGCTCCAGTATGAAGCGGAACTTCTGCTGGTTGCGGGCAGTCGGCGCGAGCGCCGCGGCTTTGACTCCATTCAGGAACCATTTTTTGGGAGTACTCCCCGATTCAATGGTATAGAATTTCTCAAGAGGTTTCGCCAAGTGAGGCTTCCCTTCGGACGCTCCGATGCCGAGTGCGACCACGATAAGCATTTTTTCACCAATGCCAATCTTGATGGCGTCCTTCTTTACGCCCATCGCGAACCAGCACGAGGAGATACCAAGCTGCATAGCCTTAAGCACGACCTTCTCCCCATAGTATCCGCCGGTCTCAGCAAGTCGGTCGTCGTCCTTTCCAACGATGGCAAGGTAGTTCGTCGCATTCTTGAGTATGGCACCCCGAAAAATCCCCGCAAATCCCTTGGGTTCGTTAATAAGAAGCTGCATCGAAAGACCGCTCTCTCGGTTACACTCATCGACATATTTGTGTAAGTCTTGTGTTGCGCTTTCAGGAATCAAATCCTCCACGTATTTGCGGACTGAGTGTCGCTTCTCTATCGCTTCATGTAAATCCATCATTTTGCCAACTCCTTTACACCTTATACAACATCCGACCCAGCGCTTTTCCGAAGATGACCATTGTCTCATCAGCAATGTTTTTTGCAAAGCTGATAAATCTCCTTGCGGTTTGGGTAACTCTAGATTATATAATCTACTATATAGTCCGTATATGGTTGGGGTCAAGGATGTCATCCTCTCGTCATCATACATGAGCAAGCGTCCTAAACGGACGAGGGAATTGTTAGTTTTTGTACACAGGTACGTACCGACGAGAACTGTGGGTTCTCTTGAATCCACAATCGATCCAACTATTTTAGGAGTATGAGCAAATGGGTAAAATCGTTTATACTACAGGAACAGGAATACCCCCGCGTTCCTTTGACGAAGAATTCATGACTCACAAGAAAAACTCGGAGTGGTGGTATTGTACCGGATACCTTGAAGACGGGAAAAGCTCCTTTTTCAGTTATCAGTTTACTTTGGCGCAGGTGAATCTATTCGGAGTGACAATAAGGCTGTTGATTTGCTCTGTCACAGATTTCAAAACAAAAAAGCACTACAACATTCAAGTACCTCTGCTGTTTGGCAAAGGCGTAACTACTAACGATACCCTTCTCTCGGTCGATAGACGTGCTAGCGTCTCCTTTGCCTCGAACACACATTCAAGCAAGGGAAAGATGCACCTGAAGATGTATTCAGATGAGTTCAACCTTGAAGTTGATATGGAAGCTGTCAAACCACCGACCTGGCATTGCGACAACGGAATCCTTCAGATGGGGATACCTGGTGAAAAGGAACGCACTTATTACTATTCATTCACGAACCTTAAAACAAGCGGAAGCCTCACACTTGGCGGAAGAACTTACGCTAACATGTGCGGTAAGACTTGGTTTGACCGACAAGGTGGTACATATTCGATTCGTGACAGCAGGACATGCTGGGAGTGGTTTTCACTACGTTTCTTCGATAATACAGAAGTTATGCTGTTTGCGTTCCCGCAAGACAATTACTACGACGGCACATACATCACCGAAAGCGGCGACTACCACCGCTTAAACGACTATCACCTTGAATCGAGCGGCGTCATCACTTACGAAGGCAAACAGTTCTCGAATGGCTGGACGGTGACGATAAACGACAAGAAGTATACGATAACGCCCAAGGCGGATGGTATGTTCAACGTGTTTTTCTTCGAATTACTTGCGGACATCAAAGACGAAAATGGAGAGCTTCTCGGCTACTGTTTCGTGGAATTGCTACCTGGCGTCAGGGGTGTTTCCGAAGGTGGCAGGAAGACTTTAGGGCTTGATGTCTTTAGGAAAAAATAGGAATCAATGGTTTTTCCAAATCATGTGGGAGCAACTGAAAGACTTCCCTTTTTCGTCCCTTTTCCATTACGCTGGCGCAAGCTCTCACAACATTGATTCATCATCCAAGGGACTCCCTCTCAACTCCTCAATATCTTCTCCATGGCTTTGCCCTTTGCCAACTCGTCCACCAGCTTGTCAAGCCAACGCACTTTTTGCATCAGAGGATCCGTGATGTCTTCGACACGAATACCGCAGACAACTCCTGTGATTTTGTTTGCATTGGAGTTTATCTGCGGAGCCTCAGCGAAAAACTGTTCATAACTGGCTTCCTTTTCAAGCTGGGATTTCAGCCCCTGGATGTCGTACCCGGTCAGCCAGCACGTAATCACATCGACTTCAGTTTTTTCACGTCCTTTGCGCTCCACCTTTTGGATGAGCATGGGATACACATCTGACACTTTCATTTTGAAAACACGCTCATTATTCACAGCTTAACCTTCCTTTTTCCTTGGAGTTTCTTCAACCGCCACATTCCAGTCAATTTCGCAACATCCAATCATGGGATGTCCAATTCCTGCCATAGTGTCAACCCTCCGTTGCCTTATTAAACATGACGTGCTTCTCTTTCATTGAGATTTTGCCGACTTTGTATCCCATACGCCAAAATCCTCGCTCTTGAAGTTGCTGCAATACCGTCCGCTTTGCGCCGTAAATTTCAACACACAGTAATCCGGGTCGGTCACGCCACCTTTGTAATACATCGTATCGCCATCTCGCCAGATTGCCCCTTTCGATTCAGCATCTTCCATAACCTCCATCGTCCCAATGAGCATCACCCCGCGAAAGAATCGCTTGTCGTAAAAATAGATGCAGGCACTTGAATTTTTGTGATACTGCGCCACGCGCATAGACGATGTGTTGGTGGTGAACCAGAATTCGTGGATTCCCTCCCGCTTGCGTGGCGGCAGCATGGCTTTCATATTGGGAAAGCCATCAGTGGAGATGGAGCCGATGAAGGCCACGCCTTGCTTGTCTATGAGATCGCCTATTGTCTTTTTCGGGTCACGCATCATGGTTCAGTCCTCCTTGCGACGTATCGGATACCGAATCACCGTCTTTAATTTTTCCGGCGCAGTCTTTCGCGGGTCGTTCAAATAGACTTCGTGATGTCTGCGTTTCTTCGTAAAATCAGGCTGCATCCCTATCTGTGCGATAAACCTTTCCAACATGGCCATGGTCGCAGGTTCATCGTCATAAGAGCCAATATGTAAAATCTGGGCGCAAAGTCCCTCTGTGAACTTTTCGAGACGCGCAAGCGACAAGTCGAGTTCTGGTTTCTTCTTTGCAAGTACACCCTTCAAGGAATCAAACACCTCTGAGGTGACAAATTCCGGCTGCCGAATCATTGAAGTCCAAGCAAATTGAGCTTTATCGAAAATATCCGAAATTACGCTGCCGTCCCTATGCCACCACAACCCCTCAAGCGGTGGTACGACATAATCGAAATACCCCTCCGGCCGGTCGCCGTTCTTCTTGCTCATCTTGATAGAATAGGATAGCCCATATAGGATTTCCACGGCAGATTGATATTCCGCGCTCGTGTTCGGATCGCCATACCCGTCCACCATGATGAAAACCATCTCCGGCACGTCGATGATGGATGGAGAGAGTTTGGGCTGATACAGGTCTTTCTGTGTTTTCTTGTAATCAATCGTCATGTGCTTTTCTCCCTTTTTTTGATTTCATCACGTACCATGCCATGACCGTCTCCTTTTTAATCTATCTATCCTCGTTCATATCTGTTTCTCTCTGATCGGGACAAGCCCGGTCGCATAAACTGCGACGCTCAATACGACGCAGGACAGGATTTGCACGATTGCCAGATTGTTAAAAATAATCAGGTCGAAAAACCAACTCAGGGTGGCGCGAAGCGGTGCTATCGGCGTGAACACGGCAATCACGGCGACTATGAGTACATCCGCAAGCCAGCCATACCAGTGCCCTTGCACCAAGGTCAGCGTGTGTGCCGCACAGGAAGTCAGCAACAACAATGTGAACATTTGTATGAACGCTACCATCTCACCGTTTTTTGCGAAACCGAAAACATCGAACAGGTTGTAAAGCGACGGGTCACTCGAAAACGGCAGCATGAAGGGATCATGAAAAAGCCACAAAACGAGGCAGACAAGCGTCGTGCAAAACGAGGCAAGCGCGTAAGTAGGCAGGCAGCCCTTAAAGAAATCCAGGCGTTTGCACCCTAGATTCAGCAGTTTGGAAAAGTTTATCGCTGGGATGAATATGCCCATGAGCAGAGGCAAAATGAGCAGATAATTGCCGAGCGCCATTCCGCTGCCGATGCGAAGTATCACGCGGGTAATGATGTCTGACACGGCGGTCGCAAAAAACACTATTCCGGCGATCAAATACGCCAGTTTGGACTGTTTCAGATTGATTTTCACGATGCCTTGAATCGTTTTCATTTACATGCCCTCCATTTCATTGCCCACAAGCCCGACAAAGAAATCCTGTAAGCTCAGTGCGGATACGGTGTATTTGTCGCTGTCGGGGATTCTTCGGTCATAGACGCTCCGGGACAGGAATCCTCCCGCCGTTGTTTCTCCGATTACCCTAAGCCCTTCGGTCGCCGCCGTAACAAGCTCCGCAGGCCCGACCACCAAGTAAGCTCTCTCGCCGATCTCGGACATACCGCAAAACAGCACGAGCCGCCCTTCGTCAATGATGATCAGCCGCTCTGCGATCTTTGCAATCTCATCGATGATGTGAGTGGAGACGATGACAACTCTCGGTTTTTCGGCGCAGCTCTCCTGCAACAAATCGTAAAACGTTCTGCGCATGATGGGGTCAAAACCCAAGACAGGCTCGTCCAGCAGGAGGATGTCCTTGCCGGAGGACACGGAAATCAAGGTGTTTGCCATCGTTTTCATGCCGAACGAAAGCTGCTTGTAGCGCTTGCGCAAATCCAGTTTGAACCGCTTTGCCATTCTCAGCGCGAAGGGCGCGTCAAAGCCGGGATTGACCGACCGAGCGTATTTAAACAGCGTTTCCAGCCTCACGTTGAATTGAGCTGCACCGCTTTCCATGTAATGGACGCTATCAGGCGAGTGTAGCAGGCTTACTTCCCTGCCAAATACGCAAACACTGCCGGAAGTCGCCTCAATATGCCCTGCCAACAGCTTCATCAGCGTGGTCTTCCCCGCCCCGTTGCGCCCAAGCAGACAGTAAACGCCAGGTTCCGAAACCGACAGGGAAAAATCGTCCAGCCCGACGGTTTCCCCATATAACTTGGTAACGTTTTGAAACTCAATCATGCACATTCTCCTTTATGATTTGAATAAGTTCGTCGCCGAGAGCATGAACGCGTTGTTGTCGGTATCTTTTTACACATGACAGCATTTTCCCTCTATTCTCATTTCAACGAAGATAACGGCGTAAGTTTCTCGTTTTTTTGGTTAATCGTATCGCCGCTTTGTAGACTCAACTTCGCTTTGCGTCACTTTTGGTATAGCACAGAAGCATCCAATTGTCACTGCAAGTGTGTCCACCCCTGTTCTCACGATCAGATCCCCAATGTCCACTGCAAGCACCAGCGGCATGAGGAAGTTGAAAAGCAACAAGTTCACGCCAAACATCAAGCACCCCAACACAAGCGTGCTCTGTATTCTGCCCATCTTTCGGATGCGCCCACTCCACCAAAGCATCACAACGGCGGCGACCAAACCCGTCGCCACGTCCCACATAATCGTCTCCAATGGCCTCGTGTCGAAAGATGAGTATATGTGGCAGGCAACATACTGAAGCAGTCTGCCGCAGACAAAGACGGCGGCTACCGCAACAACAGATGGCACGACTTTTGTCAAGGGTAGTTTTCTCTTTTCTTCAGCTATGGCTTCGTCTTTGCCTTGCCCCAACAGCAACCCGGAAAGCGCTCCCATTACGAGCAGAGCCACACCATCAGCCAGAACATAGGCCACGCTGTCGAGCAAAATAGACTTGGCGTGGGGGAGCGGCTCGAACAGGTAGATTGACCATATGGCGCAGAGCGAAAGGGCAAATTTCAGTCCCTTTACCACCCCTGTTCCCATGATTCGCGGGGATACGAGCAGAAACAGCGCCGTCAACATGCTGTACAGAATCAACCCATATACGCTGAACGCTACGGGCAATGTGCCGTTTGTTGCGAATATGCTTGGAGCAAGCACCGTCTGTCCGGTGTCTTGCATAGGCAATTGGAACAGTACGCGGAAAATAATCGTTATCGCGCCCACGCCCAAGATTTTGAGAAACGTTCTCATCTTGTCGCCCCGTTTATAATCCCGTTAACATATGAAACAAGCGGAGCAATGCTGTCTCTGTCCATAAAGTCGATGGCCTTGCCGTATGTCTCCAGGAATAATCTGTCCTCGCTTGTGCGCTCCGCTTCGGGCTTCTTTTCCGCGGCTTTCTTGACCATGCCCATCATGCCCTTGTGGATGAACGACAGTTCCTTGTAGTCGATACCGCCGCGCAGGTGGAACACGCACAGCGGTTTGTTGCTGCCCTCCGGGAAACTCTTGTCGATAATGGCCGTGTAGTCTGTAGTCTTGGGGTCGGCAAGCCCGACCGTGAACACGACGAGGTTCTCAACCGGGTTCTTCGCCACGAGCGAAACGCCGAGGATACCGCCCGCGTACAGCCCGCCGCCGTAGATGACACAATCGTATCCGGCAAGCATGGCGGCACTCGCCTTCTTGCGCTCAATAATGTCCGCGCCGAGCTCTGCCGCTATCCGCTCCGCATACCTTCTTGTGGCGCCGTAGTGTGATTGGTAAATGACCGCTATTTTCTCATTCATTAGTCTTTTTCTCCTGATTGAAGGGCGTTTTCAATGGCCTTCAAAATCGTATTACTGCTGACCGTCGCGCCACTGATTGCATCGACTTCCAGACTTTGGTTTCGGATAACATCGTCTGCAATCGCCTCAGCTTTCCCGCCAAGACCGGTCTGGTGCTCCCGTATGTCGATACTCGTAATCTTCTCATCCTCGACCGTCACCCGGACAGATGCTTTGACCGGGGCAATCTCATATAATCCGTCGTAGATGTCGTCAGCAACACCAACCGCATCCACTGTTTGGAACATAATGTCCTTGGTTGCCGACTTCGCGTATATCCCTGCCAATAACCACACGCCAACAATCAGGACGGCCAACGCTCCAGCAACAACCGCAACAGTCTTTGTTTTTTGTCTCATGCTTACTTCTTTCCTCTCGTTTCCATATACAGCGTGTCCATGAAGTACTCAATGTGCTTCTCCACCATTTGGACGGCATCAGCCTTGTTCTCCGTCCCATCGTACCGGTTCATCATCAGGTAGATGGGAGCGAAATACTCCACGGCCAGAACCTTTACATCCTTGTCCCTGTAGGCCGTGGACGCTATCGCTTCGCGCATCAAGTCCTCCGTGTAGTCGATGACGCCACCTGTCAGGTATCGGTTGAGCAACGCCGCCGCCTCTGGGTTGCGGTATTGTTCCAGTGTCAGCATTTTGCGAAAGTTCGAGGCAAACCGATCTTCGGTCCAATACCTGAACATTGCCAAACTGAATGACTTTATCTTTTCAAGCACCGCTTCGCGGGAAACCCCCGGTGTTTGGACAAACGCCCCTACAGGAACATCGAACGCCGCCGCCTTTTGCATATCTATCTCTACCATCCGCTCGACGATATGGTCGAAGATGTCGCGCTTGCTTTTGTAGTGCTTGTACAGTGCGGGCTTGGTCACGCCAAGCTTTGCGGCGATGGCGCTGACGGACACGGCCTCATAGCCGTCCTGCGAAAAAAGCCTTAGAGCGGCTTGCAGTATGTTCTCTTTAGTATCAACCATTGAAGCAACCTTCCTGAATCAGCTACCAATCGTTCACTTATAGTGTAAGTTACCGACCGTTCACTTGTCAAGAATGTTTAACCTTAGATGCACACTCCTCGCCAACGGTTAAACGATTATCACTACTGTTCAACGATTTGCCTTTTGCTGTGTGCATTTTTGCCGTGGGCGGTATAAAACGGAGGGAACAACCTGAACGACTACTCGTGGACGCGCCTACCCGTCAGCCCGGATATGATTTCCACAATCTCGTTCGGCGAACCAAAAATAACGCCATCTGCCTGCACCATCTTTGCAAACACTTCGGCAAACATATCTTTTTGATAGACGCAGTTACCTTTGCCGCCACAGGCGAAACAGGCTTTACATGGCTCGATAATCTGCCCCGAAAACTGGATAAGTTCTGTTTCAATCTCCGCTTCATTTAATCTTTCAAATACTTTTCGGATAATGATAGCGGTGTTGCCGTCTTTTCTTGCGCTGCCGTTGATTCCTAAAACTTTCATTTTCGCGGGTTTACTATTGCCCTGAATCCCAACGCGGACAGTTTTAGATTTTGAAAATCGCGATAGATCATAGTCTTTCCCCCTGTATATTCTTTATCATCTTTGCCGGAACGCCGCCGACAATCGTATTTGCAGGTACGTCCTTTGTGACGGTCGCCCCCGCCGCGACTACGGCGTTATCGCCGATTGTCACCCCCGCCAATACCACCACTCCCGCACCAATCCAGACATTGTCTCCGATTGTAATTTTGCCGGGATAGAGCGATGCGCGGTCGCTCGGCTCTATGCCGTGGTTCAGCGTGACAAGCACCACCTGATGCCCGATGAGCGCATTGTCGCCGATTTCTATCCCGCCTTGGTCTTGGAAACAACAACAGGAGTTGATAAAGACATTTTTGCCTACTGTGATATTCCTGCCGAAGTCAGCGTAAAAGGGTGGAAACAGGCAGAAAGATTCGTCTACCTCTTTGCCGATAAGCCTTGAGAAGATTTCTCTCAGTTTCTTTGACTCATGATAGCCGCCGTTTAACTCCGCCGTGATTTGCTGTGCTTCGCGGGCGTATTGCCGCATTAGCCCTGTCAGTTCGAGCTCACCTTGAAGTGGCTTACCTGCACTCATATGGTCAATCAATACGTGTAATTCCAAATTTGATTCCCCCTTAGTTTATAGAAAGCGTGACGGAAGCGCCGCTCCCGAAGGCGTCTTTGATTTCTTTTGCACCCGCACTCTCAATCTTGCCGAGGCGCGTGTAGCTCCACGAGTTACTGCCATAAAAAATGACGATGTTATTGCTTGAATAAAGGACAATATCCCCCGCCGATGCAGTGGTTTGCAGGTCGTTTGAGGGCAATCGTTGACCGAGCGAGCCGACCTGTTCAAAACCGCCGTATTCACTCATTTGGATTGTCAACGGTTCTTTGACGAGTAACTCCATTAGCGCCTTGACGGATGCGTTATTCTCCATAGTTGCTGTAAAAGTAGTGCTTCCTACTGTGATCATCATTTTGCTCATATCTATTTCCTCAGTTTTAGTTGGTTCTATTGGTTCGGGTTCGGGCGTACTGCTCGGTGTGGGGCTTGGCGTATCCGGCGGTTTCGCCGGAGCAGAACTCGACGTAACATCCGGCTTCACCGTAGAACTTGTCGCTTCCGGCGGTTTTGTGTCAAAAAGTGGTGGTGCAGCAGCAGGCGAACCGGTATCCGTGTCCGCAGGTTCCTCACTTATAACGTCAGCATTGCTCGACGGCTCCGGGGTTTGTGCCCCGGTTGCTCCTGTTTTATCGGTCGCCGTTACAGTAGAGCTTGTATCATCGCTGATTAAACTGCTGTTTGTGCTGTTACAAGCGGTTAAAGCAAGCAACATAAACAGCATAATTGTCGGCATAATCCGTTTCATTGGCATTCTCCTATCAATACCAATCGTGTTTTTCACCCCGGTCAAGTGCGTTAATCCGATTCATTTCCTCATCTGTCAGTTCAAAATCAAAGACGGAGATATTCTCCTTGATGTGGTCGGGATTGCTTGATCCCGGTATGACGACCACCCCTTTTTGCAAATCCCACCTCAAAATCACCTGTGCGGGCGATTTCCCGTGCGCCGCCGCTATCGCCGCGATGGTTTCGTTCTCAAAAAGCTCTTTTGTATGCCCCCTGCCACCAAGCGGATACCACGCTTCCATTACGATGCCTTTGCCTTGCATATACGAAATCACTTCATTCTCCTGATAATAGGGGTGAATTTCATTCTGTATGAGCGCAGGCATGATCGCGATCTGCGAGATAAAGCCGTCAATCTCCTCGATGTACCAATTAGACAGCCCAATAGAGCGAATTTTGCCCTCAGCCACTGCCTTCTCCATAGCCTTATACGCCTCCACATCACCCTTTCCGGGGTGGTGAAGCAACATCAAATCAATATACCCTAAATCCAATTTTTCAAGAGCTTCACCAATAGCAGTTCCTGCGTTTGCGTATTGATTCGGATACAGCTTTGTCGTGACAAATACTTCCTCTCGCGGAACGCCGGATTTCCTTACGCCTTCTCCGACTTCCTTTTCGTTGTGATACATATAGGCGGTATCAATCTTTCGGAAACCACTTTGGAGCGCGGAAGCAACCGAGTTTACGCACACATCGTCAAGCAGGCTGTAAGTTCCAAGTCCCACTATCGGCATCTCGTATCCACTGTTCAGCGTCACGGTCGGGGCTTTGCCGTTTTCCCCTGCCGAGAGGTTGAAGGATGACACAGCACCGCCCGTTTTCAAACCGAGGCTGTCTATCCATTCCGATATTTTTGACTTGCTCGCACCAGCGGCAAACCGCTTGCCTTCTATCCAATTTGCAGTAGGCGCAAGGCTGTGCAAATTTGTATTGCTTGTGCCTATTCCACTTGAATGAGAGGTGCAGAATGGTACAATCGTTTTGCCCGAAAAATCATACTTTTCAAGAAATGTGTAAATGATTTTCGGTGCCTGCCCCCACCAGATGGGATAGCCCAAGAATATAACATCATATTTTTCAATGCCCTCCGCACCGCCTTTGATGGCGGGACGGGCGGCAGCGCTGTCTTGTTCCTTGTTGGCGCGTGAACTACCGTCATTATAGTCAAGGTCGGCAGCCGTGTACGGCACTTCAGGCAGGATTTGATAAAGCGTTCCGCCCGTTGCGTCCGTTATGCCCTTTGCGATGGCTTCCGTTGTTCCCGTGCATGAAAAATACGCAACCAGCACCTTCGTATCCTCCTCATTTGCCGACGTATCGGATACAGAGTTCTCAGATTCTGTTTGTGTCTCCGGGCTGACGCCTGTCCCAGCATACGGTTCATTGGTGCCGCAAGCCGACAAAGACATTGTTATCAAGGTTAAAGCGATGATTACCGCTAATGCTCGTCTGATGTTTCGCAAGGCTGTATCCTTTATCCTCCGCATAACTCATTCTGCTCCAATCATCTCTTGCATGTATTATACAGAGAAATACACGAATATCAAATACATATATAATATGCCTTATCATACTTAAAAAGTATGTGAAGGTGTGATACCATCAGACAACCAGGAGGTGCAGTATGGATATACGTGTTTTGCAATATTTTCTTGCAGTCGCACGTGAGCAGAGTATCAGTGGCGCTGCCGAACAACTGAACATGACACAACCACCGCTGTCCCGTGCCCTGAAAGACATGGAAGATGAACTCGGCAAAACATTGTTCATCAGAGGCAACAGAAGAATCACGCTAACCGATGAAGGGCTGATACTCAGGAAGCGGGCAGAAGAAATCGTTGACCTGATGGAAAAAGCGAAAGCGGAGGTTATGGCTTCCAATGAGGAAATCGGTGGCGACGTTTATTTCGGCGGCGGTGAATCGGAGGGCATGCGTTTTCTGGTTGGAATCATGAAACAGTTTCAACGGGACTGCCCAAAAATTCGCTATCACATTTTCAGCGGAAACTCCTATGACGTGACGGAACGATTGGATAAAGGACTGATTGATTTTGGCGTGTTGTTTGAACCTGTGACCCTCAGCAAGTATGACAACCTGCGTTTGCCCGAAGCGGACATCTGGGGTGTTCTGATGCGCAAAGATGCGCCGTTGGCCGATTTGGACGTCATACGGCCGGAAAACCTAAGAGGGATTCCCCTTGTTTGTTCCAAACAAATGCTGGATGAGAACGGGTTGTCGGGATGGCTTGGACATGGATGCGAAAAATTGAATGTAGTTGCCACGTACAATCTGATCAACACCCCGAAACTGATGGTTGAGGAAGGTATCGGCAGTGCAATCTGCTTCGACCGCCTTGTTGGCGTCCCGCACGACGGCGACTTGTGTTTCCGCCCTCTGGAACCCCGGCTGGAGGCAGGCATGTCGTTGGTCTGGAAAAAATACCAAGTGTTCTCCAAGGCATCGAAAATGTTCTTAAACAGAGTGCGGGCTGCTCTGTCTGTGGCTGATTGATACGATAAAACAAGTGTCGCAATGTCACTTTGGCAAAACTTACGTCTGGTATGGTGTAGCCGTCGCTACAAGTAGAATCTGCACACGACTTTTTAAGATAGCCTTATGAGATTTGCACCCTCCCCCGCTTGCTGTGTGGTGCATTTTCGCGACGGTCATTCGGCAACGTCGCGAGAAAAAGCAAAACCATCGCTTCTGCGAGACGTCCGAATCGCTACGCCGGCAGACTCAAGATTCGCAAAACCACTGATTACAAGCCATTTCCCGCCCCAAGAGACACCAAAGCCCCCGGAAATCCGAGGGCGGAGATTGTATCAATCTCGGTGTCTTTAGGTGATGGAGGTGGAGGGATTCGAACCCTCGTCCCGACGGGCCACCCAGCAGCATCTACAAGCTTAGCCGATGCTCTGTGGTTCCGGCGTACCGTGGTTTATCGGCAAACGTGGATACGCCGTATCCAGCTTTGGTGTCCCTGCACGCCACTGGCATTCGTGCTGGTAAGCCCCTGTTGTTACAGGTATCCGCAGGTTATGGGCTGCACCTGGCGAACCTGTATACTTACACTACCTTAGGCAGCGAAAGCATATTCTGCGTCATAAGAGACGTTTTCGTCTTCTTTTTTGGCAGGTAAAGCGTGTGCTAGTTTTAGGAGTTGGCGCTCCGCTTGCAACTACTGACCTGACATACCGCCGGTCGAAACCGAAACACCCCCGCATACAAATGCAAGGCATAATTAATATACTACGTTGGAGCAATGGAATCAAGCGTCATCATTGGAAGGAACAAGACAGCTACTTTACCCTTCCCGATCTCCTGGAAGGTTTCTCCGAAGATGCTTTCTTCAGCTCGGCAAGGACGGCTTGAAAGAGAGGCAGAAGCGCATCATCAGATTCCGGGTCATCGAAAACAATCCATCCCTTTGCTCCATGATAAGGAGGAGCAAGTGTCCTCTGATATTGTTCAAGAATCTTTTCCAGAGGTTTGAGGTAGAGGATGTCATCACAACAGAGGGCACAGAAAATACCGTCAACATAGATGCCGTAATCACCGAACATCTTTCTTGCAGACACATTCCCCAAAGGGGAAAGCAAGTCACAGAGATATGCCACAAATTCAGAACTGGATGCCATGGTAAGCCACCTATTAGCGTAAAATATTTTTTATATCATATAGCATATTGTATATAGTCTTGGTTTGTATTTTTAATGACGGCTTCGTCCTTATTCACCAGACAGTGAATTTTCTTGAGATATTCCAGCAGGGCGTTTTGCCCACGGCAGATATACTGTCGCATCCTAGACAAGTCAGGAACTAAATGCGGGATAGGTTTTGCGCATACAAGATTTAGCCCCCTATCTTTCCCTTGAGGATGCCATTGGTGCCGGTATCGTCCGTTCCTTTGTAGGTGGGCAATTGGAAGCGGGCTGTCGTCCGTTGAGTCGGTCATCGACCATGAGCTTATTTCCGGAACACAAATAAATACTCATGCGCCAACAACAGGAAGTTATGCTTTATGCTATTGGTTTTCCAATAACCCGTCGCCTTGCAGTTGTGCTGTTCCTTGATGATTATCTCTTTCGTTACGAATCCAGCCGCTTCAAATATCTTCATAACATCAAAGCTCATCGGAATAACACAACCTTTTTTACGAGTATCACCCATCAGTACGGCGCAAAACTTCCCCTTCTTCAATACACGGTAGCATTCTTCTGCAACAGGCTTCATTGCACCCAGAAAATCACGAACACTCATTAGAGAAAGATCGCCTTCGATATCTTCGCTGTAATGGATAATATCAGCGTATGGTGGGTGCGTGCAAATCAGATCTATGCTGTTAGCCTCAATGAAGCTCAGATTACCCGCTGAGTTTTGATATAGCTTTACTGTTCCTGCATTTGGACACTCAAAATCAATCTTCGCCTTACACCGATTCAGTGCATCCGGATTGACATCGATGCCAATGATATTGCGGTTCAACAGTTTCGCTTCAACCAATGTCGTACCACCGCCGACAAATTGGTCAAGCACCCAATCGCCCTCTCCGGAGTAGCGAAGCAATATGTTCCTTGGTATATACGGCGACCAGTTTCCGCGCCACTTGGCATCATGCGTCGCCCAGTTCCCGCGATCAGGAAAACTCCATACCGTATTAGTCTCTAACTCAAAATTATCCGGCTCCCATTTTCTTATTGTCATCGAAATATCCTGCCCATTACTCCGTTCTCTAAGTCTGAAATACTATATATGTGCTCCATCACATCGAAGGTTTCTTCAAGATTGTGTCTTGCGGAAATCCACCCCTTACCGTCAGTGAACCAGACGAAAGCAAACCCATCAATACTCTGTGCCTCTTGTGCAATGTTTTTGTAGCTCCGCGCCGTCTCATTCAGCTTCGAGCCGCTACTCGCATAGAAGTTCGTTTCAATGGCAAAGACTGTTTGCTCCGTCTTGACAACGAAATCAAACCGTTTGACCGTCTTACCATCATTACTCAGTGCCGACAGATTAAGACCCCATTTGCTCTCAATATCAGCAAGCTTCATTTCTTTGAAGTAGTTGACATCGCGCTTAAAGCCAGCCTTGCGAAGATAGTTCTCAACAAGATTCTCCATCAAGTGACCGCCTCGGTTCTTGCGCCCATTACTATCAAGCCCGGTTTCCACACCTGTCGCGTAGTCCACAAGGCTATGGACAATGTGTTGCTCCATTAGATCAAAGAGTCCTGTTTTTCGCATAAATACCCTGTACTGCGCAGCGGTCTGGTTGGGTTTGGGGAACTCATATGTAAACTCACCATCCTCGTCAATAGCGTAAATTTCGCTCGCCCTGACCGCAAGCAAGAGGGGTACGCATTTCAGCGTGTCCGGGTATTTCGTGACTAGAGCATCAAACTCTGCCTCGATGTTTTGCGAGCCAATCAGTGAGTTCAGGATATTCAGTTCAACCTTGATTGTATCAACATTCTTGTGAACCTTGGCAAAGTCAATGTAATAGGCATAATCGCTGATGCTCTCTCGGAAACGAGAAAGCCATTCGGCAAAGTCTCTCATACTCTTATCGCCTCACAATTAGAAATCAACAACTCACTTACCCGTCCGCGTTTATCACCAACGGAATTGATGGTGCGACTTGCAGAAATTCTGGCAATAGAAAGTGAGTTGTAAAGTTCATCAAAAAAGTTATCACCCTCATTGGTATTCTTCGGATCAGAATTGCTTGCGACGACATACGCGCCCTTTCGGCTCAATTCCTTAATGAACCGGGCAAGTTCTTCCTGCTTATCATCATCAAACCCATCTTGGGCATATGATGTGAAGCTCGCTGTATCGGAAAGCGGTCGATAAGGAGGATCAAAATAAGCAAAAGTCCTCTTGTCTATGAAGCTCCACGATTCTTTGTAGTCGCCGCAGACAATTTCGACATTCTGTAAACGTTCGGACACCGCTGCCAGATTGTTTTCATCACAAATAGTCGGGTTCTTGTAGCTCCCCATCGGAACATTGAACCCGCCCTTGCTATTGACGCGGTACAACCCGTTGAAGCAAGTCCGATTCAGGTAAATGAATAAGGCTGCGACTTCTACGCTCGTATCGGATTCTGCTTTCAGATGATTGAAGCGTTCACGCTTTTCATAATAGTATTCTTTACGGTCATCATCCGAAGCTGGAATATACTCTTGCTCCATAGTTCTGAGAGCATCAACGAGTTCGCCAACGTCGTCTCGAATGTGTGTATACGTTGCGATTAACTCGCGGTTAATGTCACTTATATATATTTCGTCAAGCTGATACTTGCTAAGAATATCAAACAACACTGCACCGCCACCGACAAATGGTTCGGCGTATTTCGTGATTGTCGCTCCTAATCCAGATGGATATAAGCGTCGTATCTCATCTAATATCTGAGCTTTGCCTCCTGCCCATTTCACAAATGGTTTAACAGGCAGGCATTCAAGCGGTTGGAAGCGCAAGCTCCTGGCATCATCAGGCTTTGTCGCCGTGTTTGGAATCAGCCACATCTTCCCCATCATTTCGGCACCATCAATCCTGTTTTCTGAACACAGAAGTGCCACTCGCCTTTGCGAGATTCCCCAAAGCGCAGATGCTTCTTTTGCAGTCATAAAATCCATACATGGCCCTCCTGTCAATCTTGTATTATTATATTCGCGATCTGGAACTTTGCCAATGGAAACCATTCGTTTATCATCGAGCAAAGTCCTTGCACAATTTTTGCACAATTTTTTCATTTCCGGATGGTACCGCGTATTGTATAACCAAGAATAATCATAAAAATATTGGGAGGATAGGAATGAGAAAAATCTTTTTAATCATCGGGACAATCATCGGCATATATTTCTTTTTTTCGGGGCTACTAAATCCGGGTTCATATGATGGTGGTATCTATATTGTCGGCGGCGTTCTGATTATTGTCGTAGCGATCGGCCTCTACCCTCCCTCTCGAAAGCTCTGAGGACATGGATGAAACGCTTGGCGAAATCAACAAAAAGCTGGATGTCATTCTACCTAAAGAGAAAAAAGAAGAAGAAGAAAGACTTGGGCAGTAGGGCTATATGAGCATAGAAGGACGAGAAAGATTTGATCGTTAACCTCTTTCGTCCTATCCTCTAATATCGCCCGCACCGGTTGCAATTGCTCCAATATTCTCTCTGGCGTCCTATGGTCATACTCTGGGCGCAATGCTGTGTGTGTCGGTAAAGGGGGAAAAGGTACAGAAATGGGTACGAAAAGAGCATAAAAAAAGAGGCAACTCATTACAATTAAATGAATTACCTCTCAAAATCAAAAGCCACCTGTCAGATTCGAACTGACGACCCCGAGATTACAAGTCACGTGCTCTGGCCAGCTGAGCTAAGGTGGCAAAAGGTACGATGCGTACTATACGGGGGATGGACGTAATGTGTCAACATCCCTCAGCGAGCAAATTCCGGTCG